>NZ_DATIDM010000026.1:0-5433 GCF_035456225.1 Flavobacterium sp. | reverse complement strand
GTTCATAAAAAAAATAATCACTAAGGAAAAAATAACCTAATCACAACTAATGGCAACAATTTTAATTACAGGTGGTGCAGGAAATGTAGCCAGTGCTTTGGCCGGAAGATTGGCTGAAAATAAAGAAAATACAATTATCATTGCAGACAACCTGTCTACCGGAAATATCTCAAAAGTTCCTATCGCAGCTAACGTAAAGTTTATTAAAGCAAATGTCAATAATTACAATGATGTTGTGCCTATTTTCGGAAGATATTCCTTTGATTATGTTTTTCACTATGCTGCTGTAGTAGGGGTGAAGCGTACTTTGGAGAATCCGATTATGGTTTTGGAAGACATTGAAGGAATAAAAAACATCCTGTCACTTTCTAAAAACTCCGGCGTTAAAAGAGTATTCTATTCGAGTTCTTCTGAGGTATATGGCGAACCGTTTGAAATTCCGCAGAATGAGAAAACCACGCCACTTAATTCACGATTGCCTTATGCAATTGTAAAAAATGTCGGAGAAGCTTTTTTCCGTTCCTATTATCAGGAATATGGTTTGGAGTATACGATCTTCCGTTTTTTCAATACTTACGGAACCAATCAGAGCGAAGATTTTGTAGTGCCCCGTTTTTTAAAAGCAGCTTTAAATAATGAACCGATTGCTATTTACGGTGACGGTTCGCAAACAAGATCGTTCTGTTATGTTGAAGATAACGTAGATACCTGTATTAAAGCCATGTATGACGAAAAATGCATTCATGAAGTAATCAATGTGGGAAGTGATAAGGAGATGACCATTTTGGATTTGGCAAAACGTATTATTGCCATAACTAATTCGAAATCGGAAATCATACATTTACCGGCCTTAGAAGAAGGGGATATGACACGTCGTTGCCCGGATACTTCAAAAATGAGAGCCATTTTGGGAAGAGACTTAATTTCATTGGAAGAAGGAATTACCCGTTTAATCCATCATTATGCGAATAGGAAGTAATCCCAATAATCACAAGACAATTGATCTTAATGCGGCTTCACACCGTGTTATTATACCCATTTACATTCCCAATGCGGAAGGGTATTTCAAAGATTCTTTTGCAGTTTTAAAAGTCTGCATCCACTCCCTTTTGGCAACTGTGAATAAGGACACGGTGGTGTCGCTTATTTCCAACGGAAGCTCCGAGGAAGTGAATAACTACATAAAAGAGTTGTGGTCGCAGGGAAAAATTGACCGGGCGGTTTTCAATAAAGAGAATGTGGGAAAAATGAATGCCATCATCGCCGAAACCCGTGCCAGTTTTGAAGAATTCATTACCTATTCTGATGCCGATGTTTTTTTTGATAAAGGCTGGTTGCAACAGACTTTCGACATGTTTCGACATGTCCCAAAGGCAGGATTTGTTTCGATGAATCCCACACCAAGAAATTACAGTCATGCCGATTCAACACTATTCGATAATCTCTTTACCGTCTTATTTAAGAAAAGAAAAACAAGTGACGTTTGTGCATTCGATGATTTAGCGCATTTTCACAAAAGCGTCGGACAAAATAATGAGTTTACGGAAAAGATGTTCGCTGGTACTGTTTTTTGTGTGGGTAAGCATCTTAATTATATAATTGGAGCAGGGCATTTTTGTTGCACCATCCGAAAAACACCAACTTTACGATTCGTACCTAAAGAAAAATCATATATTGGCGTATCAGGAGGTTCAGAATCCATTTATCTGGACATTCCGTTTGATAAAACCGGGCTTTGGCGTTTGTCTTCACCCAAAGCTTGTGTATGGCATATGGGAAATACTTTAGAAAAAGAATGGACTGAATGTAAGCTGAATGCATTGAAAGAATATAATGAAAAAGAATTTTCATTTCAGGTACTGCCATTTCAGGATGTTTCATTTTTAGCTAAAATAATTCCCTATTTTATAAGATCTAAGACTAGCAGATTACTGAAAAAAA
The DNA here is from genome assembly GCF_035456225.1 of Flavobacterium sp. GTDB lineage: Bacteria > Bacteroidota > Bacteroidia > Flavobacteriales > Flavobacteriaceae > Flavobacterium. Next base: position 3,492 of record NZ_DATIDM010000026.1, on the reverse strand, counting down.
TTAAAATACTGTCTTGATATCATGCTTGATTCACTAAGAAAAGTTTTGTATCATATTCTCAATCGGCCTCAAAAGAAAAACAATGTCACTTTTTTTGGCTTTCACAGAGGGTTGCAAAATGTTGCTTTTGAAGGTAAAAATGCGATTCCGGACCGTTGCAATTTTTCTGGAACAATTAAGATTGGCTATGCTACAACATTAGGGTATAATAATTTATTGGGCGGAACGATTACCATTGGTAAATATTGTCAGATTGGTGCTGATGTAGCCATGCATGCAACGAATCATCCAATGAATTATATGACCACTTATATCAATAAGAATTTGTTTCAAGGGGAACTTAAAAAATTAAAGGAAGACAAACAGATACATATTGGTCATGATGTATGGATTGGGCATAACGTAATTATAGTAGGAAATGTAAATGTTGGTAACGGGGCTATACTGGCAGCCGGAAGTGTGGTTACTAAAGATGTTCCACCGTACACTATTGTAGCCGGTGTTCCTGCAAAACCAATTCGTAAACGATTTTCTGATAAAGTTGTTCAGGAAATTGAAGCTTTGCATTGGTGGGATAAATCAGAAGCTGAACTGGAAAAGATAAAGCCTTTGTTTTTTAAAGATTTTACGAATAAAGAAAGTATTTATGAGTAAAACCATAGCCATCATCCCGGCCCGCGGTGGTTCCAAACGACTTCCGGGTAAAAACGTTCTGCTTTTGGGAGGAATTCCTCTTATAGTCCACAGTATTCGTTATGCGCAGCAGCATCCTTTTATTGATGCGGTTTATGTTTCCACGGATGATGCTGAAATAAAAGCGGTCGCTTTAGCCTACGGTGCAAAAGTTGTGGATCGTCCCGCAGCGATTTCAGGGGATTTTGAACCTACGGTTTCGGCTTTAAAACATGTTTTGGAAAATGTGGAAGGTGTAACCGATGTTGTATTACTTCAGGCTACCAATCCGCTTCGACCGGATAACTTACTCAAAGAAGCCTTATTGAAGTACGAAGAAGGAAAGTACGACAGTTTGTTTACCGTAACCCGCAATCGTCAGAAGTTGGGTAAAATAATTACGGATAAATTCGTTCCTTTTAACTACGAAATAGGACAGCGCAGTCAGGATTTGGAACCATTGTATTTTGAAAACGGTTTGCTGTACATCAGCAAGGCATCACTGATTATGAAAGATACCATTCTGAGTGAAGACGCTTTCCCGATGATAGTTAATCATCCTTTTGCAAATGTTGATATCGATACTCAGGAAGATTTTGATTTTGCAACATACCTTTTTAATAAATTTACAATACATAATTCATAATTTTCATCATGAATCCATATATAGAAATAGCCGGAAGAAAAATTGGTGCCGATTTTCCACCTTTAGTAATAGCCGAAATCGGAATTAACCACGAAGGTTCGTTGCAGGTAGCCAAAGAAATGGTCGATGCCGCGTATCGTGCCGGTGTTGAGGTGGTGAAACACCAAACCCATATCGTGGAAGATGAAATGAGTGGTGCTGCCAAAAAAGTGATTCCGGGTAACGCCGACGTTTCAATTTATGAAATCATGGAACGTTGCGCTTTGAATGAAGTTGAGGAACTTGAATTAAAAAAATACGTGGAAAGCAAAGGAATGATTTTCATTTCCACGCCTTTTTCCCGTGCCGCTGCCGAGCGTCTGAAGAAATTTGACATTCCGGGGTATAAAATCGGTTCAGGAGAATGTAATAATTATCCGTTATTGGAGCATATCGCTTCCTTTGGTAAGCCCGTTATTTTAAGTACGGGAATGAATACAATCGAAAGTATTCAAAAAGCGGTTGCTATTTTTGACAAACACAATGTTCCCGTGGCTTTGTTGCACACTACGAATTTATATCCGACACCCATTCACTTGGTGCGTTTCGGAGCGATGATGGAGATGCACAATGCATTTCCGGACAAGGTTTTTGGATTATCGGATCATACCTTAAATAATAATGCCTGTCTGGGGGCGGTTGCTTTGGGCGCTTCCATATTGGAGCGTCATTTCACGGATCATATGAACCGCACCGGTCCGGACATCGTTTGCAGTATGGACGAACAGGCTACAAGAGAGCTGATTGTAAACAGTGCCGAAATGGCCTTAATGCGAGGCGGGACTAAAAAACCGGCTGATGAAGAACAAGTTACCATTGACTTCGCATTTGCCACAGTTTGTTCCATCGCGCCGATTAAAAAAGGAGATGTTTTTACCAAAGGGAATATTTGGGTAAAACGCCCGGGAACCGGAAAGATTTTGGCAGAACATTTTGAAAGTCTTTTAGGAAAAACAGCTACTTGTGACATTGAAAACGATAAACAATTGGTTTGGGAAGACATAAAGTAATGAAAGATTTCACAGCATTTTTATTAACAAAAGTATATCAGTCAAAGCCGATTGATGAAAAGTATATAGACAATGCTTTTCAGTTGACTTTTAAAGACGTAGTATATCATTTTCCTAATCTCACACTGGAAGAGGTGAAGTACAGGATAATTTCGAATGCCAATGAATTGGCAGTTTTTTTATTTCGGCTAGGAAGTGAACTTCATCAAGATAATCAGCACGATTTAAAATCACAAATACATTGGTTACTAAAAGAATTATGTTCTTGTGAAATTTATTTTAACAATACTATTGATGAAGGATTTTATGTTGTCCACGGACAAGGTACTGTTATTGGCAGCAGAAATGTGATAGGAAAAGGTTTTAAAATTCATCAGGGTTGCACCATCGGACATAAAACAAATGGTGGTGGTAATGGGAATGTAATTGGGGATAACGTAACAATGTACTGTAATTCATCTGTTATAGGTGAATTATATATTGGGGATAATGTAATAATTGGAGCTCACGTGCTGCTTACTAAAGATTGCGATGCCTCTAAAATATTCATATCTGCAAATACGGTTAATGAAAAGGGTTTAAGATAAATGAGAAAAATACTATTCCTAACAGGGACCCGAGCCGATTTCGGTAAAATAAAATCGCTAATCCAAATTCTTGAAAATCATCATGATTTTGAGGTTTTTGTTTTTGTAACCGGTATGCATCTGCTAAAGGAGTACGGTTATACTTTGTTGGAGATAGAACGATGTGGGTTTTCCAATGTGCATACGTTTGAAAATCACACCCACGAAACAACAATGGATTTAACGTTAGCGAAAACCATAGAAGGGTTATCGTCTTATGTTAAAACTTGTGAGCCCGATATGATTGTTATTCATGGTGACCGAGTGGAAGCTTTGGCAGGAGCGATAGTGGGTTCGTTGAATAATATTTTGGTATCTCACATTGAAGGCGGCGAAGTTTCCGGAACAATTGATGAATTTATTCGTCATTCTACCAGTAAAATGAGTCATGTTCACTTCGTTTCCAATCAACAGGCCAAAAAGCGACTCATTCAGATGGGTGAATTGTCGGAATCCGTATTTACCATTGGTTCCCCTGATGTGGACATTATGTTTTCGG
>NZ_DATIDM010000025.1:0-5091 GCF_035456225.1 Flavobacterium sp. | reverse complement strand
GAATGATCCATATTCTGCGCACTGATAGTCATACTTACCATAAAAAAGGTAAGAATAAATGCAGCTATTTTCATTTTTCCTTGATTTAATTGGTTTATATAGTATTAGAGTAAATGAAAAATGAAAAGGTTACAAAAATTAATGTTTTTCTGTTTATATGATGAGTAACTTCGAGAGCATCAGCGTGGGATTGAATTGTCAAAAAGAACAGGATAAAACCGCGGTTTATGGTTTCGGATTAAATTGTAAGGAATATAAATCGGTTCGTTTGTCCAGTAAATTTTTTACGCTTCCGTGAAAATGCAGGTTTTCAAGCAAACTTAAATCAACATCCGAAATAAGGATCATTTCAGTATTGGCCGTGGCTTCGCTTTTTATTCCGTTAAAAGGAAAAGCAAAATCACAAGGAGTAAACACAACGGCTTGAGAATAGTGTAAATCCATCGCTTCCACTTGGGGTAAGTTCCCAACACTTCCGGTAATGGCAACAAAACATTCGTTTTCTATGGCTCTGGCTGCAGCGCAATGGCGAACTCTCATATAGGCATTATGTGTATCCGTTAGGTAAGGAACAAACAAAATCTGGATTCTGTCTTCGGATAACAATCGGGCCAATTCCGGAAATTCGACATCATAACAGATTAATATCCCAATTTTACCGGCATCGGTATCATACGACTGAATAGTATCCCCTCCTTTCAATCCCCAGTATTTTTCTTCATCGGGTGTGATATGAATTTTTTCGTAGGAATCTATTTTACCGCTGCGATGACATAAAAAACCAACATTTTTAAGTCGGCCTTCTTCCACAAAAGGCATGCTTCCGGTAATGATATTCACGTTGTATTTAATGGCCCATTCGTGAAATTTATCACGTATCAGCTCGGTATAATCCGAAAGTTGCCGCATGGCATCGGCTTCGTCTTTGCTTTCCAATAAAGCCATCATCGGGGCATTGAAAAACTCCGGAAAAACAGCAAAATCCGATTTATAACCCGACACAGAGTCTATAAAATATTCTGCCTGAGTAAACACTTGTTCCAAAGTGGTATAATAACGCATCTCCCATTGTATCAATCCGAGGCGAACACTACGGGTTATTCTTTTGTCTTCAGGTGCCTCTTTATCTTCATAATACACATTATCCCATTGCAGAAGTGTGGCAAATTCGCGACTCTGCACATCACCGGGCATGTAATTATAAAGTACTTTTTTTACGTGAAAATCATTGCTTAACTGAAACGTCAGTACCTGATCGTAAATTTCTTTGTTTCTAACCTTGGCAATATATTCCTTAGGTTTCATTTCCGAAACATAATTATGATAATTAGGAATTCTTCCGCCGAAAACCACGGCTTTCAAATTCAGCTTTTCGCACAATTCTTTACGGACATCATACAACCTTCTTCCCAAACGCTTGCCCCTGTAATCCGGATGAATGAATATTTCAATACCGTACAGGACATCGCCTTCATTTGTATGTGTGGAAAAAGTATAGTCTCCGGTAATTTCTTTATAAGTATGTTTATCGCCAAAATCGTTATAATTCACAATGATGGATAAGGCGCAACCTACAATCTGATCATTAAAACAAACCACCAACTGACCTTCGGGGAATTTATGAATAAGGGTATCAATGGCATCGAAAGTCCACACATTACCATGCCAATGTTTATAGGCGGCTTCCATTGTTTCAATCAACTGCTTGTAGTCGTCGAGCTTCAGCTCCCGTACTTCTACGCTATCATTCATGATTACACAAATTTTGGATTTCGAAAGCCTGATTATGATGGTCTGTATTGAGAATCGCATTGCAAACAAACGGTTGCAGCTTCATTTTAACGGCGTTGTGCCTTTACCGGAGTTGGGTATAACAAATTTACTAAAACTTAGCGATTTAATAAATAAATCCTTAAGTTTTAAAAACAACAACATGCTGATACACAGGGCTTTGTATTAATTTTTTTTCAATTCAAAAAAACAATTTTAATAAATATTGAATCTTATGACTGATATTCCTAAAGTTTGATTTACATTTGCACCCGAACGCACAGCAATGTGGTTAACCGTTCACCAAAAAGTCGGGGGCTCCACCTCGGCTTTTTACTTTTTATTATGTTTCCATTTTTGGAAAACAGTACTTTCTTCCCGAAAAATTCCCGCCGTCAGCTAATTCTTTTTAATAACGGATTGATGATTACTTGGATTGGATTATTTTTTCATTTGTGAATTAACAATGATTAAACCAATTTATTTCATTCAAAGCAACTCTTCTACCTATTTGGGCACAGAATCCTTCTTTTTATAATTTTTAACATCGTTAAGATTCACCCTGCTAAAACAAACTTTTTTATCGGGAATTACAGCGTCAACCAAGAAAACAGGAGGCGTTATAATGCAGGCAAAAATACCAAAACCAGTGCCGAACAATCTCCACATATTGCTGTAAAATTCTTTTGTCTTTGAATGATAATGAGGCACCAAATATAAATTTCCGTCTTTGATTACTGCATGCTGAAACCTTCTGCCTACAATGTTTTTTTTACCTGCCGCATCATACTTTGCACAGGGCCCCGTCTGAACTACCATAAATTCCATTTTTATCTTATTTTTTTTCACTTTGTACTTACCATAGCTGCAGACTGCAGTATCCATAACGGTTGATGCAATGGAATCCCCACTCAACGCCACTTCATAAACGATTCCATTCGGCATAAAGCGATAATAAAGATCTGAAACTCCCGGTTTCATCCTCCTGAAAGCCGAATTAATATAAATCGCATTCGTATCTATAACTAAACTGACATTTGCCGCTGATTTGTTTTTGTCTACTTTAAATTCAAACTGGGAGGTCGGCCTTGGCAAGCAATGACTATTCAATACATAATCATTTGTTCCACAGGAAATTAAAAAAAAGGAACCAAGCAACAAAAGGAAGACTTTTTTCATACCAAATAATTTATCGTTAAAACTTAATGGTATTTGTGTTACTCAAATTTACGAAGAATACAGATAGTAAGCCAGCGAGAACTCAAATTTAAAATTTAGGATCTGGCACAAAGAATTACGCTGAAACATTTTCCTTTTTGCAATACGATTTGTTTCAAATTAAAAAAAAATAAATTTTTGAAACAGTTTTTGTTTCAAAATAAAATAAAATCTGATTTTGAAACACGTTCATAAAATTTGGAGTCTAAACAAAACCATTTCCCCATCAAATTCTATCTTAAAAAAATGTAACTCCTTTTCGCCTCCAACAATGCTATAAATAAAGAAAATCCAACAATTCGTTCCTGCCGTTTTTCAGATCTTAAGTTTAAAGTAACATCGCTGTGATGCAGTTATCCCTTTATAAAAAGACCTTGAAAATCACCAAGTAAATAAAACCTTGCAAAACCTTAACAACATAGGTAAATTTACTACAATTTTTATAATTACATTTGGGTTTCAAAAATTGGATAAACAATAAAATTAAACACATAGTAAAAATGTTTACTAACAATGCCCCAAAATTTATAAAACGAATTTTCCTTCTCTTTTTTTTAGCAAACCTATTTCAGGGATTCTCCCAAAATACAGCATTAGACAGCTTACAAACCTATTTAAAAAAAGATACCGTAAGGGTTAATCTGTTAAATGCTGCTGCAACTAAAATGGTAACAAGTGATGTTGAAAAAGCATTGGAGTGGTACAAAGAATCTGAAGCACTGTCTGAAGCGCTACAATACAAAAAAGGAAAGGCCTATAGCTTGTTCTATGCGGGTAGAGCCCAGATTACCAAGGCAGATTACCCAAACGCAATCAATTATTTTCAGAATGCATTAGCGGTTTATGAAGCGTTAAAAGACGAAGAAGGAATAGCTAATTCTTATTTGAATATGGGAAGAGCGTATTATTATCTTACTGATTTCCCGAAAGCTCTTGAGCATTTCAAACGTTCCGCAACAATCAGTGAAGAAGCCGGGAAACTGAAGATACTTTCGAGCTCTTTGATGGTTATGGGAATGATTTATAACACGCAAGGAGATCATGACAAGAGCTTAAACAATTATAAAAAAGCACTGTCAATTGATGAAAAAATCGGTAATAAAAAAGGAATTTCAGCCACTTTAATAAATTTGGCAAACCTTTACAAACAGCAAGGCGACTACACACTTGCTTTAGAATCATATAATAAATCCTTAGAAATAAAAAAACAATTAGGCGATGACTATGGTGTTGCCTCGAATTTAAACAACATTGGTACGCTGTATCAGGAAATAGAAAAAAATAAGGAAGCGCTTATCCACTACCAGAAAGCATTACCCCTATTTGAAAAGTTAAAAAGGACAAAAGATGCATTAGGTTGTTTAAACAATATTGGAGTTATTCTTATGCAAGAAAACAACCCAAAAGCCTTAGCAATATTTAAAAAAGCCTTACGATTAAGCGGAGAAGCTAATGACCCTGCCAATAGTGCCATTTTTACCGTTAATATAGGAGGCTTTTATCTTTTGAACAACAATTTAGAAGAATCTCTGCGCTATTACGAAAAGGCGGTAAAAATTCAGAAGCAACTTGGAACCAAAAGAGAGCTGTCGTACAGCTACTTAAACATGGCAAAGATTTATTATGCTAAAAAAGAGCATGAAAAAGCCTTACAAATTGCAAAAGAAGGCAGAGATATCGCCAAAGAACTCAAGCTTTTAAATTATCAGACAGATTTTTCGTTACTGCTTTCCGAAATATATTACAGTATGAAAGAATACAAGCTCGCCTATGAGAACCGACAAACACATAACGAGTTGAATGACAGTATTTATAAAAAAGAAAACATAGACAAACTGGCACAAATAAAATTCAAATATGCTTATAAGGATACCTTAAATACTGTGAATAAAAATGTGAATTCCCTAAAAAAAACCGTGGCCATCTCCCAATTACAAAAAAAGTGGCTGATTATTGGTTTTATAGGACTTCTAATTGCATTCGGTTTTTTAATTGTTCTGTTAAAAATCAGACGGGTAAAGATGCAAAACCAACAGTTGCTGTTGGAGCAAAAATTGCTGATTACACAAATGAATCCTCATTTTATATTTAATTCTATAGACA
>NZ_DATIDM010000024.1:0-18179 GCF_035456225.1 Flavobacterium sp. | reverse complement strand
TCACACTTTCTCTAAAAAAAAACAAGCTTAAAATTAAAATTAAATTTTATGGGCAATTTACTCTATACAGCAGCAGTCATTCTACTGATCATTTGGGCAGTGGGATTCTTCGCATATGGTGCAGGGAATATTATTCATATTCTGCTTCTTATTGCAATTATTGCAGTTTTACTAAGAATTATACAAGGAAAAAAACCATTATAAATTCAACTCAATGAATAAAATCATGGGAACAGGTAAAGTGGTATTAGGAATATTAGGAGGATTAGCAGCAGGAGCCCTATTAGGCATACTGTTCGCTCCGGAAAAAGGTTCAAAAACAAGAAAAAAAATTCTTGAAAAAGGACAAAAATATGCCGACGATGTAAAAGATAAATTGGATGAAGTGTATAAAAACAGTGCTAATAAATTCAATAATTTATTATCCGATGCTAAAGATATGGTTTCAAAAAAAGAAGTAAGTGGTTCAAATTTAAATAAATAGGAAAGCTCCGGGGAAACTCGGGGTTTTTATTTTTTGATACAATATCACGACTGTAACCGAGTAATCAGTAGTTTTTATTATTTCCGGGACTATCCGAAAAATTCCTTGGGATATTTCACTTCTCCACTTATGGCAAGCAATCCGTTTTCGGTTAATGAGATAATCATGCAATTTTCTTCCGGAGCGTCAAACGGCATTGTGATACCATATTTGCTGGTTGGTTCATATCCAAATCTGGGATAGTAGTTTTCGTGTCCCAAGAGAATAACGGATTTGTAGCCTAATTTTTTTGAGATAACATGGCTTTCTGTAATTAATCTTGATCCGATTCCCCGTCCCTGAAATTCCGGTTTTACCGAAACGGGAGCTAAAGCCAGGGATTCAAACGACTCGTTCCCGTTTTCAATCAGCAGTTTGGTTAGTAAAATATGACCGACGATTTCATCTTCAACTTCAGCAACCAATGAAAGTTCTAGGATAAATGCATCTGATTTCCGCAGGCGTTCCACTAAAAAATGTTCCCTGTGATCACTGTATTCCAAATCTCGGAAAGCAGCTTCGATGAGTTCTGAAACTTTTGCGTAATCGTTTGCGTTTTCCTGTCGTATCCTGATTTCCATGATTTATTTTTAAGATGCAGGCGTTCTTATGTTAATAGCAAATATAAAAAAGAAAGATTGGAATACTCCTTCGTGAATTCACAGTATTTCACCTCGCAGAAGGTTTTGTATAATGCTTGTGAATTAATTTTTTTTTAAGAAAATGATCACAACTTTTGTGTCTATTTTTATTTTTTTCAAAAAAAGATACGCTTTTTGTGACTAAATATTTTTTTCACAAAAAAGACACAGTTCGTTTCCAATGCTTTGATTTAAAGGTATTTAGAAGGGATAATATTATTCAGATTAATTTGAAATAATAGGAATTTGCTGTAAATATTTGGAAATTAGAAAAATAAAAATAAATCTTTGCAACAGAAAATTATTAACTCATAAAACGAAGAAAAATGTTTGTATTTAAATCATTACCTCAAAGCAATGCATCAGTTGGAACTGGTGTCGCTCTTCTTCGTGGCTTAACGCAATCATAAGATAATCAAAAATATATGAAAAAGCCCGAAGACGTTTAGTTTCGGGCTTTTTTGTTTATTCTAGACACTTCACAAAAATTTCCCGAAACGATTTAGTTCATTCCAAACGAGTGAGAAATTGACCGTATGGTTTTACCATTGGCCATTTAAGAATTTTTATTTAAAAAATCATGGGAAATAAACTATCCGGGAAAGACCTGATTAAATTGGGCTTTCCTAAAAATAATGCAATAAATATTGCCTTAGGGCAAGTTAACCGATATCGAAAAAAAGAGAAGAAGGAAAGCATTTTAGCAGAAGCTAAAGAAGTGTTACAGTATCCTGAAAAATTTAAAGGACACGGCACTTGGGGCAAAGTAGCTGAAGGCTTGGTTAATCCGGTACAGGTGAAATTCAATCAGTTGAACAACACAAGGGCTCCTTTTTCCATCTTCGGTGAAAATGAAATTGATGAACAGGCAAAGTTTCAATTGTATGACGCATTGAAATTACCGGTTTCTGTAAAAGGCGCTTTAATGCCAGATGCACATTCCGGTTACGGACTGCCAATCGGGGGAGTTTTGGCAACAGATAACGCAGTTATACCTTATGGAGTAGGAGTGGATATTGGCTGTCGCATGAGTTTGTCGATTTTCGATTTGCCTGCTTCCTTTCTGAAAGGGAAAGACCATCAGTTGCAGGCTATTCTGAAAGACAATACCAAATTCGGCATGACCGAAACCCACCAAATAAAAGTCGATCATGAGGTTTTTTACCGAAGTGAGTTTAAAGATATACCGGTGGTGAAACAGCTTTTGGACAAGGCCTACAAACAATTGGGAACTTCAGGCGGCGGAAACCATTTTGTCGAATTCGGAATTGTGAAGTTAGACCATCCGCTGCCGGAATGGAAAGTAGAACCCAAAGAGTATCTGGCTGTTTTGTCGCACAGTGGTTCACGCGGATTAGGTGCCAATATTGCAAAACATTATACCTATTTGGCAACCAAGCAATGTCCGTTACCCAAAAATGTGCAGCATTTGGCTTGGTTGGATTTGAACACGCATGACGGACAGGAATACTGGCTTGCGATGAATTTGGCCGGGGATTATGCCAAAGCCTGTCACGAAGATATTCACCGCCGTATCGCCAAAGCTTTAGGCAAACGAATTGTGGTTACAATCGAGAACCATCACAATTTTGCCTGGAAAGAAATGGTAGACGGCAAAGAGTGTATTGTCCACAGAAAAGGTGCGACACCGGCAGGAGCAGGACAACTTGGAATCATTCCGGGTTCTATGACAGCTCCGGGTTTTATCGTAATGGGTAAGGGGAATACAGAGAGTATTAATTCGGCTTCACATGGGGCAGGACGATTGTTTTCAAGAGCGAAGTGTAAAGCTTCTTTTACACAGAGCCAGATTAACAAGGTTTTGACGGAACATGATGTTAAGCTAATCGGCGGAAATATTGACGAAGCGCCAATGGCCTACAAAGACATCAATAAAGTGATGAGTCTGCAGACGGAATTGGTGGACGTTTTGGGAACTTTTACTCCTAAAATAGTAAGAATGGACAGATAGTATGGAAAAAATAATTCAAATTACCTCTGGAAGAGGACCTGCGGAATGTACTTGGGTAGTAGCTCAGGTGCTGAAGAAAGTGTTGCAGGAAGCAGCTGCCTTGGATATGAAGGCAACAGTTTTGCAACACCAAGCAGGTTCGGAAAACGGTACGGTGGAATCGGCCATTGTTTTATTGGAAGGAAAAGGAGTAACCGAGTTTGTAGCATCATGGATAGGTACAATTCATTGGATAGGACAGAGTACCTTCCGGAAATTCCACAAACGCAAAAATTGGTTCATCGGGATTTTTGAAATTGAAAGATCGAAAGAAATGGTTTTTTCGGAGAAGGATATTCAGTATCAGGCGATGCGAAGTTCAGGTGCGGGTGGACAACATGTGAACAAGGTAAGTTCGGCTATCCGGGCTACTCATTTACCGACAGGTTTGAGTGTGGTGAGCATGGATTCGCGTTCACAGCATCAGAATAAAAAAATGGCTACCGAGCGTTTGCTGATCAAATTGGAGGAAGAATCGCTTTCGAAATTAAAAAATCAGTACCAGTCCCAATGGGAAAACCAATTGCAGATTCAGCGTGGTAATCCTGTGAGGATTTTTGAAGGTACCGATTTTAAGAAACTTAAAAATGTGAAAAACAATAAAGCTGAACGACAGCAATTAAAGAAAAATCTAAAAGATGAAATCAATTGATAAATATTTATTTCAGGCCTTGGACAACTATCCTTATTCTTTAGAAGAAACGGTGGAATCCTTGGACTATGCCTTGTCTTATGACGATAAAAATACGATTGCTTTGTGTTTGTATGGGCGTTTGTATTCCGAGCAATTGCATCGCTATGAAGTCGCAAAAGAGTATTTTCAGCAGGCGATAGGAATCGATATTCACGCGTTGGAAGTATACGTACATTACATTCAGGCTTTGATTCTGAATGAAGATTTCGCCGAAGCAGAGAAGTTGATTGATTTTGCCTTGACTGTGAAAGGAATCAATAAGGCCGAAATTTTGTTGAAAAGAGTCTTGCTTTTGGAAAGTCAGCGAAAGTTTGAAGATGCTTTGGAAGCAATCAGTGAAGTGAAAGTGACAACTTTTAGCAACGATACTTCTTATGAAACCGAAAACGCTGAAAAAAGATTAAAAGAAAAAATCGATTTGTTGAAAGACAAGAAAAAGGGCAAGGATAAAAAGGAAAAATCTAAAAAGTCTGAAAAAGAAAAAAAGAAGAAACAGTAATTCTTTGAAACAAAAAGAGCGGCATTTGCCGCTCTTTTTTTATAATTTAATCCTCCAATAAAACTTCCAAAATAGTAATGGCTGCCTCACTGATTTTAGTACCCGGCCCGAAAACCGCAACTGCTCCGGAATCAAACAAATACTGGTAATCCTGCGCCGGAATTACTCCGCCCACAATCACCATAATGTCTTCACGGCCGTATTTTTTCAGTTCTTCAATCACCTGCGGAACCAAAGTTTTGTGTCCTGCTGCCAAAGAAGAAACCCCTAAAATGTGTACGTCGTTTTCCACCGCTTGTTTGGCTGCTTCGGCAGGAGTCTGGAACAATGGACCAATGTCTACGTCGAAACCTACATCGGCATAACCGGTAGCTACTACTTTTGCGCCACGATCGTGACCGTCCTGACCCATTTTGGCAATCATAATACGAGGTCGACGGCCTTCTTTTTTCGCGAATTCGTCGGCCAGCGCTTTAGCTTTTTCAAAGCTCTCGTCGTTTTTAATTTCTTTACTGTACACGCCGCTAAATGATCTGATTTGTGCTTTATATCTTCCGAAAACGGCTTCCAATGCATCACTGATTTCACCTAAAGTGGCTCTGTGACGTGCTGCATCTACCGCTAAATCCAATAAGTTTCCTTCTCCACCTTGGGCGCAGGCTGTTAGTTTTGCTAAACATTCCTGTACTTTTTGTGTGTTTCGGGTCGCTTTTATGTTTTCCAGACGCTCAATCTGTTCTGCGCGAACGGTTTGGTTGTCTACTTCCAATATGTGTAAAGGGTCTTCTTTTTCCAGACGGAATTTATTCACCCCGACGATGATATCCTGTCCGCTGTCAATACGCGCCTGTTTACGAGCCGCAGCTTCTTCGATGCGCAATTTCGGAATTCCTTCTTCAATCGCTTTGGTCATACCGCCCAAAGATTCAACTTCTTCAATTAAAGCCCAGGCTTTGTCTGCGATTTCTTTGGTTAAACTTTCAACGTAATAACTTCCTGCCCAAGGATCAACCGTTTTACAGATTTTGGTTTCTTCCTGTAAGAAGATTTGCGTGTTTCTGGCAATACGCGCAGAGAAGTCAGTTGGTAAAGCGATCGCTTCGTCCAATGCATTCGTGTGTAAGGATTGTGTTCCCCCGAACGCTGCCGCTGCTGCTTCAATGGCTGTACGCGCCACATTATTGAAAGGATCCTGCTCGGTTAAACTCCAGCCTGAAGTCTGACAATGTGTTCTCAATGCCAATGATTTTTCGTCCTGCGGATTGAATTGCTTCAATAATTTAGCCCAAAGCATTCGTCCGGCTCTCATTTTGGCAATTTCCATAAAATGGTTCATACCGATTGCCCAGAAGAACGATAAACGCGGGGCAAATTCGTCAATTTTCATTCCGGCTGCCAATCCTGTTCGAATGTATTCCAATCCGTCTGCTAAAGTATAAGCTAACTCGATATCAGCAGTAGCCCCGGCTTCCTGCATGTGGTAACCCGAGATTGAAATCGAGTTGAACTTCGGCATTTTTTTACTGGTATAGTCGAAAATATCGGCAATGATTTTCATCGACGGTGTAGGAGGATAGATGTACGTGTTACGCACCATGAACTCCTTCAAGATATCGTTTTGAATCGTACCCGATAACAATTTGGCATCAACGCCTTGTTCTTCGGCAGCAACGATGTAGAAGGCCATAATGGGCAATACTGCACCGTTCATGGTCATCGAAACCGACATTTCTCCTAATGGAATCTGATCGAAAAGGATTTTCATGTCTTCCACTGAATCGATAGCTACTCCGGCTTTTCCAACGTCACCCACTACGCGCTCGTGATCAGAATCATAACCGCGGTGCGTGGCTAAATCGAAAGCTACGGACAATCCTTTTTGTCCTGCAGCCAGGTTTCGGCGGTAGAACGCGTTACTTTCGGTAGCGGTAGAGAAACCTGCGTATTGACGTACCGTCCAAGGTCGGCGTACATACATGGTGGCATAAGGCCCGCGTAAATTCGGTGCAAAACCGGCTCCGAAACCAATGTGTTCCAGACCTTCCAAATCCGATTCGGAATAGGTTTGTTTTACTTCGATGCCTTCAGCAGTTACAAAGTTCTGATCGTGTGACTGCGAACTTGTACCTTCTGAAGTTTCTAATTGTATATGTTGAATGTCTTTTCTAGGCATGATTTATTTTTTTTCGGGCTGAGTTATCATCGTTCTGCTAATTGGAATTGGTATAGTGAACTGTGTTCGGACTTTTTTTCCGTTTTGTTCTCCCGGAATCCATTTTGGTGATTTCTTAAGAACTCGAATTGTTTCTTTGTCGTTGTTGTAACCTGAGTTACGTAATATTCTGATATCTGATAAGGAACCATTTTTTTCAATAATAAATGTAGCCATAACTTTTCCTTTGAAATCTTCTTCAATATCATCAGGAAATTTGAAGTTGGTATTAAAAAAAGTAAAAAACTTAGCTATACCCCCTGGAAATTTTGGGGTTATCTCTACTAAAGAAGAGTTGTAAATTTTGTTATCGTCTTCTGGAGTCGATGAAGAGTAATTGTCGATAGGTGCGTCTATCGTTATTACTTCAGTTCTGTCATCATCAAAATATGGATTGAACATTCCTCTTTCTAAGCGACAAGGAACAGTTTTTCCATTTACTGTTGCCGGTGACCATTTGGGGCTTAAAGCCATGACTCGTAATGCTTCTTTTTCATTTGGACTGCCAAAAGGATTAATTACTTTGATGTCAGTAATAGTCCCATTAGTTTGTACAGTGAATTCTATACCAACGTGTTTGGCGTTTTTCTCGGGAACCCATTTGAAATTCTTTTCAACAAAATCTATCCAAGAGTTCCATCCGCCCGGAAAGCCTGGGTTGGTAGAGACTTCTTTCTCCTGATAGACTTTTGGCTGGGCAGTGATTAACGACGTGCTAAAAAGCAAAGTTAATAATATAATTCTCTTCATAAGGTCTATTTCTCCGTTTCCAAACGTTCCTGTTCCAGTTTCTCTGCCAATCGTTTTTCGATAATTGGCGTGATTAACGTTTTACGCGGATTGGTTTTAACGAATGGGAACAATTCCAACTCTTGGTGCATACGGTCGTCTTTGTTCGGGTATTTGTTGGTTCCCAATAAGATTTCCTTGCCGTTGTCGAACAATTCCTGTTCCTTATCGGCACTTTCCTTGATTTTACGCTGGATGGTCCCTTCAATCAATTGTGTAATGAAACCACTATTTGCTTCGATGTCTTTGAATAACAATAAGGCTTTTTCGGCTAACTGTTGGGTTAAGGTTTCGATGTAATAAGCTCCGTCAGCCGGATTGTTTACTTTATCGAAATAACTTTCGTGTTTTAAAACCAATAACTGGTTCCGGGAAATTCGGTCGCCAAACTCATTGTCTTTATGATAGATGGCGTCGTAGGCCAAATTTGAAACCGCATCGGCACCGCCTAAAACAGCACTCATGCATTCGGTTGTTGTGCGAAGCATGTTTACGTTGTAGTCGTATAAGGTTTTGTTGCGTTTGGTTGGAGTAGCAATGATGTGGCAACTGATTTCGTTATTGTATTCTTTGGCTAATGTGTTGAATAAAAGGCGTAACGCTCTCAATTTAGCAATCTCAAAGAAATAATTCGTTCCCACGGCTACTTGGACAGTAACTTGTTGGTTGAAATCCGCAACACGGTTGAGATATTCGTTAGCATGTGCCAAAGTGTAAGCCAATTGCTGAACCATATTCGCGCCCGCATTCTGGTACAATCCGGCATTTATACTTAAAAACGTAATGTTTTTACAGCTTTTTACCAGGTTGTTTAAAATGGCAAAATCACCTTCAACATTAGAAAACAGATTTCCTTCTTTGGCGAATTGTCCGATAGGATCTGCCAAAACGTAAATAGTAGCCGAATTTTTTGCAGCAATTTCATCAATCTTTTTAATGAAATCTTCCGATAAGAAATGCATCGAAATATATACCGGTGTTGTTGCAAGCGGAAGGGCTGTCAATAATTTACTGATGTCAACCGAATCATTTTCCAATGTAAAACGGATACTTTCCGCACCTCGGTTTAAGCTATCCAAAGCTCTTGCGATGGATTTATCCAAATCGTGTACAAAAATATCCTGAACTATTTTGAAATTTGTCGCCTCGGTATTGGCTGGAAAAGATTTTAGTTCTTCATCGGCATGATAAAAAGGGCGTACTTTAATTCCTTCCGGACTTTCCCAAACAAGGGTTTCGTTGTAGTCGGCACCTTTTAATTCGTATTGAATCTGGTTTTTCCATTGTTTGGAAGAAACACCTTCAAATTCTGTAAACAGCTTTTCGCTCATAGTGTGTGTTTTGAGTTATTCCGCACCTTCGGCAGGAGCTTCATCTTCAAATTCTATAATATAAATGTCTTCGTTTTCGCGTTTCATGTAGTATTTCTCGCGAGCATATTTTTCTACCTGTGCCGGATTTTTCAGTTTTTTGATATTGCTGTTGTCCTTTCGGATTTCGTCCTGGTAGTATTGTTTATTGTCTTCGAGTTCGTCGATTTCCTTGTTTAAAACGCGATGTTCAAGGTAGGAGTAGTTGTCCAGAAAAAGCATCCAAATCGTAAAAAACAGCAGTACCAGTACATATCGGTTTCCGAAAATCTTCAGAAAAGGATATTTGACTGCTAAATTTTGAAATGCTTTTTTCATTTTTTAAATATATGAAAATTAACCGATGCGCTGATTGATTACCGCTCGAACCACATCGATGGCTACAGTGTTGTATTTGTCGTTCGGTATGATGATATCGGCAAAAGCCTTGGTAGGCTCAATAAATTGCTGATGCATTGGTTTAAGTGTGTTCTGATATCGGTTTAAAACCTCTTCCATGTCACGTCCGCGCTCGGCGATATCACGTTTTAAACGACGGATCAAACGCTCATCGGAATCCGCATGAACAAAAATTTTGATGTCGAACATCTCGCGTAATTCCGGATTTGTAAGAATCAGAATGCCTTCAACAATCATTACTTTTCTTGGATGAGTAACAATGGTATCATCTGTTCTGTTGTGTGTAACGAAAGAGTAGATTGGCTGCTCGATGTTTTTTCCTTCTTTCAAATCTTTCAGGTGACTCACTAACAATTCGAAGTCGATTGCTCTTGGATGATCGAAATTGATTAATGCGCGTTCGTCGAAACTCAAACCGTGATTGGCTTTGTAGTACGAGTCCTGGGATATGATTCCCACTTCGGCCTCCGGTAGTTCATTCATGATTTGATGCACTACGGTTGTTTTTCCGCTTCCGGTACCGCCGGCAATTCCAATAATCAGCATAAAGTGATGTGTTAGTTAATCATGGCAAAAATAGGAATTTATCAATTGAAAAAACGATTAATGAAAAGGAATGCAAACAAAAAATCATTCTTAATAAGGAACGGATTTATGGGTTTTGTTTTTTGGAGCGCACTTAACGTTTTTCGAATTCTCATTATTGAAGTCAGCATGGTGTTTGTTGCATTCATCTGCAGACAATCGTAAGCCAACGATAAAAATGGTTTTTCTTACGATTACAATAATATTATCCTTAAATTTATGATGTTAAAACAATTGATAATCATTGGTTTAAGTTGTTTTTTAGTTGTGATGACGATTAAAGTCCCCTTTTCGTTTACTGAATGATGATAAATGTCAAATTTACCTTGGTGAATTACGATTTTTTTTGGTGAAATAATAATTGCTAAATAGTTGAGAAATGGAACAAAGCAGAGGTTATTCGTTGTTGCGCAACCCGGGAAAAAATAAGGGAGCCGCATTTTCAATCGAAGAACGACAGGAATACGGTTTGGAAGGTTTGCTGCCGAACAATATAGAAACGATTGAAACCCAGATGATGCGGGTACATATGCAGCTTAACAATTTTGAAAAACCCATTAATAAGTACATTTATCTGATGAATTTGTACGACACGAATGAAACCCTGTTTTTTAGGACTGTTGCCAGCAAACCGTCAGTTTACCTGCCTTTGGTTTATACCCCGACCGTTGGGGAAGCCTGTCAGGCATTTGGGCATATTGCAAGACGTCCGAGAGGCCTTTATATTTCCATTAATCAAAAGAATCGTATCAAGGAAATACTCAAAAATTGGTATACCCCTGATGTCCGATTTGCTGTAGTCACCGATGGTCAGCGTATCCTCGGACTTGGTGATTTAGGAATTTTCGGTATTGGCATCCCCATCGGTAAACTGGCCCTCTATACCAGTTGCGCCGGAGTGCCGCCGAAACATACTTTGCCCATAGTTTTGGATGTGGGGACTAACAATGAAGATTTTTTAAAAGATCCGCTTTATCTTGGTTTAAAACAAAAAAGGGTAGAAGGGAAAGAATATGACGATTTTATCGAAGCATTTGTGGTTGCGATAAATGAAGTCTTTCCTAAAATCTGTATTCAGTGGGAGGATTTTGCCGGGGTTAATGCGATTCGTATTTTAGATAAATATCGTAATAAAATCAGCACTTTTAACGATGATATACAAGGAACCGCGGCCATTGCTACTGCTGGTTTTATAGCCATTAGCCGGTTAATGAAAAAATCGTTCCGGGAGCAGCGTTTTCTTTTTTTGGGTGCGGGGGCCGCTGCATTTGGAATTGCCAATATGCTGGTGCAGAAATTCAAAAAAGATGGTTTGAGTGAAGAGGAAGCACTGGGACAAATATGGATGTTTGATGTTAATGGATTGATAGTGAAATCGAGAAATGACCTGGCAGAACATCAAAAGGCTTTTGCACATGAAGGTAAAGCATCGAGTGATTTTGCCGAGGCTGTTTTAAGTATAGAACCGACGGCTATCATTGGCGTGAGTACTGTTGGAGGAGCTTTTAATCAGCAGGTTATTGAAAATATGAGTCTGGTAAACGAACAGCCGATTATTTTTCCGTATTCCAATCCTACTTCCCATTCCGAATGTACTGCGGAAGAAGCCTACAAATGGAGTAAAGGAAAAGCCGTTTTCGCCAGTGGAAGTCCGTTTGCACCGGTAACTTATGAAGGGAAAACGTTTACACCGGGACAGGGTAATAATGTTTTTATTTTTCCGGCGATGGGTCTGGCGATATTTGCAACGCAAGCCAAAAGAATCACAGATGAAATGCTCATCGTAGCCGCTGAAGCCGTTGCAGAGCAAATTTCTGATGAAGATTTCGAACAAGGTCTGATTTATCCTCGTGTCGATAACATTTTACAGGTTTCTGTAAATGTTGCCGAAAAAATTGTCGAAGAGATTTTTAATAGTGGATTGGCTAATGTTGACAGACCGGAGGACATTCGTGCTTTTATCAAAAGTAAAATGTATGAGCCAAACTATGAATAAAAGGTTTTAAGGTGCCGTGTGTCTTTTCTTTGAATAAGGCAGGAAGTAGGCTCAGATTTGCAGAAACAAAAAGAACTTTCCAGAAAGATAGTGCTTCGATGAAAGGCGGGAACAAAGTTTTGTCCGGGCTGGAGAAGCATCTCATAATAAAAAAACTACTTATCAGATTTAATAAAGTCGAGCTCTCCTATTGAAATCAAGGACCATGAACGGAAATAATAAACAGAAACCAATCCCGAATGTTTCTTTTTACATTAATTTCTAAAATTATTTTATAAGAAATAGTTTTCTATCGGTTAGATTTTTTAAATTCATCTTTTAATAAAAAAAGTAATTTATGAGTGCTACTTATAAACTTAAGGTTAATGATAAACAGACGTTTGATGTCTCGGAAGCGGATTTGCAAAATTTAGATGCGATCAGAGGAGGAAACGGGCAGTTTCATGTCTTGAAAGAAGGCAAACCCTACAGGGCGGAAATGGTTTCTGGCAATTTCAATGAGAAAAAATATACCGTAAAAGTAAATGATAATACTTACGAGGTATCGATAGCCAATGCTTTGGATTTAATGATTAAAAGTATGGGTATTGAAGGAGGAAAGACCAAATTGGTGAATGCAATCAAAGCGCCAATGCCTGGATTGATCCTCGAGATCAGCGTAAGTGTAGGTCAAGAGGTAAAAGAAAATGACCCGATTTTGATTTTGGAAGCTATGAAAATGGAGAACAGTTTTCTTTCGCCACGGGACGGGGTAATTAAGTCGATTGCTGTGGAAAAAGGGAATACTGTAGATAAAGGACAGTTGTTAGTAGAGTTTGAGTAGTAAGGAGTTTAAGCTTTGTGATTTAAGTTGGTGATTTTGTCTAACCGCCCTTCTTGAGCCATTCTCAAAGGGGTGACAGAAATAAAGAACAAAAAATGAAAAAAATTTCAAAAATATTAGTGGCCAACCGTGGTGAGATTGCTGTCAGGGTAATGAAAACGGCTAAAAAAATGGGCATAAAGACCGTAGCGGTGTATTCGACTGCCGACAGGAATGCTCTTCATGTAAAATATGCCGATGAGGCCATCTGCATTGGTGAAGCGCCATCCAGTCAATCTTATTTGAGAGGCGACAGGATTATTGAAGTATCCAAACAATTGGGCGTAGACGCTATCCACCCGGGTTACGGATTTTTAAGTGAGAACTCGGCCTTTGCGCAGGAATGCGAAAAGAACAATATTATTTTCATTGGTCCGAATTCCAAAGCTATTGAAATGATGGGGAGTAAACTGGAGGCTAAAGAAGCGGTGAAAGGTTATGATATTCCTATGGTTCCCGGTGTGGACCATGCAATTATTGATTTGGAAGAAGCGAAAAGAACTGCTCGGAATGTCGGTTTTCCTATCTTGATTAAGGCTTCCGCCGGAGGTGGGGGAAAAGGGATGCGTTTGGTGGAAAAAGAAGATGATTTTGAAGCCCAAATGGAGCGTGCCATCAGCGAGGCAACTTCAGCGTTTGGTGACGGCTCGGTTTTCATTGAAAAGTATGTGTCTAAACCACGTCATATAGAAATACAGGTAATGGCCGACAGCTACGGAAATGTGTTGTATATTTTTGAAAGGGAGTGCAGTATTCAGCGTCGTCATCAAAAAGTAGTTGAGGAAGCGCCGTCGAGTTTTGTGACACCCGAAATCCGCAAGGCCATGGGTGAGGCAGCCGTGAAAGTGGCCAAAGCCTGTGATTATCTTGGTGCGGGGACCGTGGAGTTTCTGATGGATGAAAACCACAACTTCTATTTTCTTGAAATGAATACACGTTTGCAGGTTGAACATCCGGTAACTGAAATGATTTCAGGATTGGATTTGGTTGAATTGCAAATCCGCATTGCTCGTGGTGAGGAGTTGGCGATCAAGCAGGAAGATTTGAAAATTTTAGGCCACGCGATGGAACTACGTGTCTATGCTGAAGACCCAATGAATGACTTTCTTCCAAATGTGGGATTATTGAGTAAATATCAATTACCGGAAGGTTTGGGAATACGTGTGGATAATGGAATCGAAGAAGGTATAGAGGTGCCTATTTATTATGATTCGATGCTGTCCAAGATGATCACCTTTGGTAAAACGCGTGATGAATCCATTGAACTTATGCTGAAAGCTATCGATAATTACCATGTGGAAGGTGTAGCTACTACATTACCATTCGGAAAATTTGTTATGGAGCACGAAGCGTTCCGTGCAGGTGATTTTGATACCAGCTTTGTGAAAAAATATTACGATGTCGAAAAGTTGAAAGGGCAGTTGGATATAGAGGCTGAAATTGCAGCATATTTAGCGTTGCAGCAGTATTTGGCAGATAAGAAAGTGCTGCGATTGCCGGTAGAATAAGTTAATTGCGACTTATGAGTTGTCGGGTTTCAGATGAATTTTGATTTTCAAATTATCGAACAAGCCAATAATCGAATCATAGAATTACTAAATTGAGACATTAAAATGGAAGATAAAATAAAGGTATTAAACGAAAAGATAGCTCTTGCCAAATTGGGCGGTGGTGTTAAACGTATTGCCAAACAGCATGCAAATAAAAAATTGTCGGCCCGTGAGCGCATCGAATATTTGCTGGATGACGGTTCGTTTGAAGAGATTGGTATGCTGGTTACCCATCGGACCACCGATTTCGGAATGCAGGATGAAGTATACTTCGGCGATGGTGTCGTGACCGGTTACGGAACCATCAACGGCAGAGTGGTTTATGTATTCGCGCAGGATTTCACTGTTTTTGGGGGTTCGCTATCCGAAACGCATGCCGAAAAGATTTGTAAGGTGATGGATATGGCACTACGCAATGGGGCACCAATGATCGGTTTGAACGATTCTGGTGGGGCTCGTATTCAGGAAGGTGTACGCTCCTTGGGTGGTTATGCTGATATTTTCTACAGAAACGTAAAGTCGAGCGGTGTAATTCCTCAAATTTCAGCTATTATGGGGCCGTGTGCCGGAGGTGCGGTATATTCCCCGGCGATGACGGATTTTACAATGATGGTTGAAGGGAGCAGTTATATGTTTGTTACCGGGCCTAACGTCGTGAAAACAGTTACCAATGAAGAGGTAAGCTCTGAAGAATTGGGTGGTGCCAGCACACATTCGACCAAATCAGGAGTCTCACATGTGACTTCTTCGAATGAGGTTGAGGCTCTGGAGGACATTAAACGATTATTAAGCTATGTTCCGCAAAACAACAGCGAGAAAACGCCGAGACAGCCTTATGAATTGGGCGAGGAGATTCGTGAAAAATTAGATACAATTGTTCCGGACAATGCCAACAAGCCTTACGATATGCATGATGTCATTCAAAATATGATTGATGAGGATTCTTTCTTTGAAATTCATAAGGATTATGCAGAAAACATTATAGTGGGATTTGCCCGTTTGGGCGGACGCAGTATCGGAATTGTGGCTAATAATCCTAAATTTTTAGCCGGATGTTTAGATGTGAAGAGTTCGGTCAAAGGAGCTCGTTTTGTGCGTTTCTGCGACTGCTTCAATATACCGCTATTAGTGCTGGTAGACGTTCCGGGGTTTCTGCCGGGTACCGATCAGGAGTGGAGCGGGATTATAACGCACGGAGCAAAATTATTGTACGCCTTCAGTGAGGCTACTGTTCCGAGAGTGACTGTTATCACCCGTAAAGCTTATGGAGGAGCATACGATGTAATGAACTCGAAACATATTGGTGCCGATATGAACTTTGCCTGGCCATCATCTGAAATAGCAGTAATGGGAGCCAAAGGAGCTTCGGAGATTATTTTTAAAAAGGAAATCAAAGAAGCAGCAGACCCAGCAGCGGAACTACTGGAAAAAGAAAGTGAGTACGCAATGTTGTTCGCTAATCCCTACACCGCAGCACAGCGCGGATTCATTGACGAAGTGATTTTGCCGAGAGATACCAGAAGAAAGCTGTTAAGGGCCTTCAGTATGTTGGAACATAAAATAGCAGATGCTCCAAAAAGAAAACATGGGAATATTCCGTTGTAGTTTTCAGGGGATAAGTTAAAGCCAAAAGGAATAAGTTTAAAAAAACTTGTTCCTTATTTTTTTGGAAATGAATTAAATTATTTGAATTACAAAAAAATTAAAAAGCCTCAAGAGTATTTGTTGTTGTTTGGGAACTTGAATATAAAGGCAGTTATTCTATTGCCTTTTGGAGGTATGTTGCTAAACGAATCCCTTAAAGTTTCTGCAAAACTTTTGGTCTTTTTTGTTTTAAGGATTTGCGAGTATATGACAGGATTATTCCATGATCCTGATTTGGGTTTGATGCTAAACAAATCCCTTAAAGTTTCTGCGAAATTTTGGTCTTTTTTGTTTTTAATAAAATATCAAGCGAGCTTGAATTTTTTTAAAAACAAAAAATCCCTTCAGCAAAGCTGAAAGGATTTGTTTGTCGGGGTGGCAGGATTCGAACCTGCGACCTCCTGGTCCCAAACCAGGCGCGATGACCGGGCTACGCTACACCCCGTGTAATTGTGGTGCAAATATAGCGCTAAAATTTTATTTCCAAAATAATTTTAGAGATAAATTCAAATTATTTATAAATAGTTAAATCTGATGCCTTTTTGAAAAACTTTTTTAATTAAAACTTACATTTGTAAACTTCAAGATAAAATATTTATAAAAGAAATTATGTCAGATACTATAGAAAGAGTTAAATGTCTTATTATCGGTTCTGGTCCTGCAGGTTATACAGCAGCAATCTACGCAGCCAGAGCTAATATGTATCCTGTGTTATACCAGGGAACACAACCGGGAGGTCAATTAACAACAACGAATGAAGTGGAGAACTTTCCAGGTTATCCGGAAGGTGTTACCGGACCTGAAATGATGGTTCAGTTACAGGAGCAGGCGAAACGATTCGGAACAGATGTTCGTGATGGTTGGGCAACAAAAGTTGATTTTTCAGGTGATATCCATAAAGTATGGATCAACGATACTAAAGAAATTCACTGTGAAACGGTTATTATTTCAACAGGGGCTTCTGCAAAATATTTAGGATTGCCTTCAGAACAGCATTACCTTCAAATGGGTGGAGGAGTTTCTGCCTGTGCGGTTTGCGACGGGTTTTTCTACAGAAATCAGGAAGTAGTGATTGTTGGAGCGGGCGATAGTGCTTGCGAAGAGGCACATTACTTATCTAAAATGTGTAAAAAAGTTACGATGTTGGTGCGTAGCGAGGTATTCCGTGCTTCCAAAATCATGGAAGAGCGCGTGAGAAAAACCGAAAACATTGAAATCTTATTGCATACCGAAACCGAGGAAGTATTGGGAGACGGAAATGTGGTAACTGGTATTTTGGCGAAAAACAAAACGACCGGAGAAATTATTGAAATCCCGGCAACCGGATTTTTCGTTGCCATCGGACACAAGCCAAACACCGATATCTTCAAAGATTATCTGAATTTGGATGAAACAGGTTATATCATCAACGAACCGGGGACTTCCAAAACAAATGTACCGGGGGTATTTGTAGGTGGAGATGCTGCTGATCATGTATACCGTCAGGCGGTAACTGCTGCAGGAACTGGCTGTATGGCGGCTTTGGATGCTGAACGTTATTTAGCTGCTAAAGAACATGCTAATATTAACGCAGTAACAGCTTAATTAAAAGGAGAATTTCATAAGGATTGTAATAAAAAAAGCTTCAACATTGTTGAAGCTTTTTTGTGTTTGTACTATTCTGACTATTAGTTTTTTATGAATTTTACCGTTTTTGTTTTGTCGGAATCAATGATTACGAAATAGATTCCGGCATTTAAGTCGGATAAATCGATTTCTGCAATTTTATCATTGAATTCCCTTTCAACAATGAGTTGTCCCAAGTGATTCAAGACGTTTATTTTTCTGATGTTCTGATCGTTTTTAAGAGTCAACAGGTCGGTTACAGGATTCGGACTGATAGTTAAATCATTTGAAATGATTTCAGGTAAATCAATATTTATGGTTATATCGGAACAGCCGTTTGCATCTGTTACATGAACTACATGTTGTCCGAAAGGAATATCGGTAAATGTATTTGAAGACTGCAATGCTCCACCATCAATCTGATATAAATAACTTCCGTTTCCATTTGTAGTTACGACTACGGTGTAATTTCCATCGAATTGTTCATGGGGAATTACATTTGCAGATTGTGCGGGAGAAGATTCAATAACGTTAATTGTTTGTGTTTCGGTGCATCCCGATATCCAACTCATAGCGGTTACAGTATACTGACCGGCTTCAGTTGCCGAATAAGAACTGGTTTGTGCTATCGCGGTATTCATATCGTTGTTAAAAAACCAGGTGAAATCATACATATTAACTGATAACCCAGTATCTAATATATATGGTGTAAGGACTTCGTTTGTGTTCTCATCCACGCAAATAAGTCCGTCCGGAATATTTAATTCAGGTAAAGGGTATACTGTTAATGTTACGATAG
>NZ_DATIDM010000023.1:0-58771 GCF_035456225.1 Flavobacterium sp. | reverse complement strand
ACAAAGCCCCACAATTATTAACCCCTAAAACCTTAAGAGCATGAGAAACACCTACATTATCACCGCTTTGCTCCTTTGTTTTTACCTACAGGCTCAAACCAGCGCCGTAGGAATAGGAACAACCAACCCACAACAAAAACTTCATCTGGAAAACAGCGTCGGAACGCTGCGAGTTGAAAGTCTTGACAAAGACAACAACGAGTTCAATGGAGGGAATGCAAGCCCCACAGGAACTTATCCGCTTTATGTGGATAGCGACGGGGTATTAAAATTAATACTGGAGCCCTTGTACAACAGCAACGGTCAAGACGCACTGGACAACCTTACTATCCCTACTTCCTTTATCAACTTACCCTTTTCGGACCCTGACGGTAAAGCTGAGACAACTTTCAAAACATATACGATTACAGTAGCTCGGGAAAGTATTCTCGAAGTAAAGTACAGTATAAGTTTTGAAGTTTTCCAGAACAACGCCTCACCACCTGCAAAAATCAATGATGCGGCAGCCAGAAGAATAAGTACGTACTACACGTTGGATACAGGAACCCGAAGATACGGACAGTCTGACCGATGCTACATGAACAATAGTATTAACAACCCTGCTGCTTATCCGGCCCCCGAAATTTTAGCGTCAACCGGACATGGCTACAATTCAACAACTACTTATGTGGTTTTAACCCCAGGTACGCATACTTTATATTTTAAAGCTGAAGTATCTACCAATTTACCCGCACTGCTAACCTACGTAAAGTTAGTAACAGATGTTGACTCCATCTTCATGAGACTTTACTAAAAAACTGATGCTATGAAAAAAATACTACTATTAGTCTTTCTTCCTTGCACTCTTTTAGCGCAAGTAGGAATCGGGACAGCAAATCCAACAGCTGATTTGCATGTGGCCGGAAACACATCGACTATACGAATCGAAAGTTTGAACGCGGTGAATTCACCTTTATATAATGATGGTATCAAACCCTCTCCTGCATATGTAGACGCTTTGGGAAACATCACGATAAGACCTTCCGGAGCTAACGCTTCAGGGCCAGGCGGATTAACCTCACCCATAAACTTTTTAACCTCTGATTCCAATTTCATCCCGGACGGCCCTACCAACCGAGGCGTGATAATAAACAACAACACAACAGAAACAAGCAAAACAGGTTCAATTATCGTTGTGCCTTTTTCTTCTCCTCAAACCGCTCTGATTGAGGTAAAATACAGCATCACTGCAATGTTGTCCAGTACCGATTTAGGCGTAAGTTCGACCTCTTTTAACGACATATCAACACGAACGCTGAAGTTTTATTTTTGCATTGATCTGAATAATGACGGACTGGACGCTTCGGAGCTGTCAAGAAAATACGGCTTGAATGCCCAGTTTTATTCTTCCCATTCACAAGGTATACTCGGCTATTGCTTTACTAACGGACACGGGAATTCAACCGTTCCGCAAGGCAACCATTCATTACATTTTTTCGTAGAAGTAATTGATGGTTTGGGAAAATTCACAAGCGTCGGTATTGGCGGAAAATCAGACACCTTAAAAATCAGAATCTACAACTAACCCAAAACTACTGATATGAGAAAACAATTACTACTTATAGCCACATTGATTCCCTTGTCATTTCAGGCACAGGTTGGAATCAAAACAACAAACCCACAAGAGGGGTTGCACGTTGGCGGTTCAAATTCTACCGTAAAAGTTGATGGTTTAAATTTTGTCAATAATCCTGAAAATTTAGGGCCTGGTAATTCTTCCCGCGTATTTGTGAATGCTGACGGCGATTTGGTTCTCGGCTCTGCCTCTACCAACATTGCTATTCTTTTCGATTCTGAAAATTATTTAGACGATACCAGCAATTCAAGTGAAAATGGAGTAACCCAACACGGTTACGGAGACGGATTCACTTATGCCGGAGTGCCACGCGACATACCCAACTCGACCTTCACGCTGACACAACCTGCTATTATCGAAATTAACTACTCTGTTTCCTGGAATATTGAAAAAAATGGGACCAATAGAGTTGGAGACGGTAATGCTCGGGTAGTTCAAACCTTAATGTACTTCCGCCAAGGAAACTATCTTGGCCCAGTGGTAACCCACGATTTAGACGGAAACCTTATCGGTGGGGCTTTTGAAATCAGTACAGGATCTTCCGTGTTAGGTGGGGGATTAGGAATTACCGGACAGTACTACAACAACAAGCATTCCTTAAAAGGGGAATATGAAAATTTCCATAATTCAGGATCAGACTTTGTAAAACTTCCGGCTGGCACATACTGCCCAATGTTTTCCGCACAGTTAGCTGTTTCGGATGCCAGTGGCGCCGGAGCAATGAAAATGTATTTGGGTACCGGAAAAGACGAAGTTCAGATAATTGCCCATTATTACGAATAAAATAATAAAACTCATAAAAAAAACACCCGAGAGGGTGTTTTTTTTATATCGCTTTCTCAAGCAGATATTTTTTTGGAGTTGTCCCATACTTCTTTTTAAAACCGGCGATAAAATGACTCGCCGTACTGTAGCCTATTTTCAGACCTACCTCATTTACATTATACGAACCCGAATCCAGTAAACGTCTTGCATATTCCATTTTGTAATCAAACAAAAAACCATAAACCGTATCCCCGTAAATCTGCTTGAAACCCATTTTTAATTTTTTAAGGTTTAACCCAACCTCGTCAGCCAACTCCTGCAATCCGGGTGGTTCCCCCATATTGGCGATTATTATTTCTTTGGCCTTTTTGAGTTTCAGCACATTCTCTTCATCAATCAAAAACGGACATTGCTCGGCATTAGGATCTTCATTTCGGTTGAAAAACAAACTCAGCAGTTCATAGCCTTTCCCTTTATAATACATGTTTTTTATCGAAGGATTGAGCGAATAGTTAAACATCTGGTTCAAAACAATTGCCATTGACGGACTGATATTCTCTTCACCATAATACTTTTTATCACGGTTTTCATCACTCAAAAACGGAATATGCTCGGCCTGTTCCGAAAACAAACCGTGAAACTTTTTAATCGAAACCAGAACGGTAATCACCCACGATTTGGGTGCAACCTCCATCTGAAGCGGTAATTCTTTTTGCGGATTATAAAGCAAAAGCGACTTCTCTTCCTTCAATTCCAGAGAATAATTCCCCTGATTAAAGATATATTTCGCGCTTCCCTTCAATCCGAAATGAAACTGTATCAACCCCATATTTACAGGTCGTTCGAAACGAACCATTTCCTCCGAATCATTCTGAAACCGAAGCAAAATAAAATCTTCTTCAATTTTTATCTCTTCCATAGAACCCATAGCGGTATTTTTTTTAAGTAATTTTGAAAGATGATTAAAATTTATTTAGAATCACTCTAAATAAAAACTTTCAAAATACCTGATTTTTATACAAATTTAAAAGAAATAACGCTAAAGAACCATTTTAAAGACAAAAAATCTCATAGCGACACAAAAAGCACTTACAGCGTTATTTTAATAAACGGCTTCGCAATATATTTGTTTAACTTTTAGTGAAAAAGTGAAAAGCATGGAAAACAATACAATTTCAAAGCCTGCTTCATTCTATGTTGTTGGATTGAGCTATAAAAAAGCAGATGCCGAAATCAGGGGGAAATTCAGTCTGAACTGCGAGGCTAAAGAAGCCTTACTACTACAAGCCCAAAAGGAAGGAATCGAGAGTTTAATCGTTACATCCACTTGTAACCGAACCGAAATTTATGGCTTTGCACAGCACCCTTTTCAATTGATTAAATTGATGTGTGAAAACAGTCAGGGAACCATAGAAGATTTTCAAAAAGTAGCCTACGTACACAAAAATACCGAAGCGATTGGCCATATGTTCCGCGTTGGAACAGGTTTGGACAGTCAGATTTTAGGTGATTTCGAAATCATCAGCCAAATAAAAAACAGTTTTGTAGAGAGTAAAAACCACAACCTGGTTAACAATTACCTTGAGCGTTTGTGCAATGCCGTGATTCAGGCAAGTAAACGTATCAAAACCGAAACTGAAATCTCTTCTGGAGCCACATCGGTTTCTTTTGCCGCGGTTCGTTATATCTTCAACAACGTCGAAGACATTTCCAATAAGAACATCCTTCTTTTCGGAACCGGAAAAATTGGAAGAAATACTTGCGAGAATCTGGTAAAACACACCAAACACGAGCAGATTACCCTAATCAACAGAACCAAAGACAAAGCCGAAAAATTAGCCCGTAAGCTGAACGTAATCGTAAAAGACTACGCCAACCTGGAGGCAGAAATTCAGAAAGCCGATGTTTTGGTGGTCGCCACCGGTGCACAGAACCCAACGATAGACAAAGCTATCCTGAACCTGAAAAAACCGTTATTGATTCTGGATTTATCCGTTCCGAAAAACGTAAACGAAAATGTCCAGGAACTGGAAAATGTGACACTGATTCATATGGATCATTTATCGCAAATGACAGACGAAACGCTGGAAAACAGAAGAAAACACGTGCCGGCTGCCGAAGCTATCATCGAAGAAATCAAAGATGAATTCATCGGTTGGACTAAAGCCAGAAAATTTGCACCGACTATACACGCTTTAAAACAAAAGCTGAACAACATCAAAGAAAAAGAACTGACAGTTCAGCGCAAAAAATTCATCAATTTTGATGAAGAACAGGCGGAGTTAATAAGCAGCCGCATCATTCAGAAAATTACAAACCATTTTGCCAATCACCTTAAAGACGATGCAACCATGGTGGATGAAAGCATCGAGTGGATTGAAAAAATCTTTCAGATAGAAACCGAAAAAAATGACTAAAACCATCCGTATCGGAACCCGCGACAGCGAATTGGCCTTATGGCAGGCACATACTGTTCAGCACCAGTTGCAGCAACTCGGGTATTCCACAGAAATCGTAGCCGTGAAATCTACAGGCGACATTATTCTGGACAAGCCTTTATACGAATTAGGCATTACCGGAATCTTCACAAAAACTTTGGATGTGGCCATGATATCAGGTCAAATCGACATCGCGGTACACTCCATGAAAGACGTCCCAACTGCCTTACCGCAAGGGATTGTACAGGCAGCCGTTTTAGAACGCGCCAATACCGTTGACATTCTGGTACACAAAGGCAATCTGGACTTCTTAAACGGAACCGGAACTATCGCCACCGGAAGCTTACGCCGTCAGGCACAATGGCTAAACAAATATCCAAATCATACGGCAGTGGATTTACGAGGAAACGTAAACACCCGCATGCAGAAACTACAGGAGAATGACTGGAGCGGAGCGATTTTTGCCGCGGCCGGATTGGAACGCATCAACTTAAAACCCGAAACCTGCATCGATTTGGATTGGATGATTCCGGCACCTGCACAAGGTGCTATGGTAGTTGTAGCGATGGAAAACGACGAATTTACCCTGGATGCCTTGGCTCAATTAAACCATATTGAAACTGAAATCTGTACTTACATCGAACGCCAGTTTTTAAGAACCTTGGAAGGTGGCTGTACCGCTCCGATTGGCGCTTTGGCAATATATGACGAAACCGACGACACTATTCATTTCAAAGGGGTTTTATTCTCGATTGACGGCCAACAAAAAATCGAAATCGACCGTTCTTTTGATATCTCGGAATGGAAAAAACTCGGATTCAATTGTGCCAAAGAAATACTGGATAACGGCGGAACCGCATTAATGGCAGAAATCAAATCGAAACTGAAAAAATAATGAGCGACTCAATCCGCATATTGTCCACAAAAAAACTGTTACCCAACCAGAAGCAGTATCTTTTGAATGCCGGTTTTTCAGTTGTTGAAGCGGATTTCATCTCTACCAAACCTGTTGCATTTGAATTAAAAAATGTTAATGACACACTGATTTTCACAAGCCAGAATGGTGTAGAAAGCATTTTAAAGCATCCGAAAATCAATGAACTGAAATCAAAAGACGTTTTTTGCGTAGGCATCAAAACAAAAAACTTACTGGAAGCGAATGGTTTCAATGTCGTAGCCCATACCGGCTATGCCGAAGATCTGGCGGAAATCATCACATTGGTGTATCCGAACAACCAATACACATTTTTCAGCGGAAATCTTCGTCGCGACACATTACCGGAAGCATTGAAGGAAGCCGAAGTGGTTTTCAATGAGATTACGGTATACGAAACGGTACTCACCCCGCAAAGGATGGACATCAAACCCGACGGTATCTTATTTTTCAGTCCGTCCGGCGTGGAAAGTTACCTGAAAGAAAATATAATCAGCAAGGAGTATGCGTTCTGCATTGGAAATACCACGGCGGAAGCAGCAAACCGATTGGGAATCAAAAATATCATAATCGCCAATCAACCAACAATTGAGAACACGATTATTCAATGTATCAACGAATTTAAATAAAACTTTGCAACTTAGCCACTTTGCAATTATAAAGAAACTATGTTAAAAAACGACCTATTTTTAAGAGCTTTAAAAGGAGAAACCGTAGAACGACCACCGGTATGGATGATGCGTCAGGCGGGAAGATATTTACCGGAATTCCGTGCCTTGCGCGACAAATACGATTTTTTTACCCGTTGTGAAACTCCGGAATTGGCGGCCGAAATCACGGTACAGCCCATCAGAATCGTAAAACCGGATGCTGCTATTTTGTTCTCCGATATTTTGGTGGTTCCGAGAGCAATGGGCATCCATGTGGAACTGAAAGACAATCTGGGTCCGATTATCCCAGATCCGATCCGTTCGATGGAACAGGTGGAAAAAGTGTTCATCCCTAATATTGAAGAATCGTTAGGTTATGTGATGGATGCCATCAAACTGACCAAAGAAATGCTGAACGACGAAGTGCCATTAATCGGTTTCGCCGGTTCACCTTGGACCATCTTCTGTTATGCCGTGGAAGGAAAAGGATCGAAGAGTTTTGATACTGCCAAAGGATTCTGCTTTTCGAATCCGGTAGCTGCCCATACCTTATTGCAGAAAATTACCGATACAACCATCTTATACTTAAAGGAAAAAGTAAAATCGGGCGTAAATGCCGTTCAGATTTTCGATTCTTGGGGTGGTATGTTATCGCCGACCGATTATCAGGAATTCTCATGGAAATACATCAATCAGATTGTTGATGCTTTAGCCGATGAAACCGAAGTGATTGTCTTCGGAAAAGGATGTTGGTTTGCCTTAAACGAAATGTCGAAATCCAAAGCATCTGCCTTGGGTGTGGATTGGACCTGTTCTGCCAGAAATGCACGTTATTTAACCGGAGGCAACATCACCTTACAAGGAAATTTTGACCCTTCAAGATTATTGTCGCCAATTCCGACTATCAAGAAAATGGTTCACGAAATGATTGACGAATTCGGAAAAGACAAATACATCGTAAACCTTGGTCACGGAATTTTACCGAATATCCCGGTAGATCACGCCAAGGCGTTTGTGGAGGCCGTTAAAGAATATAATCAGTAGGCAGTCGCAGTATACAGTCAGCAGCAAATGAAAGAACAATTCTATCAATATATCCAAACGCTCCAGGATCAAATCTGCAAAGGTTTGGAAGATTTGGATGGTACAGCAAAATTCCGTCAGGATTTGTGGGAACGTCCCGAAGGCGGCGGCGGAAGAACCCGCGTGATTGAAAACGGTAATGTTTTCGAAAAAGGCGGCGTGAACATTTCGGGCGTACATGGAGCGCTGCCTGTAGCCATGCAGACCTATTTTGGTGTGGGTGAAGTCGATTTCTTTGCCTGCGGATTGAGTTTGGTAATCCATCCGAAAAACCCGATGGTACCGACCGTCCATGCCAACTGGCGTTATTTCGAAATGTACGATAAAGAAGGTAACATTGTGAACCAGTGGTTTGGCGGCGGACAGGATTTAACGCCTTATTATCTGTTTGAGGAAGATGCAAAACATTTCCATCAAACCTGTAAAATAGCTTGCGACAAACACAATTCGGAATTCTATCCGAAGTTCAAAAAACAATGCGACGAGTACTTCTGGAACGCACACCGAGACGAAGCAAGAGGTATTGGCGGATTGTTTTTCGACCATTTGAAAGCCTCTGAGGAAATGTCGATGAAAAACTGGTTCAATTTCGTTACCGAAGTCGGCAACAGTTTCTTATCGGCTTATTTACCAATTGTGGAAAGAAGAAAAGATTTACCCTATACAGAAGCTAACCGAACCTGGCAGGAAATCCGACGTGGCCGTTATGTCGAATTCAATTTAGTTCACGACAAAGGAACTTTATTCGGTTTAAAGACAAACGGAAGAATCGAATCCATACTGATGAGTTTACCGCCACATGTGCAATGGGTGTACGACCATCATCCGGAAACGGGAAGCCAAGAAGAAAAATTAATTAAAGTATTGGAAAATCCAGTTGATTGGATTTAATTATAAG
Source organism: Flavobacterium sp. (assembly GCF_035456225.1). Lineage (GTDB taxonomy): Bacteria > Bacteroidota > Bacteroidia > Flavobacteriales > Flavobacteriaceae > Flavobacterium. Next base: position 50,388 of record NZ_DATIDM010000023.1, on the reverse strand, counting down.
TTAAACCAAGCTGATGGCTTAACGCTGACAGCTAAAAGCTAAAATATATGTTCCCATTACACAGAGGCAGAAGACTAAGAGTCAACGAATCGATAAGAAGTTTAGTTCGCGAAACAAGTTTAAGTCCGGCGGATTTCATGTTTCCGATGTTCATAGCTGAAGGCGAAAACGTAAAAGTGGAAATCCCTTCCATGCCGGGTATTTACCGCCGTTCGATTGATTTAACCGTGGAAGAAGTAAAAGAATTGTTCGCATTGGGCATCCGTGCGGTGAATATTTACGTAAAAGTCAACGACGATTTAAAGGACAATACCGGAAAAGAGGCCTGGAATCCAAACGGGTTGATGCAGCAAGCCATCAAAGCCATCAAATCGGCCTGTCCGCAAATGATCGTGATGCCGGATGTAGCGTTAGATCCGTATTCAATTTACGGTCATGACGGAATCATCAAAAATGGCGACATTGCCAATGATGAAACCGTAGATGCTTTGGTTAGAATGGCTGTTTCCCATGCACAGGCCGGAGCGGATTTCGTGGCACCGAGCGACATGATGGACGGACGTGTAGTGCGTTTGCGAGAAGGTTTGGATCAGGCAGGTTTTCATAATGTTGGGATTATGAGCTATTCGGCAAAATATGCTTCAGCATTTTACGGACCATTCCGTGATGCGTTAGACAGTGCTCCAAAAGAAGCCGAAATCGAAGTCCCGAAAGACAAGAAAACCTATCAGATGGACTATGCCAACCGCATCGAAGCCGTGAAAGAAGCACTTATGGATGTGGAAGAAGGTGCCGACATGGTTATGGTAAAACCGGGAATCGCGTACCTGGATATTGTACGCGAAGTGAAAAACGCAGTGAATGTTCCGGTAACGGTATTCCACGTATCGGGAGAATATGCGATGATTAAAGCGGCATCCGAAAGAGGCTGGCTGGATCACGACAAAATCATGATGGAACAACTGATGTGTATCAAGCGTGCGGGCGCGAGTTTAATCTCTACTTATTTCGCCAAAGAAGCGGCAATCTTATTGAACAAATAAGATTCTTCACGGCAGATTCTCGCAGTTTTTTCTTAACTTTGAGAGACGTTTTTAACGTTAAAAAGTTAAGAAAATGAAAAAGTATACAATCATTTTTCGCACGCTGATAATGATTTTACTGATCAGTTCGCAGATGTTGGTATCCTGCGGTAAAGAAGAAAAAAAAGAGAAAGAAGAAGAGCCTCTATATCCTGAAGTAAAAAAATCAGCTGAAGAAGTTTCTTTCGATTTAGGAAAAGAGATTTTTGAAGGAAGAGGTACGTGCCATACCTGTCACAAGCCTAATGAGAAATTAGTAGGACCGCCTTTGGCCCTGATAGCTAAAACGTATAAAGAAAAAGGAGGAAGCATACCTGATTTCTTAACCGAAAAAAGCGGCCCTATTGTAGTCCCTGCGGAATACAATACGATGAAGGCTAACTTTAAAATTACAAAAGCCCTCACCGACGAAGAACGTAAAGCGTTGGAAACCTATATCATGAGTTTCGGAAAATAAAACCACTCGTCCTCTTTTGAGGACATTTTTATTTTACAAAATGTAAAGTTTATTTGTCTTTTTGTTAATTATGTTTTACATTTGTCCTGTAATTCTAAATTCATTTTAATTATGAAAACAAAATTTTTATTTCCGCATCGTTTTAAAAAAATTGGGTGGTTACTTTTTATTCCATTCGCAATACTGTCACTTATCAGTCTTTGCACTACTTTGGAATTGAATTTTTTAAATGTCAATGTATTTTGCTTCATTCATAATAGCTTTTCTCGAAGCGGAACAATTTATTTTGGCTTTGTTGAAAACAACATTACCGATGAAATTTTAATGGGAGGCTTAATCATAGGGGGCTTACTGACCGCCTTTTCGAAAGAAAAAAACGAAGACGAAATGGTTGAAAAAATCAGACTGGAAAGTTTGGTTTGGGCTACCTATTTCAATTATGCCATGTTGTTAATTTCCATTATCTTCATTTATGGAGAATCCTTTTTTACAGCCTTATTAGTTAATATCGCTTCTTTACTAATATTTTTCATCGTACGTTTCAACTGGATGCTTTACAAAACCAATAAAATTTCTACCGATGAAGAATAACGTAAAAGTACAGCGCGCCATCGCCAATATTACTCAAGCGGAACTGGCAGAAAAAATCGGGGTAAGCCGACAGACCATCAACGCGATTGAAGCCGGAAAATATGTTCCTTCAACGGTATTGGCACTGAAAATCTCCAAACTGTTCGAAAAGCCCGTCAACGAAATTTTTGAATTGGACACCGACGATTAATTCCGTAGTTTTATCACATGGAAACCGCTTTTATACAATCGCCTTTGGGCATTACCAAAATTCAGGGAGATACCGATGGTATTGCAGTAGTTTCGGTAGTATCCGAAGGCGATGTTTCGATTACCATTCCCGAGTCATTACAGGAAGCGGCACTACAGCTTCAGGAATACTTTGAAGGAAAACGAACCGAATTCTCTTTTCAGTTAAATCCAAAAGGAACCGAATTCCAACAGAAAGTCTGGAAAGCGCTATTGGAAATTCCATACGGAAAAACCACTTCCTATCTTGATCTTTCCAAGAAATTGGGCGATGTCAAAGCCATCCGAGCCGTAGCTTCTGCCAATGGTAAAAACCCCTTATGGGTAGTCGTTCCCTGTCATCGCGTAATTGGTTCCGACGGATCGTTAACCGGTTATGCAGGAGGATTATGGCGTAAAAAATGGCTATTGGAACATGAGAATCCGGAAAAACAACAAAGTCTTTTTTAAATTACGAATTTCAAATTACAGATTACGACTGAACGACAGATTCATTTACATGATTGATAACTGTTCTTCTGAAAAACTTTGAAAAGCGAAATATTCTTATATACCGAAAGTAATTTCCAATTCGTAATTCGTAATTAACTCCCATTCGCTCCAAAAAAATAAAAAACATAAGCCGAATTTGTGTAAATTCGTTGCAATCGCAGTTTAAAACCCAACCTATGAAATTTCTGAAAAGCTTCCTGAAATGGTTTTGCATCATTGTGGCTTCCATTGTTATCCTAATGTATATTTTCGATGTAGATTACCTGTTTCGCGCTGTGCGAACCATCTATTTCAGAGGGTACACCACGGCCTTTTTGGACGATTACACCCATTTCCCAAACCGTGAAATCAAAAAGGGTACAGGACAACCATGGGCCATGGCCAAAGATTACAATACGGTTCCCGCCACTGAAGAACTTGAAAAAACCCACAAAGAACTGGGCACTGTAGCCTATGTTATCATCAAGAATGACAGCATCTGGCACGAAGCTTATTATGATGGATATGATAAAAATTCCAAATCCAATTCGTTTTCTATGGCCAAGAGTATTGTTTCGGCTGCGTTGGGCAAAGCGATCATGGAAGGCAGAATCAAAAGTTTAGACCAAAAGGTAACCGACTTTTTTCCGGAACTGAAAGGAAAATACGCGAAGGAAGTTACCGTGGGCGATTTGTCGTCGATGGCGTCAGGATTAAGCTGGGACGAGAAATATTACAGTCCGTTTTCCATCGTAACACGCGCCTATTTCGATAATGATTTAAAGAAAGTGATACTGGGATTGGAAATAAACGAAAAACCGGGACAATCTTTCAAATATTTAAGCGGCGCGACCGAACTATTGGCCATGTGCATCGAAAAAGCCACAGGCGAATACGTTTCAGATTATGTCTCCAAGAATTTCTGGCAACCGATGGGCGCCGAAAACGATGCCCTATGGCAACTGGACCACAACAAAGACGGCATTGAAAAAGCCTACTGCTGTATTGCCAGCAACGCCAGAGATTTCGCCCGTTTCGGAAAACTGTACCGGGATTTTGGGAAATGGAACAACAAACAGGTTTTAGACAGCGCTTTTGTGGCGAAGTCCATCACACCTCGTTTCGCAAACAGTCCGCAATACGGTTACGGATTCTGGCTGCATAAAATCAACGGCAAACAATTATTTTACATGCGCGGACACCTGGGCCAATTTGTAATCGTGGTTCCGGAAGACAACGTGATAATCGTACGTTTAGGACACATCAAAGGATTACAGACCGAAGAAGACCCGCACAGTAACGACTTGTACGTATATTTTAATGAGGCTTACAAAATGTTGGAAAAGCGAAAATAAATCATTTTATTTGTAATATTTTTCATATACAAACCAAACAGACTGAATCGAATCCAAACGCCATGATTGAAAAAATAAATTTAGACAACATCTTGTTTCTGGACATTGAAACCGTTCCTGAAACTGAAAACTTCAGCGTTTTAGACACAACAAAACAGGAGCTATTTGCCACCAAAACACAATACCAACGCAAAGACGATTATACCCCAGAAGAATTTTACGAACGCGCCGGGATTTGGGCGGAATTTGGAAAAATTGTCTGCATTTCCGTTGGGTATTTTACCCTGAAAAGTGACATTCGCCATTTCCGCGTGACTTCCTTTTTTGGGGAAGAAACCAAAATCCTGAAAGACTTTGCCAACTTATTGAACAATCATTTCAACCAGCCGCAGCATCTGTTGTGCGGCCATAATGCCAAGGAATTCGACTTCCCGTTCATTGCCCGTCGCATGCTGATTCACGGCATCCAGATTCCGCAAAAGCTGAATCTCTTCGGAAAAAAACCCTGGGAAGTACCGCACCTGGACACCATGGAACTGTGGAAATTCGGCGATTATAAAACCTTTACTTCGTTGAAATTACTTACCAATGTGTTGGGAATTCCGTCTCCAAAAGACGATATCGACGGCAGCGAAGTGGCACACACCTTTTACGTCGAAAAAGACATCGACCGCATCATCACCTATTGCGAAAAAGATGTGGTGGCCGTAGCCCAGATTTTCCTGAAATTCAGACGGGACGATTTGCTGATTGACGAGGAGGTTATTCATGTTTAGGAGCTATTTAACTACGTTGAATCTTTGATTTCCCGCTATCCACTATCTCGAGCGAAGCGAACTGACGAAGTAATCTTTTTTGCATATCACCTTCGGCGAAATTTCCGTTAAAGCAAAAAAGGATGCCGTTACTATCGGGGCTAGGGTCATTGCAAACTTTTAGCTTTGATTGTGTCTTTTCCCCTAAATAATTACATTTACGAAAAATATAAAGTATGGTATTAAGCAGATTCTGGCTAGCGATTTTTATTTCCTCCATTGCCTTTGTGATTATCGGTTTATTTTCCGGCAGCAGTTATTCAATTGATTATGTGCTGAACGGCAAAAAAGACGAACCGCTGTTAATCTCCGAAAAATACCTGAAAGAAGTTCCTGCTTTTATCAAAGACAGCATCGAAAAAGCACCGGAGAACACAATTGTCATCAATAAAGTAGAAACCGACTTGGACACCACATATGTATATAAAAACCAAACAGTTAAAATTTACAGTGGCGTACAAAAATCAGATGGTTTATTGCCGACTTGTAAAAACAGTCTGCTGGATCTGATCTTACCTTTAATAGCCTACCTGGCGTTCTTCTGTGGCTTGATGGAATTGCTAATCATATCAGGAGCTGCCGAAAGACTTGCCACAAAATTGAGTCCGGTTTTCGCCAAAGTGTTCCCGACCATTCCTAAAAACCACGAATCGATTTCCTATATGACGCTGAATTTCGCAGCTAATTTTCTGGGACTGGATTCGGCAGCCACGCCATTCGGATTAAAAGCCATGGAGAGTTTACAGACCATCAACCCCGAAAAAGACAAAGCCAGCGATGCCCAAATTATGTTCATGTGTCTTCATGCCGCCGGACTTACATTGATTCCAACGTCTATCATTGGCTACCGAGCCGCCGAAAATGCCTCGAACCCAGCCGATGTAATGCTGCCATGTATTATCACTTCTTTTGTGGGAACCATCGCCGCCTTCTTGTTGGTAGGAATCAAACAAAGAATCAACTTTAAAAGCGCTTCCCTAGTTCTTGCTTTGACCACTATTTTGGCAGCAATTGCCGGACTACTTTTCTATATCAACGGATTGGATTTAATCGGGAAAAACTTCTTTACGGGCAATTTATCCGGTTTGATGTTGGTGGCCATCATTGGTTTTACCCTAATCTTCTCATTCTATAATGAAAAAAAATTCACCCAAAAAGACACGACCATTTTCGACACCTTTGTCGATGGCGCTAAAAATGGTTTGAACACCGGAGTTAAAATTTTTCCGTATGTGATGGGAATGCTGGTAGCCATTTCATTCTTCAGAAACAGCGGTTTGTTTGAAATCATCAGTAATGGAATTTCGTTTACGTTTGCGCAAATCGGAGTCGCCAAAGAAATCACCGATTCTTTACCGGTAGCGATGCTGCGTCCGTTCAGTTCTGGAGGATCGAGAGGCTTCATGATTGACGCGATGCGCAGTTTCGGACCGGATTCATTTACCGGAAGATTAAGCTGTATTTTCCAGTGCAGTGCCGAAACGACTTTCTATGTGATTGCGGTATATTTCGGTTCGATTAACATCAAAAACACGCGTTACACTTTGGGTATGATGCTATTGGTGGATCTGATTTGTGTGATTACCGCGATTATGGTGGCGAGTTGGTTTTTTTAAATAATGCGTTTTTTAGAAGATATCATTTCAGAATTTGCAAAAGAAGGAATTTATTCTGCCTTTAAATGGCTGGGTATCTTTTGCAAATGGATTTTCTATGCAGGCCATAAATCTGTTCAACACATCGAAAAAGAAAACTGGAATCGAAGGATAGGTTTTTTTGTTTTTTGTACGGTTTTCTGTATCATCTATTATTTTATAAATTAGATTCATTCTATATCTCAAAGAACTTAAAAAACAAGCTTTTAGACTTCATTTAGTTTCGTTAAATTTACGCTCCTAAAATTACTGTTACAATGGACTTTATATACCAAGACCCGTATCCTATTACAAAAGACGATACACAATACCGAAAAATCACTTCCGACTACGTTAAAGTAGAACAATTGGGCGACCGTGAAATCTTAACGGTTGATCCGAAAGGTTTGGAATTATTGGCCGAAGAAGCAATGACCGACGTATCGTTCATGCTACGCTCTTCGCATTTACAAAAATTAAGAAACATCATCGACGATCCGGAAGCAACCGACAACGACCGCTTCGTAGCCTATAACCTATTGCAGAATGCCGTAGTGGCCGTAGATGGACAATTGCCATCATGCCAGGATACCGGAACGGCTATCGTAATGGCGAAAAAAGGTGAAAATATTTATACTGGAGCTGATGACGGCGAATGGTTGTCAAAAGGAATTTTCAACACCTACGAAAAAAGAAACCTGCGTTACTCACAGATTGTTCCTATTTCGATGTTTGAAGAAAAGAACTCCGGTTCCAATCTTCCTGCGCAGATAGATATTTATGCTAAAAAAGGAAGCTCTTATGAATTCCTGTTTTTAGCCAAAGGAGGCGGTTCCGCTAACAAGACCTTCTTATACCAAAAAACAAAATCGTTGTTAAACGAAAAATCATTGGACGAGTTCGTTCGCGAACGCATCATGGATTTGGGAACTTCAGCTTGTCCTCCATACCACTTGGCCATTGTTATCGGCGGTACTTCTGCAGAAGCGAATTTGGCTGCCGTGAAAAAAGCGTCCGCAGGATATTTCGATAATTTACCAACCAGCGGAAACATGGCGGGTCAGGCCTTCCGTGATTTGGAATGGGAAAAACGCGTACAGAAAATTTGCGAGGAAAGCCACATTGGGGCACAATTCGGCGGAAAATATTTAACGCATGATGTTCGCGTAATCCGTTTGCCGCGTCACGCTGCTTCTTGTCCGGTTGGAATGGGCGTTTCCTGTTCGGCGGACCGAAATATCAAAGGAAAAATTACCAAAGAAGGTATCTTCGTAGAGCAATTGGAAGTGAATCCGAAACAGTTTTTACCCGAAACGGCTCCACATCTGGAAGATCCTGTAGAAATCGATTTGAACAGACCAATGGCGGAAGTATTGGCGGAATTGTCAAAATACCCAATCAAAACCCGTTTGAAACTAAACGGAACATTAATTGTGGCCCGTGATATCGCTCACGCAAAAATCAAAGAATTACTGGATGCCGGAAAACCAATGCCGGAATATTTCAAAAACCACCCGATTTATTACGCAGGTCCTGCCAAAACTCCGGAAGGAATGCCATCAGGAAGTTTCGGACCAACCACAGCCGGACGTATGGACGTCTATGTAAACGAATTCCAGAAAAATGGCGGAAGCATGATCATGTTGGCCAAAGGAAACCGTTCCAAAGACGTGACCAATGCGTGTAACAAATACGGTGGTTTCTATTTAGGCTCCATCGGCGGCCCTGCTGCTATCTTGGCGAAAGAAAACATCCTTTCCGTTGAAGTGGTAGATTTCGAAGAATTGGGCATGGAAGCCGTTCGTAAAATCACTATTAAAGATTTCCCGGCATTCATCATTACCGATGACAAAGGGAATGATTTTTTCGAGAATTTATAAGTTTTAGAAAATAGAGTCAAGAGCAAAGAAAAAGAAACCCCGAAAATTATTTTCGGGGTTTCTTTTTCATCCTAGTTTCAAGATGAACACTGCGACTGTAAACTAATAAACTATTCCACATACAATACCAACCCTTTAAGGTAATGCCCTTCCGGATGATAAATGTTGGTTGGGTGATCCGGGCCTTGTGATAATTTATGCAATACACGGATATTTCTACCAGTTTCGATGGCAGCCGCAGCTACGGTGTTGTAAAATAAAACATCATCGATAACCTGCGAACAGGAGAACGTGAATAAGATTCCCTTTGGCGCCATGGCTTTCATACCGGCAATGTTCAAACGCTTATAGGCTTGTGTTGCGGTATGTTTACTTTTGATGCTTTTAGCGAATGCCGGCGGATCCAACACAATCAGGTCGTATTGTTTGTCGTGCTCTTTCATGAAAGCAAACACATCGGAGGCTACCGCTTCGTGGTTACAATCGTCATGGTTCAGTTTCATATTTCTTTCGGCCAGTGCCACTGCTTTTTCGGAGATATCCACGGAAGTAACCAATTCCGCACCGGCACTCATAGCGTAAACGGAAAACCCTCCGGTATAACAGAATGTGTTCAGCACTCGTTTCCCCCTGGCGTACTGTCCAAGCAATTTCCGATTGTCCCTCTGATCCAAAAAGAAACCGGTTTTCTGTCCTTCTACCCAGTTTACCGAAAACAAAATAGTATTCTCTTTTGCTGTGGTTTCCTTTGTTTCGCCCATTAGGAAAAAATCCCTTCCGGTTTGCGGTAACGTGCCACTGCTTTTGCAATAAATAGTTTCGCAGTAATTTTTGAAATTCGACTGTATGGCTTCGGCTATTTTTTCCATCTCATGAAAGATTCCGCTTGAATGCGCCTGCAAAACCCAGTTTTTATCGTAATAATCTATGATCAGACCAGGGATTCCATCACCTTCACCGTGAATCAAACGAAAGGCATTGGTTTCATTCAGATCCAATAATTTCATTCGTAATTCCCAGGCACTTTTTAATCGGTCGCCCCAAAAATTTTCTGTAAATGTTTCGTCTCCGAAAGTGAGGATACGCACCACAATACTGCCTCGATCACTAAAGTAACCCGTTGCCAGGTGTTTGTTGTTGGAATCAACCACGTCCACCATTTCTCCGTCATTCAATTCCTGACTTACACCATAAACAGCTCCGCTAAACACCCATGGGTGACGGCGTTGCACTGATTTTTCTTTTCCTGGCTTTAATATTACTTTCGGATAACTCATTGTTTCGTATTTTAATGCAAAGGTAAAAACAAAAAGCATCTTTAGTGTAGTTTACCAAAGATGCTTTTCAATATATTTTGATTGAATTAATCAATTATCATTTCCGGAATATCCCCTTCAATGATTAATTCTGCTTCAGTCGCTTGAATGATATCCTCCACAGAAACACCCGGAGCTCTTTCAAGAAGTTTAAATCCTTTTGGGGTGACTTCCAAAACAGCCAATTCCGTGACTACTTTTTTCACGCAGCCAACACCTGTTAGCGGAAGCGTACATTTCTTAAGGATTTTCGATTCACCTGCTTTGTTTACGTGCATCATGGCTACGATGATGTTTTCCGCAGAAGCTACCAAATCCATGGCGCCCCCCATTCCTTTTACCATTTTGCCCGGAATTTTCCAGTTGGCAATGTCTCCGTTTTCCGAAACTTCCATCGCTCCTAAAATCGTTAGGTCGACTTTCTGCGCGCGGATCATCCCAAAACTGAAAGCCGAATCAAAGAAACTTGCTCCCGGTAAAGTGGTGATGGTTTGTTTTCCAGCGTTGATGACATCGGCATCTTCTTCTCCTTCAAAAGGGAAAGGCCCCATACCCAACACGCCGTTTTCGCTCTGGAATTCTACGGAAATATCATGTCTTACATAATTGGCTACCAACGTCGGAATCCCGATTCCTAAATTCACGAAATAACGGTCTTTAACTTCCTTGGCGATTCTTTTTGCAATATCTTCTTTTGATAACATATGACTATTTTTTAAATCATTAAGTTGTTAAGGTTCATCAAAGATTTATTTACAAATGCTTTTTAACTGAACACTTAAAACTGAACACTGATTACTTTTTTCTAACGGTACGTTGCTCAATTCGTTTTTCAAATTTCTCTCCCTGGAAGATGCGCTGCACCATGATTCCCGGAATATGAATTTGGTTCGGATCCAAAGTTCCTGCAGGCACTAATTCTTCTACCTCTGCAATGGTAATTTTGGCTGCACCGGCCATACAACTGTTGAAATTTCTGGCTGTTCCTTTGAAAATAAGATTTCCGGCTTCATCGCCTTTCCATGCTTTTACGATGGAAAAATCAGCGTGATAAGCCAATTCCATTACGTGCATTTTTCCGTTGAATTCACGCACTTCTTTTCCTTCCGCTACTTCAGTACCATAACCTGCCGGTGTGAAAAAAGCTGGGATTCCGGCTTGAGCTGCACGGCATTTTTCAGCTAAAGTTCCTTGTGGTGTCAATTCTACATCCAGTTCGCCGCTTAACATCTGGCGTTCAAATTCGGCGTTCTCACCCACATAGGAAGAAATCATTTTTTTGATTTGACGTTTTTGCAATAGCAATCCTAATCCGAAATCATCAACACCTGCATTATTGGAAATACATGTCAATTCTTTTACATCTTTTCGGACAAGTTCGGCAATACTGTTTTCGGGGATACCGCAAAGTCCGAAGCCGCCTAACATGATGGTCTGCCCGTCTTTTATATCGTGTAATGCCTCCTGGACATTACCTACTTTTTTATTAATCATATGGTGATTGTGTTTGTTTAATTTTGGCCTTAAAAGTATAAAAAAAACGCCTTTTAAAAAAGGCGTTTCCTATTTAGAAATCGAATTCTTCGGTTTGTGTATCTTCCTCGACGGCAAGACTGTCTACAACCGCTTTCCTTGGCGTATAACAATCTACTTTGATTGAGAAATTTTCAGGCTTTTCGAATGGTTTCTGCGAAATATCCAGACTCGCATCCTCGTAGCATTTTCTCATGAATATCCCCCAAATAGGCAAGGCCATCGTAGCACCCTGCCCCATATTGGTCTGTTCGAAATGCGCCGAACGGTCTTCATTTCCAACCCAGACTCCGGCACATAAATTCGGCACCATACCGATAAACCAACCATCGGAATTATTCTGCGATGTTCCTGTTTTACCGGCTATCGGGTTTCTTAAGTTATAAGGAACTCCGGTAACTCTTGCCGATTCCGGAGCGCTTCCCCAACGTAAACGGGAACCCGTTCCGTATTCGGTAACCCCTTCCATCAGTTTAATCATGGTATAGGCAACATCTTTGCTCATTACGTCACGGGATTCCGGCACCGGTTCATATAACACTACGCCGTTTTTATCCACGATTTTCACGATTACCTGCGGCTTCATATACACGCCCTGATTAGCGAATGTACTGAAAGCAGCCACCATCTGTTCCACAGTGATATCTACAGCTCCCAAAGCGATTGAAGGCTGAACAGGTATTTCAGAGGTAACACCTAATTTCTTCGTCATGTCTACCACCGCTTCCGGTCCTACTTTATCAATCAGTTTAGCCGAAACCGTGTTGATGGAATTAGCCAATGCAGATTTCAGATTCACCATTCCGCGGTAATTTCCGGTTGAGTTTTTAGGTGTCCAATCGGCATCGATATTATAACGTCCCTGTGGCATCGTGAATGGAGAATCCATTATTGAGTCACACGGCGACATCTTCAATTGTTCGATGACCGTGGCATACAAAAACGGTTTGAAAGTAGAACCAACCTGTCTTGCTCCCTGTCCAACGTGGTCGTATTGGAAATGCTTGTAATTGATTCCGCCTACCCACGCCTTAACATGACCGGTTTGAGGCTCCATGGCCATCATACCCGTTTGAAGGAAATGCTTGTAATATAAGATGGAATCTCGAGGTGTCAACAACGTATCTTTTTCTCCCTTCCAGGTGAACACCTGCATTTTTGTAGGGATATCAAATGATTTTACGATTCTATTCTCATCGAAACCTTTTTCACTCATAATGCGCCAACGCTCTGAATTTTTCATGGAACGTTCCATAATCGATTTTGTTTCATCCGGGGTAATACCCGTGAAAGGTGCGTTTGGATTATCCTTCTGTCTTTTGTTGAATTCCTGTTGCAGGTTGGCCAAGTGTTCCGCAGCTGCTTCCTCGGCATATTGCTGCATTCTGGAATCGATCGTGGTATAGATTTTCAAACCGTCACGGTAAATATCGTATTCGCCGTCACCGTCTTTTTTCGGATTTTCTTTTACCCATTTTTTCATAAAATCACGCAAGTACTCTCTGAAATAAGTAGCACTTCCTTCAATATGGCTTTCCGGTGTGAATTTTAAAACAATAGGTTGTTTTTGAAAATATTCTTTTTTGTCTTTGGTTAAAAACCCGTTTTTCTCCATTTGATGAAGTACCACATTTCGTCTGTCGGTCACTTTCTGAAGGCGACGTACAGGATTGAACAACGATGGGTTTTTCAACATCCCCACGAACATTGCCGCTTCGTCTACGGTTAAGTCTTTAGGTTCTTTTCCGAAATACACTTTGGACGCCGAACGGATTCCCACTGCCGTATTAACGAAATCTACCGTGTTTAAGTAGTGGGCAATAATTTCCTGTTTGGTATATTGTCTTTCCAGTTTGGTAGCGATAATCCACTCTTTTGCTTTTTGGATAATACGGAACGGAAGGAATTTAGACCCTTCACCGTGGAAAAGGTTTTTTGCCAACTGTTGTGTCAACGTACTCGCTCCACCGCTTCTTCCTAGGCTCAACATGGCACGAAGCGTTCCTTTGGTATCGATACCGGAATGCTCATAAAAACGCTCATCTTCCGTAGCGACCAAAGCTTTTACCAAATGATCCGGCAATTCGGCGAATTTAACCGGCGTTCTGTTTTCCAGGTAGAATTTACCAATGGTTACTCCATCGGAAGAAATGATTTCCGTAGCTACATTCGAATTTGGATTTTCCAGTTCGTCAAACGAAGGCATCGATCCGAAAAGTCCCCAGGAAGCAAACAGGAAAAATAAAATCACGCCGCCAAAACAGTAAAAAAACAGTTTCCAGAATTTTTTTACGTACGGAGTTAAATCTTCTTTTTTATTATTGATTTGAGCCATTTTAATTCGTTTTTTCTATTCTAAAACCTACTTCCGAAACACCTTGCAATTGTTCAACACCAGCAACTTTCCCGGTTTCTCGAACGGCCTGTTGAATACTTACAATATACTTCCCTGCTTTGGGAAATCTTGTATTTTCCTTATACCAAAGTTTACTTTCTTTTACATCGGAAAACCCTTCACCCATCAGTGTACCGTCAGGATTTGCCATTTGGTATTCCAACGTATCTACTTTGGTAACCCCATCCGGTTGCAGCATGGAAACAATAAGAAACAAATTATTGTATGGGTAATCATTGTTGTTTCTGATGTTTACAAACATATTGTAATCCTGAATCGTGTCCTTTTGCTCAAAAGTAAACGAAACTTTCTGTTTTTTATGCCAGGAACCGTCGATTTCGCGATATTCATCAAAAACCCTTTTTTTATCGCATGAGAAAAGCGCTAATGATAAGGCGAATCCAAAAATTAAAAATTTATTGTTTTGAATCATTTTTATTGTTCGATGGTTTGTTTCTATTTGGTCGCGGTCTGCGGTTATTATTTTTTGGTTGCCCTTCAGCAGTTGGTTTATTCTGTCCGCCCTGACCTTCAGGAGCAGGCCTGTTTTGCTTTTCCGGTCTATTTTGTTTTTCAGGTGCTCCTTTTTGCTTTTCGGCATCGGCAGTAGGACGCTTCTTGTTGGGACGTTTCTTTTTCTTGGGCTGATCAAAACGTGTCAAACTATCCTGTCCTACAGCATTTTTGAAATCTTTCTCTTCCTCAACAATCGTCTCAACTGTATAATCTTCCAATGCAGCTATACGTTTCTTCTCTTTGTTCAATGCCACGATTTCTTTAACCTGATCCACCTTTAAAACGTGCCATTGTGCAAAATTATTGGTATAGGCGAACCACATCAGGCCTTTGAAAATATCCACCTTCTGACAAAGCGCATCGCCTTTTTCGGTATATAACTTGGTTTCCATGTCCGGAAAGCCTTTCAGCGCATCCAGATAAGTATCCAATTCGTAGTTCAGACAGCACTTTAATTTACCACACTGACCCGCCAGTTTTTGCGGATTTAGTGACAATTGCTGATAACGTGCCGCAGACGTATTTACACTTCGGAAATCGGTCAACCACGTGGAACAGCACAATTCGCGTCCGCAGGATCCAATTCCTCCCAAACGGGATGCTTCCTGACGGAAACCTACCTGTTTCATCTCGATTCTTGTACTGAATTCTTTGGCAAAATCCTTAATTAGCTGACGGAAATCGACACGGTCATTTGCGGTATAATAGAACGTGGCCTTTGAACCATCGCCCTGAAATTCAATATCTGAAATCTTCATTTCCAATTTTAAGGCAATTGCCAATTCGCGCGCACGAACTTTCATCGGTTCTTCTTTATCGCGGGCGTCACTCCAGATATCGATATCTTTTTGAGATGCTTTTCTGTAAATCTTAAGAACCTCCCCTTCGTGGTTAACGCCTTTTTTCTTCATTTGAACCTTTACCAATTCTCCGGTTAAGGTAACAATACCCACATCGTGACCCGGCGACGATTCTGTAGCAACGATATCACCGATGCTTAACGTTAGTTTTTCGGTATTGCGGTAAAATTCCTTACGTCCGTTTTTAAAACGAACCTCAACGCAGTCGAAAACCTCCTGACCTCCCGGAAGAGCCATATTGGAAAGCCAATCGAATACGGTTAATTTGTTGCAGCTATCGGTGCCGCAAGTCCCATTATTTTTACACCCCTTTGGCGCACTGCCATCGGAAGTTGAACAACTGTTACATGCCATAATTTGAATATATATTGATCGTCGGCCTCAAGGCAGACTACTTATTCGTAAATAGATTTTGTGTGTAAAGATAGTATTTTTTTATTTGGCGACTGACAGATTAACTTTAAGCCTTAACACTTCTTAATTTAAGTTCCGGTCGTATTTAATTTTTATTCGGAATTACCAAAATCGGAAGTTCAAAACAACCGATTACACCCTTCACCGTAAACCACTGAAGACCAACTTCTTTACTTTTTTCCGTTCAAAAGCAATTTATGACCGCCAACCGACATCCGGCAGTAATTTTAACGGATAACAGAAGGTTTTTATTGTTAAATTATTTAAATTTGATAATCAGGACATTAACACTATTCCCCTTGTTTTTTCCTGATTACTTAAAGCGATTTGTTATTAATCTTTTAAAATTAAAAAAATTGATAACTGTTACCCTCTTACAGCGCTTAAAATACGTCTTTTTGCTACTGATTGTCGCACTCATCGGCATGGAAAAAGGATACGGTCAGAATGATTCCTTAACCAACGTGAGAAGCATAACTTTAGAGGAAGCCCTGAAACTGGGAATTGAGAACAACCGGCAAATTAAAATTGCCAATACCGATGTGGCCATTGCCAATGAAAATGTAAGTCAGTCGAAAATGGCGAAGCTGCCAGTTATCGGCTTGAACATGAACTATAATTACATCGGCAATCCAAAAGTATATGAAGGCTTTTATGAAAAAAGCATCACCGTGGATTACTTCGATTATCAGGCTTCCGCTAACATCCTTGCCAGCATGCCTGTATATACAGGAAACCTCATCAATAACCGAATAAGCAAACAAGAGTTAATCAGTCAGTTACAGGAAGCCGCGGTTAAAATGACGGAAGCCGAAATTAAGCTGGCCATTGTTCAACAGTATTTCACATTGGAAAAACTATACCGCCAGATAGAAGTCACCAAACAAAACATCATCAACACCAATTTGAGGATTAAACAGCTAAAATCGAGGGTAGCCAACGGACAAAACCTTAAAAGTGATCTATTACGAACCGAATTGCAACAATCCCGATTCGAAGTTTCCGTATTTGAAGACACCAACAATATCAAACTGGTCAGCAATTATCTGGATATCCTGATTGGTATTCCGACGGACACGATTCTAAAGCCCGAAATGGCCGAAACCATGATTCCCATGGAAGAACGGGACATCAAACAATGCCTGGCCGAAGCGTATGAGAACCGCTATGAAATCAAACAATCCGAATTAAACGTGAAAGTATCCGAATCCAATCTCAGCATCACCCGAAGCGGATTCTTACCCAATGTATACGCCGGGGCAATGCTCAACACCCAATATCCCGCTCAATGGCCGGATTATCCAAACCTGCTCAGTTTTTGGACAGCAGGACTGACCCTAAATTGGGACATCTCCAGTTTTTACAACCTGAAACATCAGGTGAGTGGTGACAAGTTGGATATTGATCGGAGTAAAACGATTCTGGATGTAACCAAAGACCAGATCGACAAAGAAGTCAAAACCGTTTTTGTGAAGTATGTTGAAAGCCAAAAAAACATATCGACCTATAAAAAAGACGTGGAATTATCGGAGAGTAATTACAGAATTGTAAAAAGCCGTTACGACAATGACTTTGCCCTGATCAGTGATATGGTGGATGCCGAATTACAGTTAAACGGAGCTAAAATTTCACTCATCAACGCTAATCTCGATTTGATCATTCAATATTATACCCTGCAATATGCCATGGGCAAACTCTAAACCAAGACGCTATGAGCCAGGAAAACCAAAATACCGAAGCAGTTCAAAAATCAGAACGAAAAAGAAACACCATTCTGACCATCCTTTCTTTTGCTTTTCTGCTGGGGGGTGTTTTCTGGATATTGAGTCTGTTTTTTGACTTCAGCAAAAATGAAACCACCAACAATGCCCAGGTGGAATCATATATGAACAACATTGCGGCCCGGGCGAGCGGACATATTAAAGAAATCCGTTTCGAGGCCAACCAGCCTGTACACAAAGGCGATACGCTAATCATTCTTGATGACTCGGAATATCAAATCAAAGTACGACAGGCCGAAGCCGATTTGGCCATAGCCGAAGGAAACCTGCATTCTTTGGAACAGGCTATCATCACATCGACATCCAATCAGGCGGCTGCCAGGGAAAAACTGGCCGGTGATATGGCCGATCTTGAAAAAGCAAGAAAAGATTACCAGCGTTTTGAAAAAATGTTTGCCGATTCGGCTGTGACGCGAAACCAATACGATCAGGTACTTGCCAAAATGAAATCGACTGAAGCCTATCTGAAAGCGGGACAGAACGAATTGATGGCGAGCAGTTCCATTACGCAACAAAGCAAAACCAATCTGGAAGCCGCAAAAGCAACCGTAGCAGGCAAAAAAGCCAATCTGGACAACGCCAAACTGCAATTATCATATACGGTCATAAAAGCCCCGATTGACGGTTTTGTGGGAGAACGCGAACTTTCCGTGGGCGATTTGGTGAATACGAATCAGGTCATAGCCTCCATTGTACTGAAACACAAATTATGGGTAATTGCCAATTTCAAAGAAACGCAGGTGGAACGAATAAAATTGGGACAACCGGTTACGATTACCATCGATGCGCTTGACGGCAAGGAATTCAAAGGAAAAGTAGTTGGATTCTCACCGGCAACCGGAGCCAAATTTTCGATGGTCGAACCGGATAATTCCACCGGGAACTTCGTGAAAATCACACAACGTATCCCGGTAAAAATTGAATTTGAAGCCAGTCCACAGGAACTTGAACCCGTGAAACCCGGGATGAATGCAACAGTTGAAGTAAAAAAATAAATCATGGGCAAGATAAAAAAAGGAAGCGTTTTAATTCTTGTCGGGCTGTATGTCCTGACCATTCCTTTTTTTAATACCCTCAACATAACGGCTTACGACAATTCACAAATACTGGGGCATTTCGGAGAATCAACGACGGCTTTTACCTACTCGAGCTATATTCCCGTTTTTGCTATGTTAGCCTTTTTACCATTGGGAATAAAGATTGCCAAACAAATTCCGCTACGCACGATGGTTTTAACCGTTAGCTTTTTGTCGATAATCTGCAATACAGCCTCATTATATACCACTTCTATTGGATGGTTTACGGTTTGGCGTTCGCTTTTATCCATCCTTTCGATTATCGGGATATTTGCGACCATGATTCCCATCATCCTGAAATACAATCCGGCCTTCAATATGGCCATCATGTACGGGATTATGCAGTTCATCCTTCAGGGAAGCCAGCACATCTACAAATATTTGGGTACGAGTTTCACCAGTTTACACAATTGGACCTTTAGTGTTTACTTTCTGAACATCAATTTTTTCATCGGCATTATTCTGGCGTGGATTTTTTACCGAAAAGATGTCGCTCCAATGAAAGGTGTTTTCCAATTCGACTGGAGAGGCTGGTTCCTGATGATTTTATTGTTTACCGATATTCTTTTCCTATGTGCCGAAGGGCAAACCCGAAACTGGTTTCAGGACCCGAAAATAGGGTTAGCCGTTGCTTTTGGACTTATTATTATCGGAATATACATCCTTCACACCCGCTTTACCGAAGATCCGCTGATTGATCCTGATGTATTCAAGTACACCAATGTGGCCATAGGTTCGTTTCTCTTTTTCTACATCGGAGCCATCAATGGTACGGGAAGCGTTGTATCCGGATTCATGGGCAATATACTAGGTTTCGACCCTTTATATGAAGCCCGGACGCATTTGTCGATGCTGATTGGGATTTTCATAGCTATTCCGCTGACTACTTATCTGCTGTACAAAAAAATCTACATCGCTACGATTTGGATTTTGGGTTTCACCTGCTATGGCTTGTTCCACATGATTCTCTTTTTTAGGTTTTACCCCGAAATCAGCCCTTCCGATTTTCTGGAGCCTTTTGTCATGAAAGGATTAGCCATAGGATTCCTTTATCCGACCTCATCGCTTTATTTAGCCGAAGGAATTCCTAAAAAATTAGGTGATTCCCGAATGATGAGCGGCGTAATTTGCCGTGTCGTTTTGGCCGTGTTATTAGGAAGTGCCATTTTGGGAACGATGATTACCAACGCAAATATCCATCATAAAACAGGTTTGAGTCAGCAGTTATCCCCTACAAATCAATTGGCTGAAGATCAGTTAAATCAAACAAAAAACGTATATTTACACAAAGGACTTTCACAAACAGAAGCCCAAAAAATGGCTGAAAAAAGTCTTTCCAACCAAACTTCCCAGGCTGCTATTTTACTTGCTTACAAAGATATTTACTTGGTATTATCCGCCATTTGTTTTTTACCGGTTCTCATTATTTTGCTTTTCCGATTGGGAAGACGGCCGCTCGGAAGGGTTGAAGTCGAACCCATCCCCATTTAAATGCAACCCTTTCTCTTTGATTTTTGCAGTTACTGATTGATTTCCATTAAAAACAAAACCTTATGGTCGAAGCAAAAAAATATCGTTTATTCAATGGTTTATGGGATAAGGAAGACGGCCTTTTAAGCATGCTGGTTTTGCTTTTCATCATGCACTTTCTTTTTATTCCGTTGTTTGGCAGCTATTCCTTTTTAAAGTTAGCCATGCAGATTTTCTGGGTACTCTTTCTTTTGGCGGGTATTTTTGCATTGGAAACCACTAAAAAGCAAGCCAGGCTGATTTCCATTATTCCGGTTTTGTTTGTACTCGTTGGTTGGATCAGTCTTTTCAATACCAGTAATTTCATTGTAGTTGCCGACTTCATCCTTTCGATTGCAGCTCTTTTGCTGTTAATTACTTTGGTCCTTATAAAAGTATTCGAACCCGGGCCTGTAACTATATTCCGGGTAGTGGGATCGGTGGTGGTTTATATGCTGATGGCAAACCTCTGGTCTATCATTTACTTGTATATATTCCAGGATATCGAAGGAGCATTTCAGATTACCCTGCCGCCATTTGAAAGAAACAGTCTGGAAGCCAATTTTTTATATTTCAGTTACATCACTATTACCACTACAGGTTATGGTGAAATCCTTCCGCTCCATCCGTTTGCGCGTTCCATGGTACAGATGGAAGCCATTTTTGGCGTGTTGTATCCTGTAATCCTGATCGGGCGCCTCGTATCAGACAGTAATACCCCTGATATCAGAAAAAATAAAACCTGACAATTCAACTTTTATCCGTTTCACTAACTTTTAAAACCAATGGGCATGAAAAATAATTCCGATTTTAATAGCAAAACGCTATTCGACCTCATCCTGCAATTGGGAATGATATTCCTTATCATGGGATTCTGCATTAAGCTTTTACTACCTTTTACGATGCCGATTCTATGGGCCATCATCTTTGCCATTATACTCTATCCCTTATATAATTTTGTCCAGAAAAAATTAAAGGGACGCGGCGGGCTGGCTTCTTTTTTAATAATAACGATCCTCTTACTGGTCATCATCATTCCTACCATTACTTTTTTTAATTCGGTAGTTTCCAGCATTGTTGATGTAAAAGACCAAATGGAAGCCGGAACCTTAAAAATAGAATCCCCGGCCGAAAAAATGAAGGACTGGCCTATTATCGGAGACAAGATATACAACTTCCTGAATTCGGCATCCTCCAATCTTGAAAAAGCCGTGACAGATTACAAAGAACAAATCATAGATGTTTCTAAAATAATACTGGGAAGTATTGTCAGCTCCGGACTGACGCTCCTGCAAATTATCCTTTCACTTATTATTGCAGGATTCTTAATGACATCCAAAAGCTCTCAAAATCTGGCCACCGATTTAATCAGGAGAGTCGCCGGACCAAAAAAAGGCGAACAAGTTATAAACATAACGGTCTCTACGGTATATCAGGTAGTGAAAGGAATTTTGGGAGTAGCCGTATTACAGACCATCATTCAGGCCTTTGGATTGTTCCTCTGTGGTGTACCTTTCGCAGGTGTGCTGACATTAATCTGTCTGATATTATCCATTTTGCAGATTGGCCCTATCATCGTTAATATTGGGGTAATCGTTTATCTTTTTTCAACTGGCGACAGTACTACTACTGCTATTTTATGGTCTATATTTTTCGCAGTAAGCGGACTGTCCGACAATATATTGAAACCGCTGCTTTTAGGGAAAGGAGCTTCCGTCCCAATGTTGGTTATTTTCCTTGGTGTTATCGGCGGATTCATGATGTCCGGATTTATCGGCTTATTTGTGGGTCCAATCGTATTTTCCATTGGCTATCAATTATTTGATGCATGGGTAGAAGAAGGAAAAGCACATACAAATGAGGAGATCAAAACAAGTACAGCTACTACGACAGGAGAATCGCACGATGGAGTCGAACTTTAATCCATTTCATAAAAAAACCTGTTCCGTATTGCTACAGAACAGGTTTTTTAATTCGCATTCCGGCATTATTGATTCAGACTTCCTTTACCGAAATTATTTTCACAGGACAGGCTTTTTCCGCCAGTTCACAATTTTCAACGATCGAATGATCGGGCGATTTTAAAGTATGGAATCCTTTGGTTTCAACCGATTTCAAGAGCACCGTTTTTCCGTCTTTTTTAGACATCTGAAACTGCGCCGGAGCCATTTCCACACAATAATTACAACCGATGCATTTGTCTCTCTGTAACGTTATGATGACCATTAGTTCTCCACTATTTTATACATCTTGTCCGATAAACGGATACGGAACGGAACTTTCAGCGTACAACTGTCTCCTTTTGTAGCCTTTTCCGACACCTGGTCGTTCACCAGCATTTCTTCCAAAACCAATTCCTGCGCTCCCGTACTTGGACCGGTAATCAGAAGCTTATCACCTTTTTTGATGTCGTAAGCCTCGATTTTGAATTCGGCCACATTTGACTTCGGAAAATAATGCATTCCTTTACCAACATATACCTTTTTCTGCGTAGCACTCGAACCCGGATTATCCGACCATTCGCCCAGTTTTTGTCCCAAATAATAACCTGACCAAAATCCGCGGTTATAAACGGTTGACAAGGCTTCCATCCAAGTGCTTATCTTTTCTTTGGTAAATGTCCCCTCGTAATAGGCATCTATTGCTTCTCTGTATGTTTTCACGACGGTCGCAACGTAATCGGCTGCTCTTCCGCGTCCTTCCAGTTTCAGTACTTTGATACCCGAATCGATTACCTGATCCAGAAAATCAATCGTACACAAATCTTTCGGCGACATCATGTACTCGTTATCGATTTCGATTTCAAATCCGCTTTCCTGATCGATTACCGTATATTTTTTGCGGCAATTCTGTTTGCAGGCACCACGGTTAGCTGATGAATTATGCGAATGCAGGCTCAAGTAACATTTCCCCGAAACAGCCATGCATAAAGCTCCGTGTCCGAATATTTCAATTTCCACCAGATTCCCCGAAGGCCCTTTGATTTGTTCCCTTTCGATTTCATCGGTAATTTTCTTTACCTGACGCAAACTTAATTCGCGCGACAGTACAATAGTGTCGGCAAACAGACTGTAGAATTTTACGGTTTCGATATTGGTCACATTCAGCTGGGTCGAAATATGAACTTCGATTCCCATCGTTTTTGCCGTCATGATTACCGCCTGGTCCGAAGCGATTACCGCAGTGATTCCTGCTTCCTTGGCTTTGGTAAGCAACGTTTTCACGACCGACAAATCGTGATCATAAATGATCGTATTTAAAGTCAGATAAGTTCTGACGTTTTTTTCGTTACAGCGGCGGGCAATTTCCGGCAAATCTTCCATTACGAAATTTACCGTGGCACGCGCACGCATATTCAGTTGTTCTACTCCAAAATAAATGGAATCACAACCATTGTCCAAAGCAGCCTGCATCGATTCGAAATTTCCTGCCGGCGCCATTAGTTCAATTCTTCCAGAGGTAGTCATTAGCTGATAATTTTAAATAATTTATCGGATAATCGCACTCGGAACGGCACTGCAAATGTCACTTTATCACCCGGTTTTGCCTCGGATGCTTCAGTTCCGTTAACGAACATTTTATCTAAAACCAGTTCTTCGTTACCTGTTGTTGGTCCGGAAATCAAAACTTTGTCCCCAAGATTCAACTCCTGATTTTCGATAATGAAAAGCCCGATCTGTGCTTTTACGTAGTAATGTTCAACTTTACCAAGTAACGTCTTTTTGATTTTTATTTTCTGACGAATGGTTTTCGGTTTTTGCTTCGCCAGTTCGCTAACGCTCGGGTCAGCTTTAGCCAAAGGAGTATCGGTTAACTCACCTGATTTTTTGAATTTCAGCGATTCTGATTTTCCTTTTCGGAAAACTTTGTTCCCCACCTGCGCTCCTCTTCTGCGTTTAATCTGTTCCACTAATGGTAAATGCGTGATTTCCAGACATTCGGTCGAACAACAGTTGTCCATCGCTTCTTTACATTCATCACACTGGATAAATAACAAGTGGCAGGCATCGTTTTCGCAGTTCGTATGGTTGTCGCACGGTTTTCCGCATTGGTGGCATTGCGAAACGATATCTTCGGTGATACGTTCTCCCAAACGGTGGTCGAACACGAAGTTCTTACCTATGAATTTGCTTTCCAGACCTTCTTCCTTAATCTGTTTGGCGTAATTGATGATACCGCCTTCCAACTGAAAAACGTTTTTAAATCCCTGATGTTTGAAATAAGCCGAAGCCTTCTCACATCGGATTCCTCCTGTACAGTACATTACCAGATTTTTATCTTCTTTGAAGTCTTTCAACTGTTCGTTGATAATCGGTAACGATTCACGGAAGGTTTCCACATCCGGGGTAATCGCGCCTTTGAAATGACCTACTTCACTTTCGTAATGGTTTCGGAAATCCACCACGATTGTATTCGGATCATCCAAAATTGCATTAAACTCTTTTGCTCTTAAGTGAACCCCTTTATTGGTTACGTCGAACGTTTCGTCATTTAAACCGTCGGCCACAATTTTGTGACGCACTTTCACAGTTAATTTTAAAAACGAATGATCATCGTGCTCCACAGCTACATTAAGACGGATGCCTTGCATGAAATCATAAGCTTCCAGAGTATCACGGAAGGCTTCAAAATTTTCGGCCGGAACCGACATTTGTGCGTTGATACCTTCTTTGGCTACATAAGTACGGCCCAAAGCATCAAGCTTGTTCCATTCAATAAATAAATCGTCTCTGAATTTTTTCGGATCTTCAATGTGCGCATAGGCGTAGAAAGACAACGTAAGGCGTTGTTTTCCGGCTTGATCGATAAGCTCGGCTCTTTCTTCTGCGCTTAAGGTGTTATACAGTTGCATGCTATAAACTTTAAGTGAGAAATTATGTTATGAATTCTAAATGGAAGAATTCGGGTGCAAAAATAATCATTTTAAAATAATTTCAAAACGAATTGATTCTCAATGTGTTAAAAAATTAGTCACCGAATACTACAGAATTCATTTAATGTAAAATTTCAAACTAGTGTTTTTAAACGATAAAAAATGTAGAATATAAGAATAATCTGCTTCTTAAAAATTATTTCTATAACTTTATTAAGTTAAATACCAGCCTCTTAAAATGAGAAAATACTTAAAACCTTCTGTGTTTTGGCTCTTCATTTTTATTCCAATAACCATCGTATTGGAAAAAATGCATGTGGGTGATTCTCTCATTTTCTTCTCGGCAGCCCTTTCCATTATTCCCATTGCAAAACTGATTGGCGAATCCACCGAAAATCTGGCCCATTACACAGGAGATGCAATTGGTGGTCTTTTAAATGCCACATTTGGTAACGCCCCGGAATTAATAATCGCTGTCATTGCACTGAATGCCGGCCTGTACGAAATGGTATTGGCCTCCCTGGCCGGAGCAATCCTCGCTAATTTACTATTGGCCACAGGTGTTGCTTTCTTTATTGGGGGAATAAAACATCACAGTCAGGAATACAATCCTGCCACCATACACACCTACAACTCCATGATGTTTTTGGCAGTATGCAGCATGCTTATCCCCAGTGCTTTTAATCGCTTTTTCATCGTCGAAATGGGGGATCTCTATAAGGAAAATCAGAGCAACCTCAACATACTGCTTGCTATTGGTCTTTTGGTCGCCTATGTCGCTTATCTTTTTTTTATGATTAAAACGCACCCTGACTTGTTTAAAAGCATAAATAAAAATAAGGACAACCGGATGGACGAAGAACATGAACCCTGGAGCAAAGAAAAAGCCATCGGTGCTCTTGTTGCAGCCTCGGTTACAGCCGCCTTTATGAGCGAAATCTTGGTTGGCGCCGCCGAAGGAACCGGAAAAGAACTGGGTATGACTTCCGCCTTTATCGGAATTGTGTTTGTGGCCGTAATCGGAGGCGCTGCAGAAAGTCTCTCGGCCATTGCCATGGGAGCCAAAAACAAAGTGGATCTTACCATCGGGATAGCCCTTGGCAGTTCCATACAAGTTGCGCTGTTTATCGCTCCTTCACTGATACTGTTGAGTTTCTTTATCGGGCCTCAACCGATGTTTTTAAATTTCAATCGTGCAGAAACCGGAGCTATGTTTATGGCGGTGATATTGACTACGGTTGTTTCCAATGACGGCATGTCAAACTGGTACAAAGGAATTCAGATGATTACCTTATACCTGCTTATTGCCCTGCTGTTTTATTTTATTCCGGAACAAATATAATCCAAGAACATGAAAACAATAATAGAATTTAAATCAATTAGATATTTCATCGGAAATAAAGTGCAATTATCTCAAAAACAGTTGTTTTAGTGTAAGATTTTTTATATTTGTATGTAAGCATACGAAATATTTTTATAAGAATTCAGATTGCCAGCGATGGCGTTTTTTAAAGTTATTGCCCCAATTACATTACACTATTTCTAGAACGCAATTTTTGTTTTTCAATAAGTTCCAAAAGAGCAGATAGCTGCTGCTCCTATTTGGCAGTTGAAAAATCCTAACGGAAAAGAAATAAGAATCGGCTATTTATAATTTTTAAAAGGAAACCAAGATGAATGCTCTAAAAAAATCAAAAGTCGTGTTTGCACTGTTCTTCTTATCATTTGTATGGATTTCCTGCAAAAAAGAAGAAAAAGTTATTCCTCCAATAAAAGTCCCATATATAACGGTTGAAAAAAGTGATGTCCCTGTTTACAGGGAATATCCCGCACAGACATTTGGAGATTTAGATGTTGATCTGGTGGCCAGGGTAGATGGCATCCTGCAGGGCATACATTTTAAAGAGGGCGACCGGGTACACAAAGGACAGTTGTTGTACACCATAGACCCTATCGAATATGACACAAAGGTAGAGCGCGAAAAAGGACAGGTAGCAGCTTTTAACAGCAACTACGTGAATGCCGAAGAAGAATTAAAAAGAATAAAACCTTTGGCCGATATGAATGCGGTCAGTAAAAGAGAACTGGACGCAGCGATTGCAAGGGTAAAAACTACAAAATCCAGCCTTGCTAGTGCCCAAGCCAGCTTGAGAAACCAACAAATCGAAAGAGGCTACTGTAATATTTATGCACCTGTTGATGGTGTTATTGGCATAAGCAACGCCAGAATTGGTGATTATATTTCAAGAATCGGGAATACGGCACATCTGAACACCGTTTCCAGATTAGATGAAGTCCGCGTGCGTTTTGCCGTCAGTGAAGCTTCCTTTTTACAATATCAGAGAAAATTCGGAAAGACACCTCCCTCTATAACCGATTTGGAATTGATCCTATCCGACGGAAGTACCTATCCCTACAAAGGAAAGATGAATTTTGCAGATGCCAGTGTAGATCCTACCACGGGAACCGTAACCTTCGAAGCCCAATTCCAAAATCCCGAAAGAATAATTCGATCCGGGCAATTTGTGAAAATCCGTATCGTGGTAACTACGGAAAAAGATGTCATTGTGATTCCTCAAAAAGCAGTTACCGAAATGCAGGGTATTTACCAGGTTTACGCCATTGACCAGACCAAAAAGATTCAGGTAAAAGTAGTAAGTGTCGGCGAAAAAATAGGAACAGATTGGGTTATATCCGAAGGACTGGCATCGGGGGACCGCGTGGCCATAGTTGGCACCCTGTTTGTTCAGCCGGGCTCGGTGGTTGAACCGGTTCCTTTTGTGGAAACCGGTGAAAAAAAAGTCTCTAATCAAACCGAATAGTTATGGATCATTTTTTCGTAAGGAGACCCATTGTCGCCATTGTGCTCTCCATCTTAATCGTAATTATCGGGTTTCTGTCACTACGGACCACTCCGGTATCTAAATTCCCGGACATTGCACCACCTATTATCAACGTGAACGGAAGTTACAGGGGAGCCAATGCCATCAATGTAGAACAAGCTGTTGCCACTCCCATAGAACAAAAGGTAAACGGGGTGGAAAACATGCTGTACATGCAATCCACCAATGCTGGAGACGGTAACATGGGACTTTCCGTTACCTTCGACATCGGTACCGATTTGGACGTAGCCACCATGCTTACCCAAAACAGGGTTGCGGAGGCCACTCCCAAATTACCACAAGACGTAAGAACCACCGGGGTTTCCACTAAAAAATCGTTGTTGGTTCCCATGCTTCTGATTTCATTGCATTCGCCCAACAACACTTATAATGCCGATTTTTTAAATAATTACGCGACCATCAATGTTGTGGATCCTCTGGCTCGTATTAAAGGAGTTGGGGAAGTTTTACTTTATGGAGGAAGTAATTATGCCATGCGCGTATGGATAAAACCCGATGTACTGGCTAAATATGATATGACGGCTTTGGATGTGATGAATGCCATTCAGGAACAAAACGCCATTGCCCCCGGAGGTAAATTCGGAGGCCCGCCGGCAAAAAACGGTAACGAATTCACTTATAATGTGATGTTAAGCGACCGATTGGTAACACAGGAGGATTTTGAAAACATCATCATCAAATCGAATATAAAAAACCAGCAGATCCGATTAAAAGATGTAGCCACCGTCGAACTGGGAACAGAAAATTATTTTACTCAAGCCCGTTTAAACGGTAAACCGGCTGGGGTTATCGGTATCAAGCAAATGCCGGGATCCAATGCTTTGGAAGTAGCGGAAAATGTGAAAAAGACCATCGCAAAATTAAGTGAAAAATTCCCGAACGATTTAAAATACGACGTTTCTCTAGACACTACGCTAGCGGTTTCTGAAGGGATCAATGAGATTGTCCACACGCTTTTCGAAGCCGTTATTTTAGTAATCCTGGTGGTATTCATATTCCTTCAAAACTGGAAGGCAACATTAATTCCATTGATTACGGTACCTGTTTCATTAATCGGAGTATTCATGTTCTTCCCGCTTTTAGGATTTTCAGTGAATGTATTGTCCCTTTTGGGACTCGTGTTGGCAATCGGTATTGTAGTTGATGACGCCATTGTGGTTGTTGAGGCAGTCATGCACCATATCGAACACGGAATGACACCGAGGGAAGCCACAAACCAGGCCATGAAAGAAGTGGCCGGACCGGTAATTGCCATTGCCGTGGTACTTACCGCAGTATTCATCCCGGTGGCATTGACTCCAGGAATTACGGGACGACTGTACCAGCAGTTTGCCATCACCATTGCGATATCGGTTATTTTATCCGCCATCAATGCTCTAACATTGAGTCCGGCTTTATGTGCATTATTGCTTAAACCCGCCAAGGAACAAAAAGGCTGGCTGGCCCGATTTTTCGCTGGCTTTAACCGAGTATTTGATTCGGTCACTAATAAATATACCGGATTGGCAGGCCATCTGATTAAAAAAACCATGCGAAGCCTAATCTTCATCGGAATAGTTGTAGTAGTCATCGTCATTTTAGGAAAAAAAGTTCCAACCGGATTCGTTCCAGAGGAAGACGAAGGATACTTCTATATCAATGTCGAATTGCCTTCTGCCTCTTCCTTGGAAAGAACCAGCCAGGTCTGCAAAAAAGTGGAACAAATACTTGCTCAAGATAAAAACATTGAATTTTATACCACCAATGCCGGATTTAGTTTGCTGAAAAATTCCAACGCCACGAGCAATGCTTTAATTTTCATTTCTCCGGTAGAATGGAGTCACCGGGATAAAAACGTGGCAGAAATGATGAAAGAACTAAACGCTAAATTCACTACCCAAATTACAGATGCCACCGTATTTGCCTTCGGACCACCTCCTATTGCGGGTATCGGAAATGCCGCCGGTTTCACCATCATGTTGCAGGACAAGGGAGGAAACAGTCCGCAGTACCTGGCCGAGAACACCAAGAATTTTATGGAGGCAGCCAAAAAACATCCTGAAATCGGCACCATCCGAACCACATTTAATGCCAATGTTCCCCAGATACGTTTAGAAATAGACCGGGACAAAGTAAAAGAACTGAACCTTTCACTGGCAGATGTTAATACTACCGTCGGAGCCAATCTGGGCGGACAGTACATCAACGAATTCAACCGTTACGGCCGTCAGTATATTGTTTTGATTCAGGGGGTTGCGGATGAATTTATCAACCCTACGGATATCAGCAAAATTTTTATAAAATCGAAGGATGGCAACATGGTTCCGCTGTCTTCCATTGCTACGATTAAACGGGAAACCGGACCCGAGTTCACCAACCGATTCAACTTATACCGTTCGGCGGAAATCGGGGGAACTCCGGCTCCAGGTTACAGTTCGTCACAAGCCTTAAAAGCACTGGAAGAAACGGCCAAAGAAGTCCTGCCGCAAAGTATGGGTTATGAATGGTCGGCCATGAGTTTTCAGGAAAAGGCAGCCGAAGGAAAAGGAAATGTCGTTTTCATCATGGCCTTGGTCTTTGTATTCCTGATCCTTGCCGCGCAATATGAAAGCTGGAAACTACCTTTCAGCGTTTTGCTGGGGACTCCGTTTGCCGTATTTGGGGCGTTCCTGGGATTATTCCTCTGTAAACTGTTCAGTCCTGATTATGTAAACAACGTTTTTGCCCAAATCGGACTGGTACTGCTCATCGGACTGGCGGCTAAAAATGCGATACTGATTGTCGAATTTGCCAAAGCGGAATACGAAAAAGGAGTTCCGTTACTCGAATCGGCATTAACGGCGGCAAAATTGCGTTTCCGTCCGATCCTGATGACTGCATTTGCCTTCATTTTGGGGGTAATCCCGTTGCTGACAGCTTCCGGCGCCGGCGCACAAGCCCGTAAAGTAATGGGAACAGCGGTATTTAGCGGAATGCTCATTGCTACCATATTAGGAGTATGTTTTGTTCCTGTACTTTTCGTATTCATAGAAAGTTTCGGGAAAAAGAAAGAGGAAGCCATAACATCTGAAAATAATAGTGAACCAAATTCCACAGGCCATGAGTAAGATATTTAAAATAGGTGTTGTCGTTTTGGTATTGGCACTGCTTCCAGCGGGTTGTTTGGTAGGCCCGAAATATGCAAGACCTGAACAACCGAAAGAGGAAGCCTTTAAAAACGCCCAGGTTAATGTGGATACCGCCAAATCCGTTGTCAATCTGAAATGGTTTGATGTATTTGATGACGACGTACTCGAAGGCCTTATCAACAAAGGCATAGAAAATAATTACGACCTGAAAATCGCACTATCCCGTTTAGAAAGAGCCAAAGCAGAATTAGGCTATTCGAAAGCGGATCTGCTGCCGTCATTTTATTACCAGGGAACCGTAAACGCCAATAAAGAAGCTTTCATTCCGTCCAATGTGGGTGCAAATATGAATTGGGAATTGGATTTCTGGGGTAAAGTGCGCCATGAAAACAGAGCTTTGAATGCCGAATTATTAGCCACCGATGAAGCCCGAAAAGTGATACTGACAGGAATTATCAGTAACATCGCTATTTCCTATTTTCAGTTAAGGGATCTCGACAATCAATTGGACATTACGAAGAAAACCTTAATTGCCAGACAAGAATCGTTCAACATTATTAACGAACGATTTATAAAAGGCTATACATCGGAAGTGGACAAAGTTCAGATCGAACAGCAAGTAGCCATTGCCGAAGCCGGAATTCCACGCATCGAGCGACAAATCACTTTTTTGGAAAACGTTATTTCTGTTTTAATAGGGCAGGTTCCGGGAAGGATTGAACGAGGCAAATCCAACTATGATCAAAGGATTTTAGTCGACATCCCACTTTCGCTTCCATCAAAACTGCTCGAAAACCGACCGGATATCAGGGAAGCAGAGCTCCGTTATATGGCAGCCAACGAAAGAATTGGTGTTGCACAAGCGCTGCGATTCCCTTCCTTCAACATAGCGGCAATGGCCGGTTTCGCCAATTCCGAATTGAGCGATCTGTTCTTGAGCAGCTCCTACCTTCAGAATGCTTCGGCGGGAGTTGTTGGTCCGATATTCAATTTTGGGAAAAACAAACGCAGGGTAGAGATCTTCAGACAGGAAGCCGAACAATCCAAGTTCTATTACCATAAAATCTACCTGATAGCCATTTCCGAGGTTGAACAATCGTTACAGGATGTGAAAACGTACAAGGAAGAATGGATGGCACGCAACAAACAGGTGATGGCCGCCAGAAAGAACCTGGAATTATCCAATGCCCGATATTACAATGGGTATGTTTCCTACCTGGAAGTTTTGGATGTTCAGCGAAATTTATATGAAGCCGAACTGGAACTTTCAAGACTGACCCAACAGCAATTAAGCGCTACGGTTGACTTATACAGAGCTTTAGGCGGAGGATGGAGTCAATAAAAACGATCTAAAAACGGCAATGCAAACAATGGCCGTGAATTCACAAAAGGCAATCTGCTAAATTTGTGAATTCGCGGCTAAACTGTTTTATAAGGATACACAGAAATAAAAGTGTAGTAAAATACTTTTTTGAGAATCCGCGGCATTTCGTCCTTTTAACAATTTAAAAACTACAACGTTATCTTTTCTGAATAGCACTTTACCAATAAATACCAATCTCCGAAGTTTTTTAATCCGATGTTGGCAATATCTTATTTGAAACTTAAAAAAAAACATTATTTTTAGCAAAAATTATAGACCATGAGTTCAGAGAAAGAAGCCAAATTAAAAGCCTTACAATTAACTTTAGACAAGTTGGACAAAACCTACGGAAAAGGAACCGTAATGAAGTTGGGAGATGCCGCAGTGGAAGAAATAGATTCCATTCCATCCGGTTCTCTTGGTGTGGATTTAGCCTTAGGGGTAAACGGGTATCCACGCGGAAGAATCGTAGAAATTTACGGACCGGAATCTTCAGGTAAAACCACTTTAACTTTACACGCCATTGCTGAAGCTCAGAAAACAGGTGGAATCGCTGCATTTATCGATGCGGAACATGCTTTCGATCGTTTTTATGCCCAGAAATTAGGAGTAGACATCGACAACCTGATCATTTCACAACCGGACAACGGGGAACAGGCTTTGGAAATCGCCGAAAACCTTATTCGTTCGGGAGCGATTGATTTAGTGGTAATCGACTCGGTTGCCGCCTTGACACCAAAAAGTGAAATCGAAGGCGAAATGGGTGATTCCAAAATGGGATTACACGCGCGTTTGATGTCACAAGCCTTACGAAAATTAACGGCTACCATCAACAAAACACATTGTACGGTTTTCTTCATCAACCAATTGCGTGAAAAAATCGGGGTGATGTTCGGAAATCCTGAAACCACTACCGGAGGTAATGCCTTGAAGTTTTATGCTTCGGTGCGAATCGACATCCGTAAGTCAACCCAGATTAAAGATGGGGACAACGTATTGGGTAACCGCACCAAAGTAAAAATTGTAAAAAACAAAGTGGCACCACCGTTCCGTACAGCCGAATTCGACATCATGTATGGTGAAGGAATTTCAAAAACCGGAGAAGTTTTAGACTTGGCTGTGGAATTTGAAATCATCAAGAAAAGCGGTTCGTGGTTCAGCTACGGCGACACCAAACTAGGTCAGGGACGTGATGCGGTAAAAGCTTTAATCAAAGACAATCCGGAATTAATGGAAGAACTGGAGCAAAAAATTAAAGAGTTGATCAAAATCAACAATAACTAAATAATAAAAATCCCGAAAATTTTTCGGGATTTTTATTTTTCATACGCAACCTTTCTACCTCAATTTCATCTTACTAATAACTACAACCTACAAAATGAGAAAGATTTTTTTATTGCTTCTGGTTCCTTTTCTTTATTTGTCCTGCAGTACAGAGCCGGAAACAGAGGATGTGGCATATGAATTATTGCCTATAAGCGAGGTGCAATTACCCGCCAATTTTAATGTAAATAAAGATAATATTATCAAAATAAAATTCGTTAGGCCCACGGAATGCCATGCTTTCAACAAATTTTATTCTGAAAAAAATGGCTCCACAAATACCATTGCCGTTGAATCAACTGTTTTTAAGTATTCCAATGGAGAATGTGCCGCCTTACAAAATCAAAATGTGGCAACCCAAAATTTAAAATTCAAACCAACAGAAACTGGAGAATATACATTGAAGTTTTGGAAAGGAAAAGATAGTAGTGAATCCGATTTGTTTTTGACCTATACCATTCTGGTCGAATAAAAATATAGTAGTGCTTTGGGGTTAGAACAAATCATATATAATTGTCAAAAGAAGGATACAGCAGCTCAAGAGCAGTTGTACAGGCTTCTTGCTCCAAAATTATTCGGTGTCAGTTTAAAATATTCAAGAAATTATACCGAGGCCGAAGATAATTTACAAGACGGATTTATATTGATTTTTGAAAAAATAAACAAATTTGAGTTTAAAGGTTCTTTTGAAGGATGGGCAAAACGGGTATTAATCAATCACATTTTGCAGAAATACCGAACGGAAGGCATTTTCGAAATAATCCATGAAAACATTCCCGATTCGCCTGATGTGGAAATTGAGGAAGATTCACTCACAATGGATTTTTTGGTTTCCATAATTCAGCAATTGCCCGACCGGTACCGATTAGTTTTCAATCTTTATGTCGTAGACGATTACTCCCATAAAGAAATAGCCGAAATGCTTAAGATAACTGTCGGAACATCCAAATCAAATCTGGCCCGAGCCCGAATGATTTTAAAAGATAAAATTGAATCGCATCACGCAAATAAAAAATTCTCATCCATAAAATGAGCGAATTAAATAACATAGACCGCCTTTTTAAAGAAAAATTCAAGGATTTTGAAGTTACTCCTTCCGACAAGGTTTGGGAAAACATCCAGTCCGAAATGAATACTGCCAGGGAAAAAGAAACCAAATTTCTTCCCCTATGGTCACGCTTGTGCAGTTTTCTAGCTGTTTTCCTGATTGGCTTTTCGCTTGCCACTACTTTCATTGCTGGCCCTTTTGGAGTATCCAATCACTTTAGTAAAAAAACTGATGAGGGAGCTACCCTTGGAAGCGACTCAAAAACGACGGATAACAAATCCCAGAATGTTATTGTAAAATCTGGTTCTTCCGAGAGCTTTATCAGTAAGGATAACGCTGTTGTTGCTCAAGACAATGAAAAAATAGATATTACGGCCTCTAAAAACAAAAACAATGCTACTGGTAAAAATCATAAAAGCACTGTATCCGGCAATCCTTTTTCAAAAAACCATTTAAGCAGTTCTAAAAATTCGGATTCAAAAACCGAAAGTTATCTGTCACACAATACCAATACTGACGATCCGACTTCAACAAAAAAAGATACAGAGAAAAGCGTAACATTGGCATCTCAAAAGTCTTTAGCTACTGTTGATAAAAACAAAGCAGCAACTACTGACACCACTTCGAAAAACAGTTTGTCAGGAACCGATATAATCCGT
Source organism: Flavobacterium sp. (assembly GCF_035456225.1). GTDB lineage: Bacteria > Bacteroidota > Bacteroidia > Flavobacteriales > Flavobacteriaceae > Flavobacterium. Next base: position 15,199 of record NZ_DATIDM010000023.1, on the reverse strand, counting down.
TTGCAGGACAACAACATTACTGCAGCCGATATGGATGCTGACACTGAACTAAATGACTTTGACGGCAATTTTGATCCTTATGCAAACACATCAAAAGTAGCTCATGAAGTAGGCAGTAAATATGTGCAGAAAAAAGAACAACAAAGCATAATCAGCAATACTGGCATTACTGCTGCTGAATCAAACGGAAACTCAAAAATTGCGACAACCGAGGCTTCTTCCAAATCAGGAAGCAGTAAATCAAAATTCAATCCGAAAGAAACTACCGGCAGTACTATCATAATTAAAGACTCTGCAACAATAAAACAAAACAAGATTGCTGAAGGAACAAAAACCAAGACCGATCCTAAAAAAGAATCTGAAGACAAAAATACTGATGACCGAGATGGGAAAAAATCGAAATGGATTGTCAGCACTAATTTTGCTCCGGTATATATGAACTTAAACGGTTCCGGATCTTCTTTGGATCCCCAGTTTGATGGGAATTCAAAAAGCTACCAGACGAGTATGAGTTATGGTGTCGGATTAAAATACGCGTTGAATAAAAAATGGTCTGTCCGTACCGGTGTAAATCTCCTGAATTTTGAATACAGCACAAACGATATTTCTTATTACAATTCCACAAGCGGAAACGGCTTACAATATGTAAATGAAAACGGAAACGGAAACAGCATAGTAATTGAAAATCCCGATCCAAAAGGAATTGCCTATAATGATAGTGGCATTGTTACTACCCGATTCAAAGGAAATTTAGACCATAAAATGAATTATGTTGAAGTTCCTGTCGAATTCACCTATAAAATTTTAAACAGAAAATTAAGTATTGACGCGATCGGGGGAATGAGTTCCCTGTTTTTGAATGACAACAAAGTTTCGGTCGTTTCGGCAGGCTCAAGTCTTGCCATTGGTGAGGCAAACAATCTGAATAAATTACATTTCAGTACTAATGTGGGATTAGGTTTAAGCTACAGTTTCCTGAAAAACCTTCATGCAAACATAGAACCTATCCTAAAGTACCAGATCAACACATATGATAACAATACCGGAAACTTTAAGCCCTATTTCATAGGCGTTTACAGCGGAATAAGCTATAGTTTTTAAGTTAGTTAAGTTTTAGTTAAGTCAGTCATTTTCTGTGGTGGGAAATGGCGTAAAAAGCACTCTTTTGGGTTAGAGTGCTTTTTTATTTGTATTATTTTGTGTTTTCAAATTCCGTAAGCTGCTCCAAAATAACATTTCGAACACTGTCCTTTATTTCCTTTTTATCTTCCAGTGTTTTACCGAACGTCTCAACGGGTTGATGAATTTTTATTCTCATTTTTCCGGGGCTTCCGCTGAAAAAAGTAAATGAAAACCGCTCTTTCACATCCCCGAACGTCATGGGTAAAATGGGCAACTGGTGCTCAATTGCGATGCGGAAAGCGCCATCCTTAAACTCATCTAAAATAATGCTTTCGTCTTCCGGCACACCGCCCTCCGGAAAGATGCAAATACTCAAACCCTGATTGATTCTTTTCTGTGCGCGTTCAAAAACTTCGAAACGACTTTTGGAACTTTTTCTGTCCACCAAAATACAGGTGCGTTTGTAGAAAAATCCAAAAACAGGCAGTTTTACCAATTCCTTTTTGCCAACAAAAACAAAGGGATGTTTTTTTACCAAAAGCAACATCAGCATAATATCCATCATCGAGGTATGGTTGGCAACCAACATATAACTTTTACCTTCCTCCAACTCGAAGTCTTTTTCCAGTTCATAATGAAATCCCATTCCATAAAGGATGATTCCGGCCCAAAGACGAGCCAACACAAAAAATTGCGGATATGTTTTTTCGGAGAGGATTGATAAGAACAAAAGAGGAAACAACACCAGAATTGGCACTACAACCAGTATATAAAACCAAATGCGCCAAAGTGTCCAGAAAAGAATCTTAAAAATTTTCATAGCACCAAATGTAGCAAATCAGGGTAAACATTTTAGTAAAACGTTTACCTTTGCGTAAATTTTTTTACAAATGGCAAAAATACTAACCGGAGTTCAAAGTACAGGAACACCACATTTAGGAAATCTTTTGGGTGCGATTTTACCAGCTATCGAAATGGCCAATCAACCCGAAAACGAACCGTTTCTTTTTATTGCCGATTTCCATTCGGTAACTCAGATCAAAGACGGAAAAACGTTACGTGAAAACACCTACAGTACGGCAGCGGTATGGCTTGCTTGTGGTTTAGATGTTAACAAAGTGGTTTTCTATCGTCAGAGTGATGTCCCGCAAACGGCCGAATTATCCTGGTATTTGAGCTGTTTTTTTCCATTTCAGCGACTGACATTGGCCCATTCTTTTAAAGACAAAGCCGACCGTTTGGAAGATGTGAACGCCGGTTTATTCACCTATCCGATGCTAATGGCGGCTGATATTTTATTGTATGATGCCGAAATCGTCCCAGTAGGGAAAGACCAATTACAGCATGTTGAAATCACCCGTGATGTGGCTTCCCGTTTTAACTTTCAGATGGGAGAAACCTTCGTGTTGCCAGAAGCGAAGACCGACGAAAACACCATGATCGTTCCGGGAACCGATGGCGAGAAAATGAGTAAATCCCGAAATAATTTCATCAATATTTTCCTTGACGATAAAGCACTGCGCAAACAGGTAATGAACATCCAGACCGATAGCACACCGTTGGAAGCTCCGAAAAACCCGGACACCTGTAACGCTTTTGCCATCTACAGTTTGTTGGCAACCGACGAACAGATCGAGAAAATGAGAGCCAATTATTTAGGTGGAAATTACGGATACGGACACGCAAAGCAGGAGCTTTTTGAACTGATCGTATCCAAATTCGAAACCGAAAGAGCAAAATACAATCATTACATCAACAATTTGGAGGAAGTAGACCAACTGTTAAAAATGGGCGCCGAAAAAGCGCATAAAATAGCAGATGGCGTTCTGGCCAGAGTAAGAGAAAAATTAGGATTTGAATAAATAAAAAGAGGCTGTCTTAAAAGGCAGCCTCTTTTGTGTTTTAATATTCTTAACCCATCACTGTTTAACTTAATATAGTTTTTTTAAACCAGTTAATTCATTTAAGTTTTCAGTGTTTTGAAAATCTTTTATGACTTATATATTTACAAATGACAATACATTCTGGTAAATTGATTTTTTTTATACCATGTAAGCTATTTTAGTATTTTGACTTTTGAGGCAGTGTCTTTTATACCGCTTCAAAAAGCCTGCCCGGAAGCGGACGAATGGCGCCCTTTAATTCCATTTGCAACAGCAATGAAGAAATTTTAAAAATCGGGAATCCGCATTCGAGGGCGATGATATCTAAAAGCTCTTTTCCGTTTTTTTGAAGGAAATCATAAACCCGCTGTTCTTCCGGCTCCAAGGAAATGAACAGCTGTCCCTGAACAACATTTCTGTTTTTTTCCTCTAACTCCCAATTAAGCATATATACAATATCGGCGGCAGAAGTCAGCAGATGCGCCCGCTGCGTTTTGATCAGATTATTGCAACCCTGACTGTACTTATCACTGCTTCTTCCCGGTACGGCAAAAACATCACGATTATAATCATTGGCTATGTTTGCGGTAATCAGGGAACCTCCTTTTTCGGCACTTTCGATTACTATGGTCGCTTCGGACATTCCGGCAACGATACGGTTACGCCTTATGAAGTTTTCTCGTTCGGGACTGGAAGTACTCCAAAATTCGGTCATAAACCCGCCATTTTGTTCCATTTTACCGATATACTTTTTGTGCATTTTTGGATAAATCTGGTTTAATCCGTGCGCGAGTACGCCGATAGTCTGCAAACCGCAGTCAATTGCCGTCTGATGCGCGACAATATCCACACCATAGGCAAAACCGCTGACGATAACGGGATTCAATGGGGATAAATCCTCAATCAATTTCCTGGTGAAATCGGTTCCGTAACTGGTAATTTGACGGGTACCGACTATGGAAATAAGCTTCCGGTTCTGTAGATCGATTTGGCCGGATTGAAACAATACCACGGGACTGTCAATGCAATGTTTCAGTCTTTCGGGATAAATAGGTTCCTGATAAAACGTAAAATCGATATTTTCCTTTTCGATGAATCGGATTTCAGTTTGAGCCAAATCAAATACAGACGTGTTCTTGAGATTTTTTAAAAGCACCTCACCGACACCGTCAATGGCCAGGAGGTGGGATCTTTTTTCAGAGAAGACCTTCTCGGCAGAACCACAGTGATTGATAAGTTTTTTTGCGACGATGTCCCCCACACCTTCGACTTTTAAAAGTGCCAGGGTATAATATAAATCAGATGTTGTCATGGCGTATAAATGAAAATCAAAGGAAAACATTTTTTTTTATATTTTGAAATAAAAAGATTACAAAAAACAAAATAGTTTATCCCCTAGCCCTGATAGAACGGAAATCCTTTTCTTGTGAGATTGTTATACAATTTCGCAAGAAAAGATTGGAGAGAAAGCAGGAATACGGATTGCTGAAATACCCAAATCATTCGCTCCCAAAACGTTACAACAAAAATACGATTGTTAATAAAATTTGTTGATAATTTTTGGTTGTGCTTATTGAATAATTAAATTTGTAGATATGAAGATTGAAAACTACATCTCCGCCTTACTCTACCGTTACCAGTGCGTTACCGTACCGGGTTTCGGTGCTTTTCTTACAGAAATCAAATCGGCTCAATTGGACGAAAATACCAATACGTTTTTTCCGCCGAAGAAGGTCATTTCATTTAACCCGCATTTGAAAAACAATGACGGATTGCTGGCAAACCATATTTCGTTGCAGGAGAAAATCTCATATAATGAAGCTGTTATAGTCCTGCAGAATGAAGTATCGCTTTGGAAAGATCAATTGCAAAGAAGAGAGATCCTGGATTTGAAAAACATTGGCGAAATTTCGGTTAATGCGGAATGGAATTGGGTTTTCGAACCAATTTCTTCGGTAAATTACCTGGCCGATGCTTTCGGTTTGAGTGCCGTGGTGACTCCGTCCATCCAGCGTGAAGTTTTAAAAGCACAGGTGGAAGCTTTGGAAGAGAAGGCACCTATTGTTTTTACTCCGGAAAGAAAGAAAAATTATTCGTTCCTGAAATATGCCGCAGCCATTATTTTGACAGTTGGTGCGGGAGGAGCTGCTTATAAATATCAGTTCGAACAGCAGTTTGCCAACGATAGCCTGTTGGTAGAAAAAGCCGTTCAGCAAAAAGTGGAACATAAAATCCAGCAGGCAACCTTCTTTATTGAAAATCCGCTGCCGGCCGTTACGTTGAATGTTTCCGAGAATACCAAAAAGCCGTATCATATAGTTGCCGGCTCCTTCCGCAATGAAGAAAATGCGACTAGAATTTTTAATGAACTGAAAACGCTAGGTTTTGAACCGATTCGCCTGGAACAGAATCAATTTGGATTGTTCCCGGTTTTATACGGAAGTTTTTCCAGTTATACGGAAGCACAAACCAAAATGAAAGAAATTCAGAAATCACACAATAAAGAAGCCTGGGTGCTGATTAAAGAATTATAATATTATTAAATCCTCAATTTTTGAGGATTTTTTTATGCTTTTATTGCTAACTTTGTAAAAACACAATGCGATGCAAGAGAAAAAACCATCCGACTCTGTAACCGTCATAACTGATTTAGTTTTGCCTGGTGAAACCAACCCACTGAACAATCTTTTCGGGGGCGAATTGTTAGCGCGTATTGACCGTGCGGCGAGTATAACTGCCCGTAGACATTCGCGCAGAATTTGTGTAACCGCTTCGGTAAACCATGTGGCTTTTAACAGGTCCATCCCACTGGGTGCAGTTGTTACTATTGAGGCAAAGGTTTCGAGAACCTTCACCAGTTCAATGGAAATTATGAGTGATGTCTGGACGGAAGACCGCGAATCCGGAATTAAAAACAGTGCCGGTCAGGCCATTTATACCTTTGTGGCCGTAGACGACACCGGAAATCCGGTTCCAATTCCGCAGGTAGTACCAGAAACAGAAGAAGAGAAAAAACGTTTTGAAGCCGCCTTGAGAAGAAAGCAGTTGAGCCTGATTCTTGCCGGTAAAATGAAACCTACCGATGCTACGGAATTAAAAGCCTTGTTTTTTGGGGAGTAATTTTAAACTGATATAAAAAAGCCGCTTGATTTAAGCGGCTTTTTTTGTTTACATATTACTGATCCAACTCTGTGGATTAAGTGTTGTCGTGTTTTGCGTCACCATAAATTTCATTACGCATTTTCCTGCTGAATTGGTGTGAATTTTACCAATATTTTGTTTTGCTGACACTTTATCGCCCGTAGACACAGAAACACTAGATAAGTTTAGATAAACTGTAATGTAATCTCCGTGTTGGATATAGACTGCAATATTTTTACCTGATATTATTTGGACACGCAGTACCTCACCAGCAAAAACGGCTCTGGCATTGGACCCACTTTCAGTTGTTATCTCCACACCACTATTGTGTACCGTCAAATCAGGATATCCAGGGTAAGGCTGATCACCGTAACCCAAAGAGACATATCCTTTCTGTACTGGCCATGGCAATTTTCCGCGACTGGCTTTAAAATTATCTGCCAGTTCTTTTCCTTCGGTCGTTAGTACAAATTTAGCAGGATCAGCTGCTCCCGATGACGATTTGTTAACAATGGTTTTTCCGGAGGCGGCGGCTTTCTTATTGGCTGCAGCAATTGCCTCGCGAATCATCTTCTGAATCTGTTTGTCGATTTTTCGCGTTTCGGCCTGCATCTTTTTAATCTCGGCAGCGTATTTCTTTTTATCTTTCTGAACAATTTGGGCTAAACGCTGTTGTTCAGCCTTGTCTTTTTCATATTCCTTTTTCTCCTGTTCGCTTTCCTTAATTACTTTCTCCTTTTCTTTCTTCTTAACTTCGAGTACCTCTGTGGCTTGAGAAAGCTGATTGGTTTTTATCTTGATTTCCTCTCCCTGCATTTTCCTGAAACTGGCATACTGTTTCATGTACTGCATGCGCTTATAGGCCTGAAGGAAATTTTGTGAGGACAAAAGAAACATATAACGGCTCTGCTCCGAACGGCTTTTATAGGACTTTACAATCATATTGGCATAATCCGTTTTCAGGTCTTTCAACTCACGGTTTAGCTTATTGATTTCCAATTGTTTCAGGTAAATATCATCCGAAAGCATTCGTTTCTGCTTGGAAGTGGTATTGATGAGTTTCTGGCTCAACTGAATTTTCTTATTCTGTTGAGCAATCTGACCCAAAATATTTTTTTCCTTTTTCTTTTCTTCCTGAAGACGGATCTGCACCTCCTGAATTTCCTTCTGAAGTTGCGCTTTTCGTTCTTCTAACTGGCGTTGCTTGTCATCATTGGGTTGTGCCCAGGCAACAGTTGCCAAACAAAAGAAAAATATAGAGAGCAGTATTTTATGCATTGTAAAATAATTTTGGCAAATTTAATCAATAAAAATTTGTTCGTAGCCATTCGGCACGTCATAAGAAAAAGATAATGATTCGTCAAAAATAACGGCACTATACCCTATTTCAATATTAACCTTGTTTTCCTGCATCGCCTGAATTGCGATATCGAACGGCATGATTCCTTTGGATGAAGTTTTATGAGACAGATAATCAATCACTAAAGAACGACCTTCTCTCTTTTGGGTAAGAACTTCTTTTTTCAGCAGAAAATTAGCTCCTTCGAATAAAAATTCTTTTTCGGTATTTCCGTTCCCTTTGCTTTTTAACTTGTACAGATTATTTTCAACAGATTCCTCGTACTTCCCTTTAGTGAGATCATCTATTGCCTGTCCGAGGAACAGGTTTTGCACTTTCTGAAAATCAAGATCTGTTCCCAGCCATCGGCTTAAAAGCGAATAATCGCCTTCAAAATATTTTCCGTTGATCTTTTCGTAATAACTCACTTTTTCGGGAGTAATCATCGCTTTAGCCATCGTAATTCCTAAAAAACGAACAATTACCAATATTTTCTCATCTTTCTTGATTCGGATTTCTGCACTTACATTTTGGGTTTGCTTATCGTCTTCATAACGGGCATTGGCCTTAATGTTTACGGTTTCAAAATCTTTCCTGTTGGCATAATGTCCGGAAACAACTTTGGACATCGCCATAGTATCGGCAGCGCCACTTTCGGCAACCAATTGTTTGGGTTTACAGGAAAATATAAGAAGGAGTCCGAAGACCGCTAACCATTTTTGCATTATTTTTTTTGTTTTAACAATTGTTCCGCCTTGTTGAAATAGCTGTATTTTTTATTTTGATCTCCCAGTCCGTTGTAGGCTTCACCCAATTGAATATTAAAATTAATTTCCAAATCAATGTCATCAACAACAAAATCTATTCCCGAATTTAAAATCGAAACCGCTTTTTTGAAATTTTTCAATTGGTTTTGTGCCATACCGGCGTAAAAATACAATCGTGCATGCGTTGGAAACATTTGAAGATAGTCATCGGCTCGCTTGTACACTTTATCAAACTGGTTTTTGTCGGTATACGCCTGCAACAATAATTCAATGACGAGTATATCGTCTTTTTGTTTCAACAGACTTTTCTCAAAATAATAAATGGCCTTATCCGTTTTCTTTTTGTTTAGAAAAAAGATACCGATCTCTTTAGGCACATTAACAGTGGTATCATCGGCGAAATAATCAACCGCCTGTTCCAGTTCTTTGTCAAAGGAATTGGTGTTGTTAACGAAAATCAGAAATTCGTTTAAGACCCGATGCTTAACCTTTGTTTCGATTTTAGAACTTTTCATGATAGCAAACATCGCCTGAGCCGCCTTCTCACCATTTCCTTCGTTCAGTCGAAGTTTGAACAGGCTGACCTGGGCCCAATCCGAATCAGGAATATTCTTTTCTAATTTCCTGGCCACTTCCAAGGCTTTATCTTCCTGATTGCTTTCAGAATACAGATAAATCAACTGAATATAATTTTCTTCTACTTGCGGAAATTTTACAATAGCCGCTTCCAATTGTTCCTTTTCGGGCTTTTTGAACTGGCTTTCGCTCAAAATCTGAAGCTTATAGGTTTCCATCATTTGAGAAATATTTGAAGTCCGCTCCATTTCCTCAATAAGTGCCAATGCTTTTTCAAATTGACGGGTATACATATAGAGCGACACCAAATCATCCTGAAATTCCTTATCAAATTCGATTAGTTTCTGAACCACGGTAATTGAACGCGGATAATCTTTGGTTTCATAATAAACATCATACAGGCCGTTCCAGTACCAACGTTCTTTGGGGTTCAGATCGACGGCTTTCTGAAAGGCCCTTTCTGCCTCGGGGTATTTTTTCAGTGCCAGGTAATTTTTTCCCAACTCGTGATGTAAAACCGGATTGTTGGGTTCTTTGGCGAGGCAAAACGCTAATTCTCCAATTGCCTTATCATAATTTTCAATCCCTTTTTGCTTTAACGATTCAAAGAAATGCTCTTCAAATTCATTTTTGGCGATGGCGATGGAATCCGGTTCAGTTTGGGCAAAAGACAACCCCGAGAACAACATGGTTCCCAAAACAGCTATAACTTTTATCCAAACCTTCACTTTCATATCTTATTCTAAAACGGAATAATCTCCGATGCTTATTGCTTTAAAATTTCCGTCAAACGCCGCATGGTTTCCAATCATGGCATTGTCTAAATCGGCATTTTTAATATGCGCATGTGTTTGTACCAAACTATTCTTAATTGTTGTGTTCATCAGGTGCGTTGCTCTTCCCAAAGACACATTAGGTCCTACAGTCGAATTGACCAACACTACATCATCCCCGATGAAACAAGGCGGAATAATGGTCGAATTCTCAATTTTTGCCGAAGCCGAAACCATATCCACCCCATCCTCATGAAGAAAACGCAGCATACGTGAATTGGTATCTACCGTAACCTCCTTGTTACCGCAATCCATCCATTCGTCTACTTTACCAGGCACAAATTTCATGCCTTTTTGTTTCATGTTCTCCAATCCGTCGGTCAATTGGTATTCACCACCTTTAACAACATTATTATCTAATAAATATTGTAATTCCGAACGTAAAGTTTCGCCGCTTTTGAAATAATAAATTCCGATGATGGCCAAATCAGAAACAAATTCCTTTGGTTTTTCCACGAAATCCACAATCTGATTGTTTTCGTTCAGTTGTACCACACCGAAAGCGCTCGGGTCTTCCACCTGTTTAACCCAAATCACGCTATCGGCAGAAGTATCAAGTGTAAAATCCGCACGGAATAATGTATCGGCGTAAGCGACAACAATAGGACCGCTCATGCTTTCTTTGGCACACATGATGGCATGTGCCGTTCCCAAAGCTTCATTCTGATAATAGATTCTTCCTTTGGAACCTAATTTTTCGGCAATGGCAATCAAATCGTTTTCAACCTGCTTGCCAAAACTCTCATGGATAATGAAGGCAATTTCTTCAATTTCCTGATTGATTACCCCGGCAATATCTTCTACCAAACGGTGTACGATCGGCTTTCCTGCAATCGGGATCAAAGGCTTTGGAATGGTCAATGTGTGAGGACGAAGGCGTGAACCACGTCCGGCCATCGGTACTATTATTTTCATTTTTATATTATGCGATTGAAAATTAAATGATTAAAAAATCCTGTATTTAAAATCATTCAGTCTTTAAATTATTAAATCTGTTTACTTCACTCCGGTACTTCCAAAGCCACCTTCACCGCGGGACGTTTCGGTAAGTTCAACGGTTTCCAGCCATTCCGCACGTTCGTGTTTCGCAATGATTAACTGTGCAATTCGCTCTCCGTTTTCAACTACGAAAGACTCATTGGATAAATTTACCAAAATCACCCCGATTTCACCGCGATAATCCGCATCAACGGTTCCGGGAGAATTCAGCACCGTAATGCCTTTTTTGAATGCCAGTCCGCTTCTCGGACGCACCTGCGCTTCATATCCGATGGGCAATTCGATGAAAAGACCGGTTTTTACCAATGCTCTTTCCAGCGGTTTTAACGTTATAGGTTCCGAAATATTTGCCCGTAGGTCCATCCCTGCCGAAGCATTTGTTTCGTAATTAGGCAATGGGTGTTCTGATTTATTAATGATTTTGATTGTCATCGCTGATAACTATTACTGTATTGAAAGTCTAAAAATAAAAAAATTAAGCCACTTTTCGGCGGATAATGCGCAACAAAGTTTCTTTTTCGTTATGATAAATAAAATAAGTGAATACTAAAATAGCCGCGATTCCGAAAATATAGCTTTCGCGGAAAATGTCAACATAGAACGAAAGTCCCGCTAACAATGTTGAAACCCCAAGATAACCGAAAATTCTCATTTTATCGTACGGTATCGGATAGTGTTTATTTCCAAGATAATAGGATATACTCATCATGGTTCCATAAGCGGCCAAAGTCCCGATAGCGGAACCCATGTATCCGAACTTCGGAATCAGCAGAAAGTTTAAAGCCAAGGTCACTACAGCGCCGACTGCCGAGATATAAGCCCCGATTTTTGTTTTATCGATTAGCTTGTACCAAACCGACAAGTTCGTGTAAATTCCCAAAAAGAAGTTGGCCAAAACGATTAACGGCACCACTTTCATAGCATCCCAATAGTCCGGATTCGGCACCAAAAACAATTTTATGATATCTGAAAAGACCACTACGCCTAGGAAAATCAGCGAACCAAAAATCACGAAATACTTGGTTATGGTAGCGTAGGTCTGCTGGGCATTTTCCTTTTCGGCATGGCTGAAAAAGAACGGTTCAATTCCCAACGTATAGGCTGTCCGGAACAATACCATGAACAGACCAATTTTATAACAGGCACCATACGCCCCGATATTAGACAAACTTACCCCTAAATATTGCAGAAGGATTTTATCGAAATGTTCATTGATTCCGAAGGCGATTCCGGCAAATAAAATAGGGCCACCGTAACGAATCATCTGTTTCCATAATAGGGTGTTAAAATGCCATTTCATTGTAAAATAATCCGGAATAAAAACTATTAAGGTGGCAAGGCTCGCTATTAAATTGGCTATAAAAATGTAACCTATCTGAAATTTGGCTATATAAATACTTGCCCAAAAACCATTCGGATTGGCCGCAACTATTTTTGGAAGAAAGATCAAAAAGAAAACGTTCAGCCCTAAACTGATAAGCACATTTCCAATTTTTATCGCTGCATATCGGGTTGGACGTTGTTCGGCTCTTAATTTAGAAAAAGGGATGACCACCAAAGCGTCCAAAGCCAAAATCCATATCGCATAAATAAAATATTGAGGGTCGACCGCGATAGCCCTCGCGAGGCTGTTTTTGAAAAGAATGGCTACCAACACAAATGCCGCCGTAGACCACACAAGGGAAATTGTCGCTGTCTCAATTACGCTTTTCTTATTCTCTTCTTTATTATAAAATCGGAAAAAAGCCGTTTCCATTCCATAAGACAACAGTACATTGAAAAAAACCATCCAGGAAAAAATTATGGTTATTTCCCCAAATTCGCTCTTGTTGGGCAGATACTCAACATAGAGCGGATTAAGCAAAAAACTTATCATTCTCGGAAGCACCGTGGCGATTCCGTAAATGAAGGTCTGTTTAAAAAGGTTTTTATAAAGACTCAAAATGTACTGTTTTGACTAATGTTACACAAAAGTAAGCAATCCGTCGGTTTCTTTTCGAAAGAAAATTAAGTTAGTCCTTCTTTGTCGAGGATTTTCACAAAGTGAAACCCTTTGGGCGCATATCCCTGATTGTAGTAGAAACGATGCGCTCCGAAATTTGTTGTAAATGCATCCAAAACGATATTGGTGCAGCCCAAATCCAACGCTTTCTGTTCGACAAAATCAGTCAGCATTTTACCGATTCCCTGCGAGCGGAATGCTTCGTGGACAACGAAATTGTCAATTTCCAGATATTTTCCGCTCCATAGTTTGGTCGAAAACCAGCAGCCTGTAATCCCAATACAATTATCCTTATCAAAAACCGCAATCTGTGTATAGTTATTCGGAATCATGTCCTTTAAAAAAGATTCGTATTTCTCAAAGGTCATTTTTGGGTACAATTGACGGATTAATTCCAATTGCGCTGTCATTTCAGCCAGGGCGGTGAGTTCTTTTATTTCCACTTTTCGTATTTGAATTTCCGAATAAATGTAAAAAAACTGATACAAAAGTCAAAATAATAAAAACTTAAATGACTTATCTGGTTTTAAAAACTGTACTTAATAAAGTATCGTTGATAACATTAAAACATAAAAAAGGCCGCCTTTTTTAAGACAGCCTTTTTATTTTTATTTAAAAATTACCTTAATTATTCAAAGCTTCCGCTCCACCAACGATTTCCAAGATTTCGTTTGTAATGGCAGCCTGACGCGCTTTGTTATAAGTTAATTTCAATTGATTTCTCAATTCGGTTGCGTTGTCCGTAGCTTTGTGCATAGCAGTCATACGCGCTCCATGCTCCGCTGCAAAAGAATCTCTTACCGCTTTGTACAATTGTGTTTTTAATGATTTCGGAATCAAAGTCAACACGATTTCTTCTTTTGTCGGCTCAAAAATATAATCAGAAGCAGCTACTTCGTTACTTTCGATAGGTGCCAATGGCAAGAATTGCTCATTTACTACAACTTGAGTAGCGGCATTTTTAAACTGGTTGTACACCAATTCAATTTTATCGTAATCGCCATTCACAAATAATTGTGTTAACGATTCTGCGATAGCGGCAGCGTTCTCAAATGTAAGGTCATCAAAAATAGGGCTGTGGTTACCAACAATTGTGTTTGTTTTAACCAAAGCATCGTTTGCTTTCTTTCCGATGGCAACTATACCAATTTCTTTACCGGCATAAGTTGTCTCTGATAAATTTTTAACCAGTTTAAGTACATTGGCATTGAAAGCGCCACACAAACCTCTGTTTGATGTAACAACAACCAACAATACTTTTTTGACCTCTCTCTGCTCCGTATATTGACCGGCGAAATCGCCTTCCAAAGAAGCGCTAAGATTTTGGATTAATTCGGTTAATTTTTCGGCATAAGGGCGCATCGCTGTAATTGCATCCTGTGCTTTTTTCAACTTTGCTGCAGATACCATCTTCATCGCCGATGTAATCTGCATCGTAGATGAAACGGAAGTAATTCTGTTACGTATTTCCTTTAAGTTTGCCATTGTTCTTTAGTAATTAGTAAACAGTAATTAGTAGTTAGCTATACACCAACTACTAATCACTATTCACTTAATATTAATATTTTGCAGAAATCTCTTTTGCCGCTTTCTCTAAAACATCAGTGATGTTATCGTCGAATTTACCAGCTTTTAAAGCGTCCAACACATCTCTGTGTTTCGCTTTTAAATAGTCCAAGAAATCATTTTCAAATTCTTTTACTTTGTTAACCGGAACATTTCTTAATAAGTTTTTAGTTCCAGCGTAGATAATCGCAACCTGCTCTTCTACAGTAAACGGAGTGTTAACCGCTTGTTTCAGGATTTCAACGTTACGTCTACCTTTTTCAATTACGTTCAAAGTAACAGCATCCAAGTCAGAACCGAATTTCGCGAACGCTTCAAGCTCACGGAATTGTGCCTGGTCTAATTTCAACGTACCGGATACTTTTTTCATTGATTTGATTTGCGCATTACCTCCTACACGAGATACAGAGATACCTACGTTAATCGCCGGACGTACCCCTGAGTTGAACAAGTCAGACTCCAAGAAAATCTGTCCGTCTGTAATCGAAATTACGTTTGTTGGGATATAAGCAGAAACGTCACCCGCTTGTGTTTCGATGATTGGTAACGCTGTTAACGATCCACCACCTTTAACGATTGGTCTTAACGATTCCGGTAAGTCATTCATGTTTTTAGCAATGCTGTCATCAGCAATTACTTTACAAGCTCTTTCTAATAAACGAGAGTGTAGGTAGAAAACGTCTCCAGGATATGCTTCACGTCCCGGTGGTCTTCTTAATAAAAGAGAAACCTCACGGTAAGCAACAGCTTGTTTAGATAAATCATCATAAACAATCAAAGCTGGACGACCAGAATCTCTAAAATATTCTCCAATTGCAGCACCTGCCATAGGAGCATAAACTTGCATTGGAGCAGGATCAGAAGCATTTGCAGCTACGATCACTGTATAAGCCATTGCTCCTTTTTCTTCTAAAGTTTTTGCAATTCCAGCAACTGTAGAAGCTTTTTGTCCAATAGCTACATATATACAA
>NZ_DATIDM010000022.1:0-2672 GCF_035456225.1 Flavobacterium sp. | reverse complement strand
CAAGCTTATCCCATTTTTTTTCATTTGTCGATTGTACTATTGGACCAAAAGGAATTATAGAACCCGCTTTTACAAACAATGGAATTCTGTTTAAAGGCGCATCTGCTTTAACTTCCTGACCTCCATCAAAGTTTTTTTCGGACCAGAAATCATACCATTTTGAACCTTTTGGCAAATACACTTTCCAATCCGTAACTCCAAATTCAGTAACAGGAGCAACTAATAACGATTGTCCGAACATATATTCGTAAGGCTGACTTACTGCTTTTTCATCATTTTGAAAATCCATTACAAGAGGTCTCATAAAAGTAGAACCCGTTTTAATTTTTGATGTTTCAGAGTAGATGTACGGCATTAATTCGTAACGAAGATTCAACATTTCTCTCATATTGTCTTCTACTTTCTGACCGTATTTCCAAGGTTCTGTTTCTGTTTGATATCCATGAATTCTAAATATGGTACTAAATGCTCCCCATTGAAACCATCTGGTTAATAATTCCTGGAAATTTTCATCCTTGTATTGTCCATTTCCTGGACGGAAAAAACCACCAATATCGGTTGTCCAATAAGGCATTCCTGTCAAAGTAAAATTCATACCGGAAATAATTTGTTTTTTAAAACCATCCCAGGTTCCGCCAATATCTCCAGACCAATTGATTGTTCCAAAACGCTGTTGACCTGAAAATGCTGAACGCGTTAAAATTGTAACACGTTTTTCAGGATTCGTTTTTCGTTGTCCTTCATAAACTGATTTACTTACAAATAATGGATATGTAAGTCGGAAAAAATCTCCAGGCCCCTGATGAGTTGTTGTACCAACAAGAGCATCGTTTTCTGGCTCCGTTGCATCCATCCACCAACCATCAACACCATTTGAAAATAAATTATCATTTAAGGTATTCCAATACGCTTTACCTGTTTCAGGATTAAAGTAATCCAGCCATTTAGTGTTCGGAATGTACATTCCATCTTCTACATATTTTTTACCAATGGTCGAATTTTTATCAGGATTTGACCATATTGAAATTACAAAGTGAGAATTTAAATCGTGTAATTCTTTGATAAAACCAGAAGGATTTGGGTAGTGTGTTTGGTCAAACTGCGGTACTCCCCACCCATTATTTCCCCAATACTGCCAATCTTGTACAATTACATCTAATGGTAATTTTCTTTCGCGAAATTCTTTAACTGTATTTATCAAGTGTTCACTAGATGTATAACGTTCCCGACATTGCCAGAAACCATAAGCCCATAAAGGCAACATAGGAGCCTGACCTGACACACTTCTGTAGGTATTAATTACTTCATCAGTATCTTTGCCTTTGAAAACCACATAATCTAAAGATTTAGCATTTATTGAACGAAAGGTTGTTGAATTATCGGTTTTTTTAAAACTCAATTTGGGTTTATTGGTAGTATTACAAACTATTTGAACGGAATGTTCTCCTGCTTTCAAATTAACCAATTGACTAACTGCTGGCGGTAACCATAAATTAGATTGATCGATAATTGTTTTATCATCAATAATAACCAGATGACGACTGTCCATATCTCCTAGATCCAGCATTATTGAATATTGACCTTCATTTTCTACGGTAAATTTCCCCGTATATAATGCTTGTCTTTGTGATATTTTTTGAGTTCCTGCTGTCGTAGTAACTTCAACTTCTTTGCTATTGTCCGATGGTTTTTCGTTTTTAGTAAGTGTAATCAAATTATCATTTGGATTAAACTCGGTAAGCCCATATTGATGCCAAAGAATTCCATATCCTTTATTCGAGTATAAAAAAGGAACTGCTATTTGAGTATTAACCTGAGTTAATTTTTGGCTAATGTTTTTTAGATTATAATGTCCATCCTGAAATTGTCCCAAACCAAAAAGGAATTCATTTTTTGGCGAATCAAAACTTTGCTCCACTATGTAACACGGATTTCCATTTACAGAACTTGAAGCCATTTTTCTGCTATCTATTTTTTCGCTTAAAAATACATTTCCTTTACTATCTTTAAAATTCAATACTTTGGTTTTTTTATTAAATAAAACCATTATAGAAGCCGTTTTTAACTGAATTTCTTCATTCGTTTCAGTAACCTTAAAATCAGGTACTGGTAATTTATTTACAAGAATTAATTCTTCATCCTGCTTTATATTTTCACCCTTTATCTGAATCCTAATTGAATTTGCTGTTATTGGAATAATATTTAATGTCCCTTGAGTTAGTGGTATAGAAAGATAGTCTTTATGTAAGGTATAAGTAGGATTGATGTTCTTAAAACTGAATATCAGAATTAATACAATAGGAGCAAGAAATTTGATTTTAAAATTCATTGTATTGGGTTATTTAATAATTTGTATTGATGCAACAAAACCTCCTAAGTTCAACATTTTAACATCGATTGCAGTTGTTTTATCCACAACTAAGTATTGTGTTGAAAAAGATTTATCATGAATTCCGTCAGCAATTAATGTTAGTTTGTATTTTTTTCCTTCGGGTAAAAAATCAAATTTTAAGTGCTGGATTTTTTCTTTCTTTCCCGAATTAATTCCACCAACAAACCAATTATCAGCTTTTTGACGAGCAATAACGGTAAACTTTCCAGGATAACCATCCAGCAGTTTTGTATCATCCCAAGCGGTTGGAAGATCCCTTAAAAAAGTTTTTGCTGCATCT
>NZ_DATIDM010000021.1:0-9273 GCF_035456225.1 Flavobacterium sp. | reverse complement strand
CGAAGTTGATATGGTAAAAAATGCCGAAATGATTTACTATATGTACAATGAAAAAAACGAATTGGTAGGTATCGACAAAGGCGTGTGCAGCAGTATTCATCTAGAATTAGAAGACAACAAAATCCAAACGGTGACTAAATTTGTGAATCCTCAAGGAGAAATTTACCCTGAAAAAGACCTACCGGAAAATGCACGAAAGTTAAGAGGATTCATTTGGCGGGGTGATGAGGAAATAAAAACACTGGAAGACATCTTCCCTAAAGAAGAAAAAGAATTAGGAGAAAAAATAGCCGTAGACAGCAAAAAGGAACTATTAAAAGCCGAGGAACCGATGGAGGTCAAAAAAGAAACTTTGGAGTATGGAAAACCTCCGAAGAAAGCCACTCCGGCTCCGGCCAAAAAGAAGAAAAAGAAATAATTATCCCAAAATTGTTTAAATGAAAAGATTTTTTCTATTTCTTATTTTCTTTCAATTTTGCATTACCTGCTATTGTCAGGAGAGAAATGCGACTATAGTTTTTATTGACAATACAACTATGGAAGGTCTGGGCGAAATCAAAAGAAATAAGATATACTTCCGCATTTCAGAAGAAGACGAAAAAACAGAATGGAATTATGAGATGGCAAAAGGCATCATATTTTCAGGTTATGGTTTTTATGAAAAATACGAATACCAAAAACCTGACAAATACTCCAATCCAATAATAATGGAAGTAGTTGAAGAAGGAGATATCAATCTGTACCGAAAAAACCAAATTGGAACTTATACACCGAATTTTCGCGCGGGAGACATAAGAACCATATTTCCTGCTACAAATCAAACATTTCATAAACCAACGGACGCCGGCAACAGTGCTCCTCCCTATCCATTAACCGACGATTTTGCGACAACATATTTTGTGAAACGCGATAGTGAAGAATTCGCAACCGAGATTTCCTTCAGTTTTAAAAGCAGGTCACTGAAATATTTTGCCGATTGTGAGAGCATTATCAAGAAAATAAAAAGCAGGACATTTAATTCGAAGAATATACCTGAAATAGTCACCTATTACAACAATTACTGTTACACAGAAGAAGAATAAAATGATTAAAGATTTCTACCAATACCAGGCACAAACTTCACCTCACCCATTAGGAATGGAAGTTTCTCACGCCAAAGGTTCCTACATATACGACACCAACGGAAGAGCTTATCTGGACTTCGTAGCCGGCGTCTCTGCCTGCACGCTTGGACATCAGCATCCCAGAGTTCGCGAAGCCATGGTAAACCAATTGGACAAATACGCCCACGTAATGGTTTATGGAGAATACGCTCAAGATCCTTCGGTAGAATTATGCAGGTTATTAGCCGAAAACACCCCAGCTCCTTTAGACAAAGTGTATTTAGTAAATTCTGGTACAGAAGCAACGGAAGGTGCTTTAAAATTGGCCCGTCGCGTTACAGGAAGAAGCCAGCTCATCTCCTGTTTTAACGCTTATCATGGAAACACTATGGGCTCGATGAGCGTAATGGGATTTGAAGAACGCAAGCAGATCTTTCGTCCGCTAATACCGGATGTGGATTTCATCACCTTCAACAATGAAGAAGATTTATTGAAAATCACGGAAAAAACAGCGGGAATCATTTTGGAAACCATTCAGGGAGGCGCAGGATTCATTCAGCCTCACAACGATTTCCTTAAAAAAGTCCGCCAGCGTTGTGATGAAGTAGGCGCATTGATGATTTTAGACGAAATTCAGCCCGGGTTTGGCCGTACCGGAAAACTGTTCGGATTCCAAAAATACGATGTAGTTCCTGATGTGGTTGTGATGGGCAAAGGAATGGGTGGCGGTATGCCGGTAGGTGCCTTTATGGCAAAGTCCGAATACATGGATTTGTTGAGTCATGATCCTAAATTAGGACACATCACAACTTTTGGAGGTCACCCTGTAATAGCTGCCGCATGTCTAGCCACATTAAAAGAACTCCTTGAAACCGATTTAATGCCCAAAACGTTGGAAAAAGAGCAATTAATTCGTAAATTACTGGTACATCCTTTAATTAAAGAGGTTCGAGGCGAAGGTTTAATGTTGGCCGCAATGACAGAAAGTCCTGAAATCACCAATAAAGTAATATTTAAATGTCAGGACAAAGGACTGATTTTATTCTGGTTATTGTTTGAAGGGTGCGCCATCCGCATCACTCCGCCCCTGACCTTGTCTAATGAGGAGATTGAAGAAGGTTGTGGCATCATTCTTGAAGCTATGAACGAAGTGATGGAGGAATTAAAAGCCAACAGCTGACAGCTATCAGCCAATTGTTAATAATATTGTTTACAACATAAAAACGTTCATCAATAAAAGGCCTAAAACCTTTAGTAATTTTAATAAGGATAATTTTAAACAAGTGGAGTATGTATTTGAGTAACGAGGAAGAGGAAAACAGTTTATCCTTATCAAAGTTTGAATCAATGTTGAAAACCAACAAGGTATTCTTCTTTGACTCTGAAGAGTTTGAAGACATCATTCTTCACTATCTCGACACGGGCAGAATAAACTTAGCCAAAAAGGCTTTAAAATTAGGCTTAGAACAACACCCCAAATCAACCGGTTTGAAGTTGGTTCAAGTAGAACTTTTAATATTCGAGGACAAACTCGACATAGCTGAAAAAATGCTGAACGAGCTATATGCCATCGAACCTACCAACGAAGAAATTTACATTCAGAAGGCAAATATCCATTCAAAGAGAGACGAACACGAAAAAGCCGTTGAATTATTAAAATACGCCCTTAAATATACCGACGATTATGCAGATGTATACAACTTAATCGGGATGGAGTATTTATTTATGGACGAATTGGAACTGGCAAAGGAAAACTTTATCAAATGCCTGGATGAAGACATGGAAGATCATTCCGCTTTATACAATGTCGTATACTGCTTTGACTTCCTGGACCAATTTAATGAAGCCATTTTGTTCCTAAACAGTTTCATCGACAGAAATCCTTACAGCGAAGTGGCATGGCATCAGTTGGGACGCCAATACTACACTGTAAAAGATTATAATCAGGCGATTCGTGCTTTTGATTATGCAACATTGATCGATGAAAACTTCCTGGGCGCTTACCTTGAAAAAGCAAAAGCCTTTGAGAAACTGAAAAAATACCAGGAAGCCATTGATTGCTACATGACCACCATGGAATTGGATGACGCAACGTCATTCGCCTTGTTGCGTGTAGGGAAATGTCATGAAAAATTAGGCAACGATGAACTGGCTTTGCAATTTTATCTGAAAACCGTTCATGAAGATCCATTGTTAGACAAAGCGTGGATTGCCATAACAGACTTTTACATTCGTCTGAAAAATTTCCAAAAAGCCTTATACTATGTAAATAAAGCTATTGGAATCGACAATGAAAACAAATTATACTGGAAACGTTATGCCATCATCAACAAAGCATTGCATTTCTTTGAGGAAGCAGAATACGGTTTCCGAAAAGCAGTGGAATTCGGCGATCACGAATTGGACACCTGGTTGTTCTGGGCAGACATTTTACAATTCCTGGGCGAATTTGACAGTGCGGTTCAAACCTTGTTGAAAGCAACCGAATTTTTTCCGGAAGAGTACGAAATCGAATATCGTTTGGCCGGATTGTATTTCATGATTCAGGATGACACCAAAGGAAAATTCCACCTAGCTAACGGATTGCGATTGAATTTCGAAAACAAGACTTTATTAGAAGAATTATTCCCGGTAATCTGGAACTTAAAAATTGTCCAGAATGCCATCGCTAAACATAAAAAAGCAGACGAATAGTAAACCAAATACCACATTTTACTATTAACTTTACGGTCAGTTAGGAACAAACTAATTGACCGTATTTTTTTCAGTTCAATTACTGTTTTAAATGAATAGAGATGAAATCGAAAAAAGAAAAAAAACCGAAAAAGAAACAGTTTGGATTGATTGGAAAGAACATCAGTTATTCGTTTTCCAAAAAACACTTTACGGAGAAATTCGAAAAAATCAATTTCAAGCATTATTCGTATGCTAATTTCGACCTAGCTACCATTGATGAATTTCCGAAAATCATAGCCGAAACTAAAAACCTGAAAGGCCTGAACGTAACCATCCCTTATAAGGAAGAGGTGATTCCGCTGTTATCTTCTTTATCAAAAAACGCAAAAATAATTGGGGCAGTCAACGTAATAAAAATTTCAAAAAAAGGGAATCTGAAAGGATACAACTCTGATTTTTACGGATTTAAAAAAGCACTGAAGCCACTTCTCAAAAAAAGACACAAAAGAGCGTTGATTCTCGGAACAGGCGGAGCAAGTAAAGCCATAGCCTATGCGTTGAGAAAACTTCATATCGATTATGATTTTGTTTCCAGAACTCCGACAGAATATCAACTTTCGTATGAAGAACTTACAAAAGAACTTTTCAGTGAATACCAGATTATCATCAACACCACACCAGTCGGTACGTTTCCGAATATTGATGCTTGTCCGCCTTTGGATTATTCTTTGTTTAGCGAAAACCACATTGCTTTCGATTTGATTTACAACCCCGAGGAAACCAAATTTTTACGTTTGGCCAAAGAAAATGGTGCAACAACCAAAAACGGTCATGATATGCTGATTTTTCAGGCCGAAAAAGCATGGGAAATCTGGAACCGATAATATCAAAAAAACCAAACCATCCTGGTAATCAATACCATTATTTCAATAGCCCCGGCTGCAGTGGAAATCCTTGCTTTTTCAGCAAGATTGCAACGGAAGACGGGAAAATGGCTCACCGATAAATCCTAAACCATTCGCTCCCCTTTACCACATTTACATTTAAACAGAAAAATCTGTTTATTTAACCGGTTTTCTTTTGAATTATCGGCCTGTTTAAGTATCTTTCGGCTCAATTATGTTAAACTTAAGCATTACTTACAATGTTAGAAGAAAAGAATGATAACCTGCCAGAGGCAGAAGGACAGGAGCAAATTACACAAGAGGAAACAGCTCAAAAAACAAATCAATCAGCCATAGAAGCAATTGAGAGTTCAAATGCAGAAGAGAGCGAGGACGAAAGCATCAGCGAAGGACATGACATCCCGATGCTTAACTACGAAGCTATGTCGATGGAAGAGCTGACCGAGGAACTTCATAAATTAGTTACCAACGAAAAATTACTTTCGATTCGCAATCACGTAGAAGAAATCAAAAAAGAATTTCTGGTAAAATACCATCATTTTATCGATGAGAAGCGTGATGAATACAGCCATGAAAACAATGGCGACACCAGCGGATTTGAATACCATTTCCCGCTGAAACATAAATTCGATGCGATATACAATCAATACAGGGATCAGAAAAACCAGCATTTCAAGCAAATCCAAAACAGCCTTAAACACAATTTAGACATTCGTTTAGCGATAATTGAAGAGCTGAAAAACGTTATTGACAATTCCGGCGAAAACATGCAGGAAATGCTAAAAACGGTAAATGAATTGCGCGACCGATGGAAAAATGCCGGTCCGATTCCGCGTGACAAATACAACCATGTCTGGAATAATTTCCATTTTCATATTGAGCGTTTTTACGACCATTTGCATTTAGACCGCGAAGCACGTGATTTAGACTTCAAGCACAACTATGAATTGAAATCAAAGATCATTACACGCGTCGAAGAATTGGTTAATGAAGAAGATGTTCCAAAAGCATTCCGTGAATTACAATCGCTGCATAAAATCTGGAAAGAAGAGATTGGTCCGGTTTCCCGCGAGCACCGTGAGGAATTATGGAACCGTTTCAGTGAACTGACAAAACAACTTCATGACAAACGTGAGGCTATTTTTGCTAAAGTACGAGAAATCGAAGTTGAAAATTTGGCAAAGAAAAACGAAATCATTGCCCAAATAGAAGAAATTGCCAACGAAAAAATAACTGCTCACAGCGCATGGCAGGGCCAAATTGAAAAAATAGAAGCTTTGCGCGCTGCATTTATGAAAGCAGGAAAAGTGCCATTAGAAGTTAACGAAGCTACATGGGCCAGTTTCAAAGAGGCTGTCCGCAATTTCAACGCACAAAAAAACACATTCTACAAAGACATTAAAAAAGACCAGCAGGACAACCTGAATAAAAAAATGGCCTTGGTTGAAAAAGCAAAATCATTACAGGAAAGTGAAGATTTTGGCAGCACAACGCCAATCATGAAACAAATTCAGGAAGAATGGAAAAAAATTGGTCATGTGCCGAAAAAATATTCCGATAGCGTTTGGAAAGATTTCAAAGATGCCTGCAACCATTACTTCGACAGAATGCACGAAAAACGCAACGAAGCCAGTAATGAAGAGGTGGAAGCTTTCGACAAGAAAAAAGAGTATTTGGAAAGCCTCAAAGATTTTCAGCTGATCGGAGAACACAAAACCGATTTGGATGCGATTAAAAAGCATATCGAAACCTGGAAATCATTTGGTAAAGTGCCGCATGCCAGACGTCATATTGAAGGTAAATTCAACAAGATATTAGACGCGTTGTTCGATAAATTGAGTTTGTCCAAGAAAGACGCTGAAATGGCAAAATTCAGCAATCGTTTAGAGCAACTTTCCGGAAATGAAGATACAAGACAGCTTCAAAACGAACAAATCTTCATCATGCGTAAGATTGACGAGATGCAGAGCGAAATCATCCAATTGGAAAACAACATCCAGTTTATCTCCAGCGGTAAAAATTCGAAAACGGAAAATCCGTTTGTAAAAGAAGTGCAGAAAAGCATTGACCGTCACAAAGAGGAGTTGAAAACCTGGAAAGAGAAACTAAAACAGATCCGAAGCCTTAAACAGGAATAAGCAGAACACAAATAAAAACCGCACCTTATCAAATAAGCTGCGGTTTTTTTATACCATACAGATTTTAAAATCCTATATGATTATGACCAGCGAGGAATTAAAAAAAATGCAAACGCCCTTAAAAGAGAAATATGCCAAAAATGGAGATGCTGCCTTGATAACCTTAAAAGCAGAGGGACATATCGGCGAAAATATTTCCTGTAAAATTGAAACCGGTTTAAGAATATCAGAAGCCGGCCTTCATCCTGCAACAGGCGGAAGCGGTTTACAATTATGTTCCGGTGACATGTTACTGGAATCGTTGGTAGCCTGTGCGGGTGTAACCCTAAACGCTGTTGCAACCTCTCTTGAAATTAATCTGGAGGAAGCCATTGTAAAAGCTGAAGGCGACATAGATTTTCGGGGAACGTTGGGAATCTCAAAAGACGTTCCGGTCGGTTTCAAAGAAATCCGACTGATTTTTGAAATCAAAACAAACGAAAGTGACGAAAAAATACAGGCACTTTTAAAATTAACCGAACGTTACTGTGTTGTCTATCAAACTTTAATAAATAGTGTGAAGATGGATGCAAAAATTATCAACGTTTAAAAATTTATTTTCGCCCGTAATCCCAAGTCACTAACATTTTGCGTGTCGTAATGGTTGGTTCAGACACTATTTTCTTCGAAATTCTCGGTGTAATCTGTCTATCCATATACGTTTCATCTTTAAACTTTTTATGTTCGATTATAGCCGAAACTTTCACGTTAACATCTATCGACTGAACGTAGTTATCATTTTTCAGCATTACGAAGTAACGACCTTGAAGCATATTACTTTCCGTGAATTTTTTAAAAGTGGCCACACCTTTTCCAAAATCGAAGGATTTAATTGGTTTTTCCTCCATAAACAGTTTTTTGTTTTCTTCATTAACCAAGGCATATTCCACATCTTCACCGTTGGAAGGCAACGCTAAATTCGTAATTGCCCCAGCCGCGATTCCGCCCAAAGGTGTTGAAAAATAGGACGCGACACCCTGTACAGCACCTACAATCATTTTTCGGTTCTGGTTCCAGTAATCATTGCTTTCTTTTCCTACTCCAACCCAATAGGCCCAAGCAACGACTTTTTTGGTTTCGTTTTCGGAAATCAAGTTTTTTGGTAAGGTAAAATGAACACTGGTTCTGTTGGTATCAAGAGTGGTTTTAGCGTTTACCCTCTGACTTTTATCCAAAACCATTTCTTCGTATTTCTTTTCATAGTCGACAATTTTTCTGGTTTTCTGAACCATCAGCGTATCATAGCCTAAAACCACATCTTTGGTTGCCGAATTCCATGTTGTGTCCTGTACCGTTACCCATTTTACAGCAGTATCAAAATTAGCTGCAGCCTCACCTGGAGGAATGCGCTGAATCAATACATAAACAGTTCTCCCTTCCGAACTCTCATTTTTGAATTTGAATTGATAGGCCGATTTGTGAATCACCACAATTTCCTGCTTCTTCACCTTTTTATCATCCACCACCTTAAATTTGATATTATCCGGATATTCGGCAACGGAAACTTCGCTCATTTTTTTACCGTTGTCTTCCGAAAAAGTAAAAACAATTCTGTCCCCTTCCGTAAAGCCAAAATTTAATTCTTCTGTAGCATTCGGTTTAATTTTTAAAGTCTGTTCCGTTACTTTAACAGCCTTTTGAGCCATTAGCACGTTGGATATCAATAGTAATAAAAGGGTAATTTTTTTCATTCCTGCTTTGTTATTTTGTAAAATCATAATCGCGTTCTACTTTAGCGATGCGTACTTTAAATTCGTTATACCAATCGGTTCTGCCTTTTTCACGAGCAATGGCGTGTTCAGCGTTCATTTTCCAGTTTTTAATGGATTCTAAATCACTCCAATAGGAAACTGTGATCCCGATTTCGTTTCGAGCCGATTCCACTCCCAAAAATCCGGGCTGCTGGCTGGCCAATTCAACCATGCGATCTGCCGTTTGGGAATACCCTTCTTCCATTTCCGATCTTTCAGAAGTAAAAATCACTGCGTAATATGGCGGTACAGGAGTTTTTGCTATCATACTTTTTCCTTTTCCCTTTTCCCTTTTTCCTTTTCTCTTTTTCCTTATCCCTTTTCCCTTTTCCCTTATCCCTTACAACTTCTTCGCTTCCTCCCAAAAAACATCCATCTCGGCCAAGGTCATTTCCGAAAGCGGTTTTCCTAACTCATTGGCTTTGCTTTCCAGATACATAAATCGCTTCATAAACTTCTTATTCGTGCGTTCCAAGGCATCTTCCGGGTTGATATTTAAGAACCGTGCATAATTTATCATCGAGAACAAAACATCGCCAAATTCGGCTTCTATTTTATCCTGATTTGCATTTTCAACCTCATGCTGCAATTCGCCCAATTCCTCCTGTACCTTCTCCCAAACCTGATGCGGTTCTTCCCAATCGAAACCAACTCCTTTTAC
>NZ_DATIDM010000020.1:0-3982 GCF_035456225.1 Flavobacterium sp. | reverse complement strand
TTCCTGTTTCCCCTTCGAATTTGGTGTAATCGTATTTTCCGTTAACATAAAACTCAGAAGCCGCACAGTCAAGAGCGATCATGATATCGTCTCCGAAAGTATATCCTGCTTTCTCAACAGCTAATTTGATAGAATCCAAAGCATCTTCAGTTCCTCCGGCCAAGTTCGGTGCAAAACCTCCTTCATCTCCTACTGCTGTAGAAAGATTTCTGTCGTGTAATACTTTTTTAAGGTTATGGAAAATTTCCGTACCCATTTGCATGGCGTGAGTGAAGTTTTGAGCTTTCACCGGCATAATCATGAATTCCTGAAATGCGATTGGCGCGTCAGAGTGCGAACCTCCGTTAATGATATTCATCATCGGAACCGGAAGCGTGTTAGCAGAAACTCCGCCAACATAACGATATAAAGGCATCCCCAATTCGTTAGCAGCAGCTTTTGCCACAGCCAAAGAAACTCCAAGAATTGCGTTGGCACCCAAATTAGATTTGTTTGGCGTGCCATCCAATTCGATCATCATTTTATCAATTGCATTTTGTTCGAAAACCGATGTTCCCACCAATTCAGAAGCAATAATAGTATTCACGTTTTCAACAGCTTTCAGAACCCCTTTACCCATGAATGCTTTTCCGCCGTCGCGTAATTCCACTGCTTCATGTTCACCGGTTGATGCTCCGGATGGTACAGCGGCCCTTCCTAAAATACCGTTTTCTGTAATCACATCCACTTCAACGGTTGGATTTCCTCTTGAATCTAATATTTGTCTTGCGTGAACTTTGATAATCATGCTCATAATACTGTCTTTTATTTGATATCGCTAAAGCGAATTATTTTTTACTTTCTTTGATATTGTCAACAAACTGATCGAATAAATAGCGTGCATCGTGTGGTCCCGGACTTGCTTCAGGGTGGTACTGCACCGAGAAAACCGCTTTGTTTTTCATGCGCATACCGGCTACGGTACCGTCATTCAGGTGTAAATGCGTTATTTCGAAATCAGGGTGTTTTTCCAACTCTTCTCTGTTTACCGCGAAGCCGTGGTTTTGAGAAGTGATTTCACCTCTGTTAGTAATTACGTTCATTACCGGATGGTTGATTCCACGGTGACCGTTGAACATTTTATAGGTAGAAATCCCGTTAGCCAAAGCTAATGTTTGGTGTCCGAGGCAAATTCCGAAAACCGGTTTATTTTCCGCGATGATTTGAAGTGCCACCTGCTGTACGCCTTTCAATGGTTCCGGATCACCAGGACCGTTAGACAAGAAATAACCATCAGGATTGAATGCTTTCAATTCTTCGAAAGTTGCATTGTATGGGAATACTTTGATGTAACAGTCTCTTTCGGCAAGACAGCGCAGGATGTTGGTCTTGATTCCTAAGTCCAAAGCAGCCACTTTAAATGTTGCTTTTTCGTCACCAAAGAAATAAGCCTCTTTGGTTGAAACGGTAGATGCCAATTCCAAACCTTTCATATTTGGCACATCAGCTAACTGTTTTTTCAGTTCTTCCACCGGAGTTCCATCTGTACAGATTACGGCGTTTTGAGCACCGTGATTACGGATATAAGAAACCAAAGCTCTGGTATCAACATCAGAAATGGCAACCAGGTTTACTTTTTCGAAGTATTCCAATAGACTTCCTTCTGCATCGGGTCTTGAATAATTAAAACTGAAGTTTTTACAAACCAAACCTGCAATTTTGATGCTGTCAGAATCGGTTTCATCGGCGTGAACACCGTAGTTTCCAATGTGTGCGTTGGTCGCCACCATAATCTGACCGAAATATGAAGGATCGGTAAAGATTTCCTGATATCCTGTCATTCCGGTGTTAAAGCATACTTCTCCGAATGTTTTCCCTTCGATCCCGATAGATTTCCCGTAGAAAATCGTTCCGTCATTCAACAATAGAAGTGCTTGATTTCGATTTGAATATTTCATCTCTGTAGTTGTGTTGTAAAAAGTTGTGCAAAGTTAATTCAAATTCTGCCGTTAAAAAAATTTCGTTTAAAAGAAGCCAAAAGTTTTTCTCTAGCCCCGATGGGAGCGGCATCTTTTTTGGAGGCTGAAGCTCTCGAAGCTTCCAAAAAAATACAGCGGACAGCGGGAACACGGCAAAAAAAACACCTATAGTCGTGCTCCAAAAGAACCCAACCTTATCAGGTGCTTCCCCGAAAGGAAAAAAAAGGCAAAAAAAAAGGACAAACTCTAAAAGTTTATCCTTAATTTTTATTGAAAAATCAATTGTTTCATGATTATTCAGTAGCTTCTGTATTTTCTGTAGCTTCAGCTGCAGGAGCTTCTGGAGTAGCTTCAGTTTTTTTAGCTCTACCACGACGAGTAGTTGCTTTTTTAACTTCTTTCTTACCTCCGTTGTACAATTCGTTGAAGTCTACTAATTCGATCATTGCCATATCAGCGTTATCCCCAAGACGGTTTCCTAACTTGATGATACGAGTATATCCACCTGGACGGTCTCCTACTTTCGCAGCAACTTCTCTGAATAACTCAGTAACACCGTATTTGTTTCTCAAGTAAGAGAAAACGATACGACGGTTGTGAGTTGTATCTTCTTTTGATTTTGTAATTAATGGTTCAACGAACTGTTTCAAAGCTTTTGCTTTAGCAACAGTAGTGTTGATACGCTTGTGCTCGATTAAAGAACAAGCCATATTAGCTAACATAGCCTTTCTGTGGCCAGTTTGTCTGCTTAAATGATTTACTTTTTTTCCGTGTCTCATGACTAACTGAGTTTAACCTTCATCTTGCATCAATCCATTAGTAGGAGCGCAAAATATGAAGTAATTTATTCTTTATCTAATTTGTATTTAGCTAAATCCATTCCGAAATTTAAACCTTTAACAGCGACTAATTCGTCTAACTCTGTTAATGATTTTTTACCGAAGTTACGGAACTTCATTAAATCATTTTTGTTGAATGACACTAAATCGCCAAGTGTTTCAACTTCAGCCGCTTTCAAACAATTTAATGCTCTCACAGACAGATCCATATCAACAAGCTTGGTTTTAAGCAATTGTCTCATGTGTAATGACTCTTCGTCATAGGATTCTGTTTGAGCAATTTCATCAGCCTCAAGCGTGATTCTTTCGTCAGAGAACAACATAAAGTGATGAATCAAAGTTTTAGCTGCTTCTGTTAAGGCATCTTTAGGATGAATTGAACCGTCAGTGATGATTTCGAAAACCAATTTTTCGTAATCGGTTTTTTGCTCCACACGGAAGTTTTCAATTGAATATTTTACATTCTTTACCGGTGTATAGATAGAGTCTGTAAAAATAGTTCCTATAGCTGCGTTTTGTTTTTTGTTTTCTTCTGCTGGAACATAACCGCGTCCTTTTTCGATAGTCAATTCCATGTTGATGGAAATTTTGCTATCAAGGTTACAGATAACCAATTCAGGATTCAACACCTGGAAACCGGAGATGAATTTTTGGAAATCACCCGCAGTCAACTGATCTTTACCTGTGAAGGAAATAGAAACAGACTCGTTATCGATATCCTCAATCTGACGTTTGAAACGTACCTGTTTAAGGTTAAGGATAATTTCTGTAACATCTTCAACTACTCCAGCAATAGTAGAGAACTCATGTTCTACACCTTCTATACGAACTGAAGTAATTGCATATCCTTCCAAAGAAGAAAGCAAAACACGTCTTAATGCGTTACCAATAGTCAATCCATAACCCGGTTCTAAAGGTCTAAATTCAAATTTACCTTCAAAATCGGTTGAATCGATCATGATAACTTTATCGGGCTTCTGAAAATTAAATATTGCCATATTTATTTCGACTGATGTCTAATTATTATTTGTTGTACAACTCTACGATTAACTGCTCTTTAATGTTTTCTGGAATCTGAAGTCTTTGAGGCACAGAAACAAAAGTACCTTCTTTAGTATCATTATTCCAAGTAATCCATTCGTAAACAGCGCTAGAATTAGATAACGAACGTTCGATAGCCTCAAG
>NZ_DATIDM010000019.1:0-8140 GCF_035456225.1 Flavobacterium sp. | reverse complement strand
TACATCTATGGAGGTGACGATCTAGCTGCGGAGAGCCCTGTTCGTAAATTTTGGAGCAGCTATATCAAGCAAGTGGATGATGATTCTGATTTCGGAACTTTAAAAGAAGATATCGAATTGGCTTTCAGAAAAGGTAGAGCGGCAATTACAGCAAATGATTATGCTACACGTGATGCTCAAATCGCAATCATCAAACAAAAATTAGCATTGGTTCCTGCTGTTAGAGCGGTATTCTATCTTAAAGAAGGAAAAGCTAAATTGATTGAAGATTCTGGTGCTAAAGCTTTCCATGCGCTTTCTGAAGGATATGGATTTATCATGAGTTTGCGTTATACTAACAAACCGGGTACAAATGCTCCATACATGACAAAAGCGGAAGTTGATGCAATATTAAATGAATTGACTGCTGGAACAAACGGACTTTGGGATGTTGATTACCTAAATGAGCACATCGACGGATTGGCAGAACAAATAGCTACTCGATTCGGATTTACAGTAGCTCAAGCTGAAACGGTTAACTAATATGAAAATTGATTAAAACAGAAGGGGAAACTCTTCTGTTTTTTTATACTTTTGTAAAAAAATTCAACAAAAATGAGAAAAATACTTCTTTTAGTTTCATTACCAGTTACGGCTTTTTTTGCTATTTCATGTTCAGAAGATGGTGTTCATTACCAAGAGTTCAATTATACAACTCCTGAAACTTATACATTTGAAAGATCTGGTGCGTCAACAGTTGACTTTACAGGTCAGACTAACAGAATTCTTATGTTGGATGAAATGGGAGCTTATATTAAGAACCAAGGAAATGCTGGGGCCGTTGTTGATGCTTCAAAATTATCTGACATGTTTAGCAACGTAAATGGTCAATTTACAAACGCTGATTTGAATGCAGCTACAGATAAACAATTAAAAAATAAAACTGCTGCTTCAACAGATTTCTTCGTTAACTTCAACGGAGATGGTAGCGCAGTAGAACCGCTTAGCGTAAGATTTTTTTTTGAAAATCAGTTCACTAATGCTAACTTGGCTAGTGGTGGACATGAAGCTTCTGCAGGAACTGCAGGAACTTATTTAGATGGTACTTCAAAGCGTTTATTTGCTGTTAATGGATTAGAGCCTCAACAAGTACTTTTAAAAGGTATGATGGGCGCTTGTTTCTTAGACCAGATCGTGAATAATTATTTAAGTAAAAATGTTTTGGATCAGGGTTCAAACAGGGCAAACAATACAAATAAGGTTTTAGAACAAGGTCAAAATTACACTAAAATGGAGCATCTTTGGGATGAAGCATATGGTTACATCTATGGAGGTGACGATCTAGCTGCGGAGAGCCCTGTTCGTAAATTTTGGAGCAGCTATATCAAGCAAGTGGATGATGATTCTGATTTCGGAACTTTAAAAGAAGATATCGAATTGGCTTTCAGAAAAGGTAGAGCAGCAATTACAGCAGGTGATTATGTAACTCGTGATATGCAAATCGATATCATCAAGGAAAAATTAGCATTGGTTCCTGCGGTTAGAGCTGTATTCTATTTAAAAGAAGGTAAAGCTAAATTGGCTACTGATGGTGGAGCGAAAGCATTCCACGAACTTTCTGAAGGATATGGGTTTATCATGAGTTTACGTTATACTAACAAACCCGGAACAAACATGCCATATATGACAAAAGCAGAAGTCGATGCTATCCTGAATGAATTGACAGGAGGTACCTTCGGACTTTGGGATGTTGATTACCTAAATGAGCACATCGACGGATTGGCAGAACAAATAGCTACTCGATTCGGATTTACGGTAGCTGAAGCCGAAACGGTTAACTAATATAAAAATTGATTAGAACAGAAGGGAAACTCTTCTGTTTTTTTATACTTTTGCAAAAATTTTCAAAAATGAAAAAAATACTTCTTTTAATCGGTTTTACTGTGTTCTTTGCAGCTTGTTCTTCCAGTGATAGTACTGGTTCGGGTTCTTCAGGAGACGGTTATGACAGAACGGCACTTTTAACGAATTGGGCAGATAATTTGATTATCCCTGCTTTTGAAAATTATCAGGCAAAAGTAAATACGCTTCAGACAGTAACGGCAACTTTTACAACAGCTCCTTCTGAAATTGCATTAGAGGAAGTAAGAACAGCCTGGATTGATGCCTATAAAGCTTTTCAGTATGTTTCATTGTATGAAATCGGTAAAGCAGAACAAATAAATTTTGTGAATTGTACAAATATTTATCCTACGAACACTACCGGTATTGAAGCTAACATAGCATCAGGAACATATAACTTTGCTCTTCTTTCGCAATTTGATAAGCAAGGTTTTCCGGCACTTGATTATATGATAAACGGTTTAGGTGCTGATGATGCAACAATTGTAACTTTTTATACGTCAAACACTAACGCTGCAAAATACAAACAGTACCTTACAGATTTGTCAGCGAAACTGAAAAGCAACGCGGATTTGATTGTAAACGATTGGAACGCAAGTTATAGATCAACTTTTATTGGAAGTAACGGAAACTCGGTAAGCAGTTCGGTTAACCGCATGGTTAATATCTATGTAAAGAATTATGAAAAGAATGTGCGTGCCGGAAAAGTAGGTATCCCTGCAGGAATTTTTTCAAGTGGGACAACCTATGGAAATAAAGTGGAAGCATATTATAAAAATGATATTTCAAAGGTTTTATTGAATGAGGCTGTAAAAGCTTCTCAAGACTTTTTCAATGGAAAATATTTTAATTCTTCTCAAACAGGACCGGGCTTAAAAGCGTATTTGGATTATTTGAATGTGGTAAAAAACGGGCAGCCTTTAAGCACCATTATCAATAGTCAGTTTGCAACTGTTTCCAGTGCAAATTCTGTGTTGAGCGATAGTTTTTCGGAACAGATTTTTACTGATAACAGTAAAATGATCGCTGCATATGATGAAATGCAGTGGAATGTGGTTTATTTTAAAACCGATATGATGCCGGCTCTTAATATTACAGTAGATTATGTTGATGCAGACGGTGATTAATCATGATTGACAGTCTAAAAATATATCTTAATAAAACAACAGAAACCGCGACGCTGGCCTTTTTCAGGCTGGCGTTTGGTTTAATGATGCTGTTTAGTATCATCCGGTTCGTAAGTTACGGTTGGGTGGAAAAGATGTATATTAAACCTAATTTTCATTTTACCTTTTACGGTTTCGAATGGGTTAAACCTTTCGGGAATTTTACGTATTTGTTGTTTTTTATTTGTGGTTTGGCAGCACTTATGGTTGCAATAGGCTACAAATACAGAATGGCGATAACAGTTTTTTTCCTCGGATTTACCTACATCGAACTGATGGATAAAACGACTTATCTTAATCACTATTATTTTATTTCATTGGTCAGTTTCCTGTTGATTTTTTTGCCGGCAAATGCTGCTTATTCGGTAGATGCTTTAAAAAATCCAGAGAAAGCATTTCAGCGAATACCTTCCTGGACCGTTGATGTTGTCAGACTTATGTTGGCAATCGTCTATTTTTATGCGGGATTGGCAAAACTCAATTCAGACTGGCTGCTCGAAGCTATGCCCTTAAAAATGTGGTTGCCGATGAGTTCCGGAATGCCTTTCGTTGGGGAATTCCTCAATGAAAATTGGGCGCATTACGCATTTAGCTGGTGTGGAGCAATTTATGATTTAACCATTCCCTTTTTACTGCTTTACAAACGAACAAGAATACTGGCTTTTCTGCTGGTCATCATTTTTCACGTTTTTACCAAAATGTTGTTTCCCATAGGTGTTTTTCCTTATGTAATGATCATCAGTACGTTGATTTTCTTTGAATCCGATTTTCATAAAAAGGTACTGAAGAAAATCTTCGGATTATTTAAAGGGAACTGGCATTTGTTTGAAAACGGACGTGTAAAAAATCAAGAATTTATAGGTTTTGAGAAATTAAAAGTTGGTTTCATTGCTGCTTTCATGGTATTACAATTGCTTTTCCCATTTCGCTATTTGCTGTATCCGGGAGAACTTTTCTGGACCGAAGAAGGCTTTCGTTTTTCCTGGCGCGTAATGCTTATGGAAAAATCCGGGTATACGCAATTCAAAGTTACCGATGCCATTACCAAAAAGACCATTTACGTGAACAACAGCGATTTTCTGACCCCTTTTCAGGAAAAGCAAATGTCGTTTCAACCCGATTTTATTTTAGAATACGCCCATTTTTTACACGACCATTATAAAAAAACCGGCATTAATGACCCTGAAGTCAGAGTCGAAAGTTATGTTGCGCTCAATGGTCGTTTAAGCCGAAAATATATCGACCCCAATGTTAATCTTGCAAAAGAAAATGAATCATTTAAACATAAAACCTGGATACTTCCGTTTAACGATGAAATTAAAGGATTATAAATACTTTTTATTACTTTTTTTGTCACTTAATGTGTTCTCGCAATATAAATTTTCCGGGACGGTAACTGATAATTCGGGGAAAATCCTTGCGGGTGTCGAGATAATCGATAAAAGTAACGGCAGAAGTTTCATTACCGACAAACGAGGGGATTTTACCATTAATGTTAAGAATAATGGGAATTATGTTTTCGTTTTTTTCGCCGAAAATTATGCGATGGTTGAAAAATCGGTGAGCATTACACAAAATGAGACATTTCTCCGAGTGGTGCTTCACCCATTGGGCAAAACACTTTCAGAAGTTGTAATCAACAAGCAAAAAGAAAATATTGAAGCTATCCGTAAATTAAAGGATGTCGAGGAAACGGCAATTTACGCCGGAAAAAAAACAGAAGTTGTTGTACTGGATAAGTTAACGGCTAACAAAGCAACTAATAATGCCCGTCAGATTTACTCGCAGGTGGTCGGGTTGACCATTAATGAGAATAGTGACGGAGGATTGCAGTTATCCATAGGAGGCCGTGGTTTGGACCCGAACCGTACATCCAATTTCAATACGCGTCAAAACGGGTACGATATCAGTGCCGATGTTTTAGGTTATCCGGAAAGTTATTATGCCACACCAACAGAAGCTTTGGAGGAGATTCAAATCGTTCGTGGGGCGGCATCGCTACAGTACGGAACCCAATTCGGGGGAATGATCAACTTTAAATTAAAAAGTCCCAGCAAGAAAGAAATAGAATTTACCAATAGAATTACCGGTGGTTCGTATAACCTGTTTACCAATTTTACCAGTTTAAGCGGTACCAAAGGAAAGTTTAGTTATTATTCGTTTTACAACTATAAACAAGGCAGTGGTTTCAGACCGAATTCTCAATTTGATGCCAAAAACTTCTTTGCCAATTTGAATTATCAGTTCACTGCGAATACGTCACTGCATTTTGATTACACTCATTTTGATTATCTGGCAAAACAGCCAGGGGGTTTAACGGATTATATGTTTAATCAGGATCCGACACAGAGTAACCGTACACGTAACTGGTTTTCGGTTGATTGGAATCTATATTCACTTCGATTGAAGCACCGATTTAAAAATGATGCTAATTTTTCTTTGCAGTTATTCGGATTGGATGCGTCAAGGGAAGCTTTAGGATACCGTTCCAACCGTGTTTCAAATCCAGATACTCCGGGAACAGAACGGGATCTTATTCTGGGAGATTTTGTCAATTGGGGTGCTGAAGCCCGTTACTTGAAAAAATACTCTTTCTTTAATAAATCAAATGCCTTTTTAATTGGCTTCAAGTATTATCAATCCCGAAATACTGGTGCCCAAGGTCCGGGTAGTTCAGGAAGTGATGCCGATTTCGAATTGGCTACCGATGAATTCCCAACATACGCCAATCAGTCATCGTATGTTTATCCTAACCTGAATGCCGCTCTTTTCGGAGAAAATATCTTTAAAATTTCTCCAAAATTTTCGGTTACGCCTGGTTTCAGATATGAATATATAAAAACACAGGCAGACGGATATTATAGGGAAATCACCAAGGATTTGGCTGGAAATATCCTGGAAGACAAAACCATTTATGAAAACATTATTAAGGAACGTAACTTCTTACTGTTAGGTGTAGGATTAAGTTATAAGCCTAAAAGTAAAATAGAAATTTACGGTAACATTTCTCAAAATTACCGTTCTGTAACTTTTAACGATATTCGTACCGCCAGCCCGAGTCAGGCCATTGCCGAAGGTATTACCGATGAAAGCGGATACACATCGGATGTGGGAGTGAGAGGAAAGTTATTTGATAAAGTGACTTTCGATATCAGTGGTTTTGCCTTGTATTATGATCAGAAGATAGGGGAGTACGAAGCTCCAAATCCAGGTGGAGGGGCCGCAGTGGTTCGTTTACGTGATAACATAGGAACGGCAATAACATACGGTTTTGAATCGATGTTGGATTGGAACATTGGAAAAACATTCTTCGGAGATTCCGATAGCTTTGTCTGGAATGTATTTTCAAATGTGTCTGTTACTGGCTCTGAATACCTGGAATCCGACAAGGCTAATGTCAAAGGAAATGAAGTAGAGTTTGTTCCTTTGTACAATATAAAATCGGGTATGGGAATGGGATATAAGAACTTTTTATCGAGTCTGCAGTTTACATACGTTTCGTCCCAGTTTACCGATGCTGAAAATCACCCGACAGACCCTAATGATAATGTCTATGGTATTTTCGGGCAAATTCCGTCCTATTACGTAATGGATTTTTCAGCGGCCTATAAGTGGAAACGATTCAAACTGGAGGGCGGGATAAATAACTTAACCGATAACTGGTATTTTACAAGAAGAGCCACAGGATACCCGGGACCTGGGATTATTCCTTCAGAACCGAGAGTGTTTTACGCTTCTTTGGAATTTGTTTTTTAAAGTTAAGTTAAAACGGTTTTCATAAGAAGTTTAAATGTACTATATTTGCATGCAATTTAACTACAAATTGCAACATGAAAGCACATACAGCTAAAATTATCGGTGAAGGTCTAACCTACGATGATGTTCTTCTGGTTCCAAACTATTCCGAAATACTTCCACGCGAAGTAAGTATCAAAACAAAGTTTTCAAAAAACATTACACTTAACGTTCCAATTGTATCTGCAGCAATGGATACGGTTACTGAAAGTTCTATGGCAATCGCTATGGCTCGTGAAGGCGGAATTGGTGTTTTACATAAGAATATGACCATCGAACAACAGGCTGCTAAAGTGCGTAAAGTAAAACGTGCGGAAAGCGGAATGATTATCGATCCGGTGACTTTACCTTTAACGGCTACCGTTGGTGATGCAAAATTAGCGATGCGCGAATTCGGTATCGGAGGAATTCCGGTTGTAGATAACAATCTGATTTTAAAAGGAATTGTTACCAACCGCGATTTACGTTTCGAGAAAAACAATACCCGCGCCATTACGGAAGTTATGACTTCAGAAAAATTGGTTACGGCTCCCGAAGGAACAACTTTAGCAACTGCCGAAGAAATTCTTCAGGAAAATAAAATCGAAAAATTACCGGTAGTTAATTCCGAAAAAAAATTAATCGGTTTAATTACTTTCAGAGATATTACAAAACTTACCCAAAAGCCTAACGCTAACAAAGATAAATTCGGACGTTTACGCGTTGCTGCTGCCCTTGGTGTTACAGCCGATGCAGTAGAAAGAGCAACTGCTTTAGTTAACGCCGGAGTAGACGCTGTTATCATCGATACGGCTCATGGTCACACCAAAGGTGTTGTAGACGTTTTAAAACAAGTAAAAGCTAAATTCCCCGAATTGGATGTGGTGGTTGGAAATATCGCTACTCCAGAGGCTGCTTTATACTTGGCAGAAAACGGGGCCGATGCTGTAAAAGTCGGAATCGGACCTGGTTCTATCTGTACAACCCGTGTTGTTGCCGGTGTTGGTTTCCCTCAATTTTCAGCAGTGTTGGAAGTTGCTGCTGCTTTACGCGGAATAGGTGTTCCTGTAATTGCTGATGGTGGAATCCGTTATACAGGAGATATTCCTAAAGCAATTGCTGCCGGTGCTGACTGCGTAATGTTAGGTTCATTATTGGCAGGAACTAAAGAATCGCCGGGTGAAACGATTATCTTCGAAGGAAGGAAGTTCAAATCTTACCGCGGAATGGGGTCTGTTGAAGCAATGCAGACAGGTTCGAAAGACCGTTATTTCCAGGATGTTGAAGACGATGTGAAGAAATTAGTTCCGGAAGGAATC
>NZ_DATIDM010000018.1:0-10462 GCF_035456225.1 Flavobacterium sp. | reverse complement strand
TAATGGTGTAGGTAGGGGAGCTCACATTGATGTAACCGGGAATCGGGTTTCCGTCTTTATACCAGGTATAACCCAGTGTGCCCGGAACTGTATAATCTGGAGAGATCGTTAACGTTTCTCCGGGACAAAGTGGGTTTCCGTCAGCTATTAAGCGGTCATCCCCCATGGCATAATCGTTGGTAAAGGTGTTTCCGCCTATAAAAATGGCCGAATCATAAAGATTATTTCCCTGATCGGCAATAACTAATTTTACATGATAGGTGACTCCGGGTTCTATGTCGGCCTCTGCATTCATTATCGTTGTCTGACCGTTATAATTGGTTGGATGGTTACTTCCGTTGAAAGCATCAAAATATTCAACATTGGCTGGAGGGCATATTGTTCCGGGCCCACGAACAGTTGTTACTTTTACCGGAATGGTAGTTTCGGGAACAACCCCCAAATTCTGGTAGTTGAAGTTCGTGCTTTTTCTGATAAGAAGGGCAAAACCATCAGAATAATTGCATTGATTGGAATTAGGATTCGATAAATATTGTTCTGATGAAAATATATAATTGAAACTCATGTAATTTGTTACCGAGACAAAATCAAATTCGACTATGGTGGCATTAATGGTGTTACTCTCCCCAATTGCCTGCTCCAAATTAGAATCTCCCGGCCAATTTGTTGGTCCTTCACTAAGTAATGTGGTGTTAGGCCCTACAGCAGATGAAGCTCTTCCTGTGGAAATAATCAATCCCTGACCCAGAGGAAATCCGGATGAATTGCTGTTAAACCATGCATAGCTTTTTTCACCGTTACCGAAATCCCATCCGGTAATTGAAACATTTAACGGTTCCACACAGCTCTCGGTGGTAAAAAGATCACGAACAAGTTGTTCCGGAGTCTTCGTGTTATCAATGGTTATGTTTTGCGCATTAACGACCGTGCCGAAAAGCAACAATAACAATGTCTGGTATTTGATGTAGGATGCATGCATAGTATCCCAAAGATACTACAAATCTCTTTTCTTAAGAATTTTAAACGACATAAGAACAAAAATAACTGTCCAAATTAATGTAATAAGGATTGGAAAAAAATGTACATCATAATCTTTACTATTTTCAACCCCGATTTGAGTACTCACGGTTTTGATAAAGCTCAATCTGCTGATAGGTTCTACAATCAGGTTGGACATTGATTCCAGAGGGAAGTACTTGAAAATTACAGAAGCTTTGTCGAAATCTTCGAAAACGAATTTGCCCATCAGTCCGTATATGATTTTCTCGATGAAAAACCAAAGCATTAAAAAACCGAGCGCAAAAGCAGATCGTTTAATTAATATCCCAAGGAACAGGCAGAAAGAAAAAAACGCCACCAGTTTTATAAAATAGGCGAACAGGTATTCTAAATCTGAAAAAACGATGCTTAATTCGTTATAGGAAGAAAACGAATACCCTAAAATGAGTGTGACAATAAAAACGAAAAGGGTTGAAATTCCGGCAAATAAAAGTACGGTAATGAACTTTGATAAGATGAATTCCTTTTTGCTCATACCGTCGATGAGGTTTTGTTTTAACGTTCCGTAACTGTATTCGTTGGCAATCATGGAGACAATTACAACAGCTAGGAATAGTTTAAGCCAAGCCACAAAATAGGTGTTGAAATGCCATATGTAAGGGAAGTTAAAAATACCGCTCTCTGCCGCATCGAATTTAAAAGGTCCTAAATCGAATTTTATGGAAGCTATCAACGAAATGAAGCAAATCAGTACAAAATAGGTTATTATCAGCACACGGCTGGCTCTGTTCTTCCAAAGTTTTTGTAATTCTATATTTAAAAGTCGTTTCATTTCGTATTCAGGAATTAGTCTGGCTGGTTTTTCGGATATAATTAAGGCTGTAACTCAAATCGTTATTTATGATTTGTCAGATGAAGGAACTGTTCTTCCAGACTGTGTTTGCGTTTTACAAGGTGTTGAAGGGAAATATTGTTTTGAAACAAATAACGGTTCAGTTCGGCTGCCTCTAAAGGGGATTTTAAAAACACGTATAATTTTCCATCTTCCTCATCAATTGTGTCAATTGCAGCATGGTTTTGGAGCAGCGTTTTTAATTCGGAATTATTATCGGATTGCAATTCAAAGAATCCTTCATTGGCCATGATTTCATGTACAGAGCCTGAATATAATATTTCTCCTTTTTGCAAAACAACTACATGTGTGCACACTTTTTCTACTTCGTCTAAAAGATGGGATGCCAATAAAATTGTTGTTCCTAATGAAGCGATGTATTTTATGATGTCGCGAATCTGTCGGATTCCCTGTGGGTCCAATCCGTTGGTAGGTTCGTCCAGAATAAGTATTTCAGGATCGTTTAACAGCGCGGAAGCAATAGCCAGACGTTGCTTCATTCCTAAAGAAAACGTTTGAAACTGACTGTCTTTTCGCTCCAAAAGGCCTACAACTTCAAGTTTTTCCATCACTTTATCGTAATGGATTCCTTTAATGTCACATACCAATTTCAGATTTTCTTCGGCTGTCATATACGGATAGAAATTCGGCCTCTCGATGATAGCGCCTACTTTCTTAAGAGCATGATGGGTGTCAGTTTTTCCTTCAAACCACATGAAACTGCCCGAAGTTTTATTGACAACATTCAGGATAATCCCCAAGGTGGTTGATTTTCCACTTCCGTTAGGGCCTAGAATTCCATAGACATTTC
The DNA here is from genome assembly GCF_035456225.1 of Flavobacterium sp. Classification (GTDB taxonomy): domain Bacteria; phylum Bacteroidota; class Bacteroidia; order Flavobacteriales; family Flavobacteriaceae; genus Flavobacterium. Next base: position 7,760 of record NZ_DATIDM010000018.1, on the reverse strand, counting down.
CTTTTTTTATTTCAAATGAAACGTTTTTCAGGGCCTGGATGTTTCCGTATTTCTTATTAAGATTATCGATTGACAGTATCGTCTCCAAAATAAATTCGTTTTAGTTATTTATAGGACGAATTATTGCTTGTTTTGTTACGGAAGGATTATGAATTACTGATAAGGAACAATTTCAGGTCTTCCAATCTGAAAATCCGGAAGCTCAATATTGTTGTTTTTATAGGCATTCGATTTGAAAATATGGTCGCCTCCTCCCGGAATGGTAGGGTAATAGGCAAAGGAAAGGATGAAGTTATTGAATACCATATAGTCGTTACTGATAATGAATCCTATACCAAATTTCGAATACAATTTATTCTGCAGCAGTGTTTCGGTGGAACTGCTTAACATTCCGAATTCCATATTGTAAAACGGACTTAACCTGAAACCATACCACTGACCCGGAACATAGGATTGGGTCTGAAAGGTGATAAGCATTTTCTTGCTCCCTTTAGCGGAAAGATTAAAACCTTCAATACCCGAGTTGCCTCCAAGATTAAGTAAATCTGCGTCTGTTGCCAGGCGGTTGTTCCCTATAGTAAACCGGGGCTTTATGAATTGTCTGAATTTCCAGTTTCCCCATTCGTACAACCGGGTGAAATAATTGATCTCGGCGTTAAAGGTGGTTTGTTCTGTATTACCATCATTAAAGAAACTGCCCAACTCAAAACTGGCGGAAAAAAAACCGAAGGAATAATAACCTCCAACAGAATACCTACCTCCAAAATAAACACGTTGGATATTGTTTTTATCTTCGATACCTCCCGTTATTGAATAGGTTTTTCCAATTTGCACATATTCGGGAATGCCATAGTTAAAAAGGAACTTATCCGCGATGTATTGTCGGGAAGTAACACCGAGACTGGCGAGATATAATCTTGAATTACTGAAATAACTTATGCTGTCATAGACTTTGTCCGGACTTTCAATATATTTCAGATTTCTGAAACGAGCTGTTGTCACAAGATTAGTAATGTGCTTTTCCTGTCTGGTTTTTTTGAAGATCCGCATTGCATATCCCGACCATAGATCTTCTGATTCAGATTTGAAATCAGTGTAAATCGGAATCCGGTTTATAGCTTTTATGGAATCTCTATAAAAACGTTCTTCAAAGGCGATACCTCCTGCCCATCTGGTGTAAGGAGAAAAGAAAGGACGGTTGAATCCGATGCTTTTTATATAATCATTGTTATATTCCTTGTCATACAGAATTGTTGTCCGTATAAACGTGTTTTTGAAGTTGGGAATGGTATAACGCATTTCATACGCGTTTTTATTATCGGAAAAACGCTGCTTAAAAATATTTTGAAATTCGTGGCCTAAACCAAAAAAATTGCGTTCAGTGATCTCAAGAGTGCTATGCGTGCTTGACAAAGAGCCGGACGGAATCAAACTCCAGGAATCTAAAACGGTGATTTCAATGTCGACCGAATCTTTGGAATTTGCTAAAGGGATAGGACGAATGGCTACTTTTCGGATATAACGCTGCTGTTGGATCAAACGCACGGATTCTTTTAGCAAGAGGGAATCAAGACGATCATTTTTTTTAAATAAAATCTGATTTCTTACCGTCCAGTGTTTTGTTTTAAGGTGGATCAAATTCCCCTGTCGTTCCGCCCACATTTTTGGATTTCTTTCCGATCCGTCAATATCAAATCCGAAAGGATCCAAAGTGTTAATGCTAATTTTTCGGATAATCTTCCCTTGGTAACCGGTAAAATTAGCACTGTAATTAGGCGCTTTATTTTTTTTGACGTCGCTTTTTTTGTCCGTTGGCCTAAAAATCAGACGATGAAGGAATCTGGTAAATTTTCTTCTTTTGGAATAATTTTCAATATTCTGAAATACTACTGCAGTCGAATCCCTTTTTACTTTTGTTGAATCTTTTTTTACAGGAACTACCTGTGCCTCCAGTGGTTGCCAGAAACAAAAAAGCAGAATGCTATATAAAAGTAACTTTTTGTACATAATTTGACCGCTGGGGAAATCGGTAATTAAAATTAGTCTATATTGTTATGTCTGGCAAATAAAAAAGAGATCCAACGACCTCTTTTAGCTGTAATTACTCCTTTTTAGGATGAACTCCTATTGTTTTGTAACAATGAAATTGAAGATGTCGTCAGTTACTTTCTGGTCAACATTCGATTTTACCAGGTATTCTTCGGGTTTGGCTTTTCCTGTTCCGCTCATAAATAAATGATTTAGTGATGGGTAACTGATGAATTTAGCCTTTTTGTTTTTTTGAAGTGCCGTTTTCCATAAATTAAAATCGGTCATGGTTACCTGATAGTCTCTTTCGCCCTGTAAAATCAGCATTGGGATTTTTACTTTTTTAACTTCTGTTGAAGGCTGATATTCCAACAATGATTTCCAATACGCTGCCGAAAGGTTAAGTGGCAATTTTTCTTTTGGCGATTCCGAATTAAAATCTTTAGAATTAAGAAATGCAATCTGTTCCTTTGTCTTAACTACTTCTTTGTTGAATTCTTCCGACGGATTCAGACTGTATAAATAATCGTATTGTTCAATGATAAGCTGATCTAAAGGTCGTGCGTTACCCGCCATAAGTACTATTTTAGAAACTTGGGTGGTTTTGTTGGCTATTTTAGGTAATAAATAAGCGCCTAAACTGTGACCTACCAAGATGATTTCATAGTCTTTAAAGTCAGGATTGGTTTTGAAGTGATTAACGATATTCAGTGCATCCACAACAACTTCATCGTCGATAGTGCTTTTATCTGAAAAAGACTCCGGATTTGAAAATGTTCTCTTGTCAAAACGGTAAGATGCGATTCCTTTTTGGTATAGGTTTTCTGCAATGTCTTTGAAAGGTTTGTTTTCTGCAATGGTTTCGTCCCTGTCATGTGGGCCTGATCCGTGCAAAAGAATAATCAACTTTTTGAGGTTATTTTCGGCAGGAACCAGCAAAGTCCCTTTCAATTCAATGCTGTTACTGGTTACATTGTATGTCTTTCCCAATGAAGGTTCTTTGTCGAATGGCTTGTGTGGAGCGAAAAAGAACCCCGCAATTTTATCCGAATTACGAAACGCAATTTTGATGTCCAGTTTCATTTTTTCAAAGTCGGAATAGTAATAATATACGCCACTTTCCTCGTTTATCTCAATAATATTTTTAAACTTGCCCAATTGCGATTCCAGCTGATTTATGGTTTGTTCCAAAATCGGAAGTGTAATCTGGCCTTTTACAGTTTCGTCGAAATAGGAGTAGGCTTTTTCATAATTTTTATCGACAAGTAACGTCTGAATGAAATCGCTGCCTGTTTTTTTGTTTTGTGAATAAGTCAATAGGGAAAGGGAAAATAAGACGATGGCAAGAAGTTGTTTCATGAGAAAATTTTTATAAGCGTAAAAATAATTATTATTCTGATAGTTGAAAGGTCATTTTTACAAAAAATCCCCGACTGTTCTCACAATCGGGGATTTTGTATCGAATCGTATTAGCTCTTTTGTTCTTTGTTGAAGTATACCAGATAATAGTACATCTGTTTTTCTTCGTCCCAGCCTTTTTCCACAAATTTCTCGGCACTTTCAGGGTTGATGAAATCCAATTTAATCTGGATGTTGGTATCCAGTTCAATTACGTTTTTCATTTTCTTACGCGCATCGGAAACCGCTGCATTGGCAATGGGGAAGGAAGTTAAATCTTCAATGCTGTATTTTTCGCCTTTATCTACCTTGAAGTTTTTGAATTCCGAAATCAAATCCGGATTGTCAATTACCTCATTAATGAAATTGGTTTCTTCAAAGTTGTCGTTTTTGGCGAAGTGATTTACCGCACGGTTCATGAACATTACCTCTTCTTTTTTGTCTTCAGCCGGAAGCACTACTTCTTTAGCAAAATCCTGGCAGAATTTAAGGTATTTTTTAGTGATGAAATTCTCATCCTGGAACGCATCTACCGAAAGGAAATGTTCTAACCAGTAACGGGCATCATAACGGTTGCTGTCTACAGTTAAGATTTTGTAACCTTCTTCTTTTTTATAGTTGAAGATCAGACAGCCTTTGTCTAATTTGTTCAGGCTGATTCCCTGTTGCAGGATCATATCTAAATTAGTGTCTTTCTCTTCAAACTGAAGGAAATCAGCTTTGATTTCACTTTTGAAAACACCAATGGCATCCACCACATTGTTGTCTATGGAAACGTTTGTCAAATAAGTCACATAAACTTCTCCGTTTTTAATGTGCGGATGGTTGGACTGCTCGAACAGATGGCGTGTGATTTTTTTTGAAACTTCATGTACACTGCCCGGATTAGCGAAAATCTCATTTGCATAATTGTACATTTCGTTGTAATCTAAATCCACATCGTGCGCAAACTGAAAGTAGTTCTCTTCTTTGTCTCTGAAAGGTTTGAAAAAAAACTCTTTTAAAAGCGGCATGATTTCGTCGTTCAGGTTGTATGGTTGTTCTGAAAGGAAAATCGCTTCGTTGCGGCTTTTGTTTCCAACGCGATGGATGGACAAATTGTCAATATGCGTATTAAATAGATTAATCATTTGGTGGTATTTTTAGATGAAAGAACCAAGAAGAAAGACTAATACTTAAATCTTGGTTCGTTTATTTTAATTCAGAAAATTTTTTCTCTAGTTTCTTCCTTCTTGTCTCTTGACTCTTGATTCTTTTTTAATTCCAGTTCTCTTCGTAACCAAAATCTTCAAAGGAATCATCGCCGTCGAACATGTCCATGTCTTCTTCATCGAATTCGTCTTCAAAGTCGCCATAAATATCGTCCTCGGTAACATCGGCACCTCTGAACCCGCTTGAACCCGCTTCCGCCGGTAATTCACCGTGAGAGAACAATAGGGCAGGATAGGTTTCGCCGTCTTCTTTGTCTTCTATGGCTGCAAGTTCCAGGAAGAATGTCCACATACTGAAGAAATCATAGATGTATACCATTTTGGTATTATCCTTATGCAATAAGTCATTGATTTTGAAATCAGCCATTGTTTTCATTTCCCCGGCAACATCACCGGTATCAAACATTGGGATTTCGTCATCTTCATTCCATGTCCAATCATTTTCGCAAGTGAAAAAAGAACCTGTTTCCGTACCGTCAAAGCCAAAAGCGTTAACGACAGCATTGTGCAAATCTTCTAAAGTGTCGTCTTCAAGAATTGCAATATCTCTGAAAATATCTTCCTCTGCATCGAGGATTACTCGGAATTTGTAAACCATGACCTTATCATTTTTTGAAAGGCCAAAGGTAGTCATATTTTTAGATTTCAGATTTCCGAAATGCGATTTGTTGATAAGATTTTCAGTTAGGATTTAATGAATTTATAAACAGACTGACTTTCAGTAACCACAAAATAGATTCCGCTCTGAAGGGTTGAAACATTTATTTGCCAATTGTTTTTCTGTTCGTCTGAACGGAAAATTTCCTGACCTAAAGTTGAGATGATTTTTATCGAAGTTGGCGAAAGCGTTTCAAAATTCAAAACCGAATGTGCCGGATTCGGATACAATCGGGCATCGTTTTGTTCAAAACCAATCGTTGATAAGGTTCCTAAATCGATTTGCTTTTCGATAATTTCTTCACAGCCGTTTCGGATTGCCTTTAATTTGATGATTTTAATTCCTCCAGAAGTGTAAATGTGTGTTGGGTTTTGCTGTATTGATGTGATTCCGTCTCCAAAATCCCAAAGCAATGAAGTATAGTTGTTTGAAGTGTTCGTAAAGCTGATGGAATTACCATTTACGACATAATTAAAACCGGAATGGAGATTATAAGTATTGATGCGCCACTGCGGTTTGTTAGGTAAAACGACCTGATCGGCAATGCTGTGAAAGTATTCGGCTGTGGCCTGAATTACGCCACCATAGGATGTTGTTCCTGTAACCGGTTCCTGAAATATTGCGGCAAACATGGTCGAAGCAATAAGATATGAGCCATTTAAATTAGGGTGAATGTCGTTATAACTTCCGTGGAGCAGTAAATCCTGTTGTACCGTATAGTGCATTCTTGCCGATTCCCCGGCGGGTACAAGCGGAAGATGTAAATTATCTGCCATTTTTGTGATGGAATCTTTGATTTGTGTCTGAACGGACTGATAAGTGTCATAGGTCGTTTCAGATGGGACCCCATACGGAATTTCATATAGGAAAACTTTAGCACACGGACTGTATTTTTTTATCGAATCAATAAGTTTCTGACCTCTTTCAATGGTTGTATTAACAGGCCAGGAAGCGCCTGCCGATTCGCCACTTCCGGGCTGTAAAACGACTGCATCCCATACTGTGTTTCTGAAAAGGTTGTAGAGGTTAGAATCCGTAACATGATTTACAAATCCGGCGCCACCAACGGTATGCATTTGCGTAGCGACATTTTTTCCTTTGTTGTTAGCGATGTCACGAAACAAGATCGGCATATCATTAAAATAAGTAATACTGTTACCTACAAAAAGGATGTTTTTTTGAGGATTTTGGGAAAAACCGATTGCTGATAAAAGCAAAAACGGAATTAGGAAGATTGGTAATTTTAGTTTCATTGGTTTAGTTTAACAGTTTGGGTGTTACAATTTTAATAATTTTATTTGTAAACTGTTATAAAACAATGAAATAATTTATTTTTCATAGAATTCAATAGGCAAATCATCCGGGTCGGCAAAGAAGAAAAAACGTTTGTCAGTGTATTCGTCAACACGGATGGTTTCGGCTTCAATTCCGTTCGAAAGGATAAAATGCCTTGCCTTTTCAATGTCATCCACTTCAAAGGCGAGATGTCTCATTCCTGTAGCTTCCGGTCGTGAAACACGTTTTGGAGGATTTGGGAACGAAAAAAGCTCCACTATATAATTTCCGTTTAAAGACAGGTCAAGTTTATAAGACAGCCGTTCTTCCCGATATACTTCCTGAATAATTTCCAAACCTAAAATATCAGTATAGAAGCGTTTCGATTTTTCGTAATCAGAACAGATAATGGCGATATGGTGAATTTTATTCAGTTTCAGCATTGTCATGATTGTCTTTATTCGTTTTGAGATGACCTGAAATTCTCTTTTTCAGTTTGGTGAACTTGTTGTTGGTTGGATAGTGACGGTTTGTGGTCATGTTGTTGAATATCAAAGCGACTATCAAAAGAATCAGCGCGCCACTCAACACAGGAGAAATTACATACCAGTATCCTAATTTTAAAATAGCAGGCGAACCGGTAACGGCAATCAGAGCGGTGGCTCCTCCCGGAGGATGTAAGGTTTTGGTAATTTGCATTAATACAATGGAAGAGGCAACGGCAAAAGCAGAAGCCAGCCAGATCATATCAGGAAAAAGTTTGACTGCGGTAACTCCCACAAAGGCAGAAATCATGTGTCCGCCAATAAGGTTACGCGGTTGTGCAAGCGGACTTTGGATCACACCATAAACCAAAACACAAGATGCGCCAAAGGAACCGATCAGAAATACGAAATCTTCTTTCGGAACCGCATTGTATTGCAGATAAGCGATAATTCCCATTCCGACAAAAGCACCTATGAAGGCCCAAAAGTGCTCTTTGAAATCAACAAGTGTTTCCTTATACAGTACGTATTTGGCTTTTCGGTAGTTGCGTTTGATGTGTTTGGTGGGCATAATTAAGAAACGGTTTTTGGCTGATAGGTATAAACGGTATATGGATAAATAAGTTTTGCTGTAGTTTTGGAAACCAGACAAACTATTAAAATCGGGAAGAATAAGGTATAGTCGTTTATCAATCCGCAAATCAG
>NZ_DATIDM010000017.1:0-12734 GCF_035456225.1 Flavobacterium sp. | reverse complement strand
GAATGATACCAATAGGTTCCATTTTGAACGATGGGAAAACGATAAATTGCTTCGGTGTGAGGTTTGACAGGAGCTGTTGTTAAATACGGAACACCATCCATTTCATTGGGAAGAATAAGTCCGTGCCAATGCAAAGACGTTTCGTGGTGCATATGATTGTGAACATGGATTTCGGCAATGTCCCCTTCGGTAAATTCCAAAGTGGGAGCCGGAATCTGTCCGTTAATAGCTATAGCAGGTTTGGTTTTTCCCGTGAAATTCACCAACGTATCCTTAATATGTAAATCGTACCGTTTTACTTTCTGTCCTATTGCCATAAAAGAGAAAGACGTCAAAAACAACAAAAGGAAAAACCTTTTCATAGTCCTTATTTAGTTGATCGTTTTCTTAACGTTGCCACAGGTTAGCATCGCTTTTCCGTAGAACGGATTTTTGACTGCATCGGAATCATCAAGCCACGTAACTTTTTTCATTGGGCAATACAACACATACAACTTTTCAGAACCAAATACTTTTTGATCTGCTAAAGTTATCATGGAGCCTGATATCTTACCAAATCCGGTTCTCATTTCTTCCAACGATTCCGTCTTGCTGTAGATATCGAAATAGGCTGCCATAAATTTCAGTTCTTTCTGTTGTGCTGCTTTACCGGCGGTTACAGGTTGCAAATCCTGAACATCCTTTTGCATTTGCAGTAAAGCTTCTTTTGCGTTGCCAGCGTTTGACTCCACTAAAGCATCTTCGAGTTTCAGGTAATCTTTAAGCAGCTGACTCCATTCCTTATCTTGTGCCTGAGCCGTCAGTAAGCCTGCCCAACCCATTAGAATTAAAAAAAATGTTTTCATGATTTATTTGTTTTGTGTTAGTGATTCGATTTTAAATCCGGCATTCTTCACTTGCTCCAAAAGTGCTTTTTCATCGAGGTTGTCTGCGGATACGGTTAAAATTTTATCTTTAGCCGTTGTATCTACTTCCCATCGGTTTTCACCTAATAGTGGGTTTAAGAACGGAGTGACTTTTGCCACACAACCGGAACAGTTTATATTGGTTTTGAATTGTTTTGTTTTCATCGTATACAAGTTACTAATTATTTCCTTACAAATTTCGGAAGATACTCCAATGAAGTTGTTATACTTTTTCTTCCACGTTTTACAACATTTACAGTTATTTTTTCAACTTAAGACGCAGACTGTTACTTACCACACTAACCGAACTTAAAGCCATCGCCGCACCAGCAATCATCGGGTTAAGCAAGAAACCATTAATGGGATATAAAAGTCCGGCTGCAATCGGAATTCCGATAATATTATAAATGAATGCCCAGAACAGATTTTGTTTTATTGTCGTTACTGTTTGTCTTGACAGTATAATAGCTTGAGGCACTTTAAGCAGATCCGAAGAAATGATGGTCATATGAGCCACATCCATTGCAATATCAGATCCTTTTCCCATCGCGATACTAACATTGGCCTGGGCCAAAGCTGCACTGTCATTGATACCATCTCCTACCATTGCGACTATTCTTCCTTCCAATTGCAGTTTTTTCACAAAGGATAGTTTGTCTTCAGGTAAAACCTCCGCTTTATATTGGTTCAGTCCCAAGGTTTTTGCTATTGATGCAGCCGTATTCTCATTATCACCGGTAAGCATAACCACTTCTAATCCCTGATTTTTGAGTTGTGTCACCGCATCGGCAGAAGTCGCTTTTATTTTATCGGCAACGGCTATAACAGCCAGAAGTTTTTCTGCATTAAAAAAATACAATAAGGTATGCGCCGATTCGGAATTCCGTTTAATAAATTCTACAAAATAGCTGTCGATCGAAATGTTATTTTGGATTGCGAATTGTTTATTTCCCACAAAATAAATTTTCCCTTCAACCTTTGCTTTGACTCCGGCACCAGTGATGCTTTCAAAATCGGAGACAGCTTTCGGTACAACACCCTGATACTTTGAAACGACGGCATCCGCTAAAGGATGTTCTGATTGCGACTCGATTGCATGTAGAATTGCAACATAGCTTTGGTTTTCTCCCGTCCAAAGTGAGTCGACTACAGCCGGTTTACCCTCGGTGAGTGTTCCGGTTTTATCAAAAATAATTGTGTCGATCTTTTGTGCCAGTTCCAGACTTTCAGCGTCTTTAATCAGGATTCCTTTTTCGGCTCCTTTACCCACACCCACCATAATGGCCGTTGGTGTTGCCAATCCCAAAGCACACGGACAGGCGATTACCAGAACCGTAACCATAGCCAGAAGACCGTGTGTCAATCCGTTCTCACCTCCCAAAACAACCCACACTAATAACGTTATCAAAGAAATAACCAAAACCACCGGGACAAAAATTGCCGCTATTTTATCCACCAGTTTTTGTACCGGAGCCTTGCTTCCCTGGGCATTTTGGACCATCTGAATGATTTGTGCAAGCAATGTTTCCGTTCCTACTTTTTCGGCCTTGTATTTAAAACTTCCTTTTTGATTAATGGTTCCTGCAAAAACAGTATCCGCTATATTTTTAACTACAGGCACAGGTTCTCCGGAAATCATGCTTTCGTCTACGAATGAAGTTCCGGAAAGTACTTTTCCATCGACTGCTATTTTCTCACCGGGCTTTGCCAAAAGTACATCACCCGGAATAACATCGCTTATTTTTACTTCTTCCTGTTGACCGTCTTTGCTTAATCGGATGACAGTTTTAGGTTGAAGTCCCATTAGTTTTTTTATGGCTGATGCGGTATTTCCTTTGGCACGTTCTTCCAGCACTTTTCCCAAAAGAATAAACGTGATCACTACCGTTGCTGCTTCAAAATATACGTGAGCGTGTAAACCGCGGCTGTGCCAGAATTCCGGGTTCAACGTATTAAATACACTGAAAAGATAAGCAATACCCGTACTTAAAGCCACCAGGGTATCCATATTTGCTTTTCGATGTCTGGCTTGTTTCCAGGCATTGATAAAGAAACTTTTCCCGAACCAAAACAAAACCGGAGTGGAAAATACCCACATAACTAAATTTGCAAAAGGCCAATCCATAAAAAACATCCCAATAACGAAAACTGGTAATGTAAATAAAGCTGCAGAAATCGTTCGTTTTTTTAAAATTGCAAATTGATTTTTATGACGATTTTCTATTTCGGCTTCCTGATTTTCCGATTCGGCAATAGTCAAATCGTAGCCGATACTCTGAACCGCTTTTTTGAAATTTTCCAATTTTGCGATTCCGGGCACATATTCGACTATGGCTGTTGCATTGGCGTAATTTACCGCAGAAGTAACGACGCCTTCTTCAAATGAAAGCAAGCTCTCCACACTTACGGCACAGGAAGCGCAAGTCATTCCTTCCACCGGGAAAGTCTTTTTTAATGTCGGAACATTATATCCTAAATCGCGTATATTCTGAACAAGTTGTCCTAATTTAAAATCCTTCGAATCGGTTACTATTTTCGCCTGATTATTGTTGAGTTCCACTTTGTGAGACAAAACACCTTCTGTTTTACCCAAAGCATCATCTACGATAAGAGCACAGTGTTCGCTGTGAACATCTTCCAGCGGAATTACTGTTATTTTATGATTGGTTTCCATACTTATTATTATTTGATGATACAAAGTTCCGTCAGACAATAAAATAAAGTATTACAGGATTTTCACAACGACTTGTAATATTTACAGATGGTCGAGCGGAACCCGTTTTTGCAGTCCGATTGATTTGAAATGAGAAGGTGTCAATCCAGTTACTTTTTTAAACTGATTGCTGAGATAAGCCACACTGCTGTACCCTAATTGGCTGGCAATTTCTTTTAATGAAAGTTCATCGTAAACAATGAGTTCCTTTACCTTTTCTATTTTTTGGAGGATGACATATTTTTCGATGGTAGTTCCTTCCACTTCGGAAAACAAATTACTCAGGTAATTATATTCGTAACCCAATTCGGAAGCCAGAAAATCGGATAAATTTATTTTGATAAGTTCTTTATCATGGTGGATATGCGTAATGATGCTGCTCTTAATCCGCTCGATTAACTGATTTTTCTTATCATCGATAAGCTCAAAACCAACAGACTGAAGCTCGTGTGATAATTTTGCCTTATTAACACCGTCTAAAGGATCCTGAAATTCGATTTCGCCTAAAATAACACCTTTGAAATTCAGATTGAGGTTGTCGAGAATTGTTTCTACTGCCAATATGCAACGGTGGCAGACCATATTTTTAACGTAGACTTTCATACTGATTTAATTACGTTAAAATTACGAATTCTTTTATAAAAACAAATGTCACTTTTGATTAGCTCATTAAAAAACAAAAAAAAGAGGTCTTTTTACAGACCTCCTTACAGTATTTGATTTACTATTACCCTCTAACTATACTAGTGTAAACGATCACGCAAATCTGCCCTCTTTTCACGGATGGACTTCTTTGAATAACAAATCAAAAACCGTATATCAAATATACAATTTAAATCAACATAAAGCACTGTAGATCAAAATATTAACATAAAAAGTTGTCAACAATTTCAAAATCAGAAAATAGTGGTGGAAAAACAAGTTGATTGTCTTTACTCCATCAAATTTCGTATGAAAAATTTGAGGAATAGATTTCGCATAAAAAAAGAGGCCTTTTACAGACCTCTTCTTACAGTATTTGATTTACTGTTACCTTATTAACTATAGTCAATAACTTCTCACTATCACTAGTGTAAATATTATTCAACTATTTAAGTCGCAATGACTTCCGAAGATATTTTTTCGCTTCTCCGAACCGAAAATGCCCTCTTTTTACAGACGAACAAATCCGAACAACAAATCAAAAACCGTTTACCAAAGATACATTTTTTTTAGAAATAAAACACTGTAAAACAACAAATTATATTCACCAAACTAATCATACACAGATTTTTTTAACCGATAAACTATTTTTTTTAAAAAAACCAAAGCTCTAACCTTGTTTTAATTAAATTAACAAGACAAAGCCGCAAAAACAATCAATTTACAAAAGAAAAACAACCACTTATTGCATTTTTCCAAAGAATAATTTCAAGGTGATTAACATAATAAATTAAGTCTATGAAAAATTTATTACTATTAGTATTATCCTTACAAACAGCAACTACAATCAATGCCCAATGCTGGACCTCTATTTCGGTAAAAAACGGTCAATCAGCAGCCATTAAAAGCGATGGTACCCTTTGGACGTGGGGATATAATGGTCAGGGACAATTGGGTGACGGAACGTATACAAACAAAAATGCTCCTGTTCTAATAACAAACGCAACTAATTGGAAAGCGATCTCTTCCGGTTATAATCATATGATTGCATTAAAAACCGATAACACGTTATGGTTATGGGGATCCAATGATTCCGGTCAGTTAGGCAATGGAAGCGACACGCCTTCAGCAGTTCCCATCCAGATAAATACAGACACCAACTGGAAAATGGTTTCAGGCGGAGGAAGCCACAATCTGGCATTAAAAACAGATGGCACTTTATGGGCATGGGGAAATAACGCTTATGGCAGTTTGGGTGATGGAACAACAATCAGTAAAAATCAACCAGTTCAAATAGGACCAGATAATGATTGGGAATATATCTGTGCCGGAATGAACAATTCATTCGCTATAAAAACAAACGGAACCCTTTGGGCTTGGGGCGACAACGCTTACGGTAAATTAGGCGACGGAACTTTTAACAGTCGAATTATACCAACACAAATTGGCACCGCCACTAATTGGGCAAAAATATCCGAAGGCTATTTACACACTATCGCAATAAAGGAAAATGGGACTTTGTGGGCTTGGGGATGGAACGCCTATGGGCAATTAGGAGATGACACCCAAAACGACAGAACTGTTCCCACACAAATTGGTACTGACACTGATTGGTTCAACGTTAGTGCCGGAGGCTATCATTCCATGGCTATAAAGACAGACGGAACCTTATGGGGTTGGGGATATAACAATTTTGGGCAATTGGGCAATGGCTCCAATAGCAACACTCTCGGCCCTATTCAGATTGGAGCAGCAACAAATTGGATTGATGTATCAATTTCATACCAACACAGTGTTTTTATTAACGGTAATAAAAATATCCTTTCCTGCGGTTATAATACCGACGGAAGGCTGGGTATTGGCTCAAATCTGCACAGAAACACCCCTACCAATGTTGATTGTGCCAATTTGAGTTCTGAAAGTTTTCCGGAGAACTTTGGTTTTAACCTTTATCCTAATCCTGCATCCGATAAAATTATGCTGTTAAATCCCGAAAGCCTCTTAATTGAAACTATAGCCCTGTTGGATATTACCGGAAAGAAAATTAAAGAAATATCCGGAATGACAGCTGAAATAGACATACATGAACTGAAAGCAGGAATTTATTTACTGCAGATTAGCACTGAAAACCAAACACAAACAAAGAAGTTTGTAAAAAAATAACCACTGTTCTGCATTGAATCTCATTTTGAAAATTGAAGCGTGTAATATTTTTACTAAATTACGGCGCTAATCCATACGAGAATTCAAATGAAGAACGCAAGACAGATTTCCTTATTGATAACCATCCTGATTTGGGGAATAATTGCGGGTAGCCTGACTTATTCACACATTGTATTTCTCCCTAATTATCTTTCACATCTTCCTGAATCAACAAACTTGATTAACGAAAAATACGGTTTTAAGGAAGATAATTTTTGGATAATCATTCATCCGCTGATTATATTTTCAACCGCGATTACATTCCTGTTAAACTGGAAAATTACGGAAAGGCGTAAATATATTTTCACCACAATTGCTATTTACATATTGATAATGGTTGTAACCGCATATTATTTCTACCCCGAAATAATTGAATTCTCACAAAGCAACTTATCAGACATGATTTCTCCCGAGGAATGGCAAAGAAGAGGACAAAAGTGGCTGATTTTAAGCTGGATAAGGTTATTTTTTGTGTACTGTGCCTATATCTCGCTTCTGATTGCATTAACCAAAAAAAACAAAGCATCTAATCTTCCCAAATATTAAAAACGGTTTCAAAGAAGGAATCCTCAAATTACACGACAACAACAAAACAACATACTTTTTTTTACCAATAGCGGTTCCATTATTGTAATTCATCCGAAAATACATTTCATTTTTCTCTAATTTTACATAACGGAAAAATCATAAAACCATGTCACAAAGCCTTTTAATAGCAGCCTTATTTTGTTTCGCCTTGGGAATTGGTTTTTTCATTGGAAAGGTTTTGTTTTCAGCTAAATCCCAATCGGAAAAATCGGGATTGGAGGAACGAATTAATGGTTTGCTTTCCCAGATTGAACAGGCAAAAGAGCAATTCCGGAACGAACGCAACAACTTCGAAAAACAATTGCAGCAGTTAAATGCTGAAAAAGAAAACATCCGCACGGAAAAAGATGCACTTGCCATTCAGTTATCAAAAAAAGAAGTTGATTTTGATAACCTTTGGGAGCGCAATAAAGAACAAAAGGAAGAAGTGAACCGGCTTCAGGAAAAATTCACCAAAGAATTTGAAAATCTGGCGAACAAAATACTGGAAGAAAAAACAAACAGGTTTACAGAGCAAAACAAGGAAAATCTTAAAAACATTCTCTCACCGCTTCAGGACAAGATCCAGCTATTTGAAAAGAAGGTAGAAGACACCCACAAAGAAAGCATCGACTATCATGCCGCATTACGCCAACAGATTTTAGATTTGCGTGAAACGAACGAGCAAATGAGCAAAGAAACGCTAAACCTTACCAAGGCATTAAAAGGCGACAGTAAGATGCAGGGAAATTGGGGTGAGCTGATTTTAGAACGCGTACTCGAAAAATCAGGATTGGAAAAAGGAAGGGAATACGATATACAGCAAAGTTTTGTTACGGAAGGCGGTTCCAGGGTTCTGCCGGATGTAGTGATCAACCTTCCTGATGGTAAGAAAATGATTGTCGATTCCAAAGTATCGCTAACCGCTTACGAACGTTACATTAATGAAGAAGAGGAAAGCGAAAAATCCTCTTTCCTGAAAGAACACGTTGCTTCCATCAAACGTCATGTCGAACAATTAAGCAGTAAAAATTATCAGGATTTATACCAGATAGAAAGTCCGGATTTCGTATTGCTGTTTATCCCTATGGAACCGGCATTTGCATTAGCTTTAAACGAAGACAATTCACTGTACAACAAAGCTTTCGAAAAGAATATCGTAATTGTGACCCCGTCTACCCTTTTGGCTACGCTACGCACCATTGACAGTATGTGGACCAATCAGAAACAACAGGAGAATGCCTATGAAATTGCCCGTCAGGCCGGAGCTTTATATGACAAATTTGATGGTTTCGTAAACGATCTGATTAAGATTGGCAAGAAAATGGACGAAGCCAAAACGGAATACGGAAATGCCATGAACAAACTCGTTGAGGGAAAAGGCAATCTGGTTACAAGTGTTGAAAAACTCAAAAAAATGGGAGCCAAAGCCAAGAAGGCATTACCTGAAAACCTATTGGTGAGCGCTCTTGAAAAAGAACAAAACATCGAAAATTAAGCTATCATGAGAAAATTCATTTTGTACGGAATCACGGCTTTCTTACTAATTGCAGCGGGTTATTTCGCCTTCGTCTATTACATTCCTTTCAGCGAAGGTGTGAGAGCCGGCGAACTTATTAAAATAAGCAGAAAAGGTGTCATCATGAAAACATGGGAAGGCGAAATCAGCCAAGGTATTTCCGGGGCACAAATATTCGCTTTTTCTGTTTTGGACAAAGACACAAAAGTAATTGAGGATTTACAGACCTATCAGGGGAAATATGTAAAAATAACCTACGTAGAACGCTATAAAACGTTTCCGTGGTGGGGCGACACAACTTATTTTGTAACCAATGTACAACAGGAGGAAACTCCGCATTTAAGGAGATAATCAAATGGAAAAATTCAAAAAGGTAAGTGATTCTAAAATTACGCTGTCACAATTGATGTTACCTTCCCACTCCAATTTTAGTGGAAAGATTCATGGTGGATATATTTTATCATTAATGGATCAGATTGCATTTGCCTGTGCTTCAAAATACTCTGATAAATATTGCGTAACGGCTTCCGTGGACACTGTCGATTTTTTAAATCCGATTGAAGTCGGTGAACTCGTTACATTGAAATCATCTGTAAATTATGTAGGCAGAACTTCCATGGTTGTCGGAATTCGGGTGACGTCGCAAAACATCAAGACCGGAAAAGTAAAACACTGTAATTCGTCTTATTTCACCATGGTGGCTAAAGACGAAAACGGAAACTCTGTGCCGGTACCCGGATTAATTTTATCGAACCTTGAAGAAGTGCGCCGTTTTTACGATGCATTAAGACGCTCAAACAGCAAAAAAGAACACCAGATTACTGACGAAACCTTTGACTATTCTTCAGAAGGGGCACTAAAAAGCCTACAAAATTACAATGTTAGGCTAAAAGTAAAAAGTTGATAAAAAATTAACAATTTTGTGTAAAAAAAATATATTTATTATATATTTGAAAAAATATGTTTTAAATACATACAATTTATGCAACAAAAATACCTACTAAAAGCCCTTGGTTTATTATCGTTATTGACAGTAATTTTCCTGATTGCCTGTAATTCGGATGAGGAATCGGACTACACACCGATATCTCCCGTGAGCATGGATCTGACCCAAGTTCCTTATCCCAAATTATCGGATTATAAGTTTTTTGAAGGAGATTTAAAAAATCTCACTCCTTCCTACAAGGTTTTACCTTACAAACCGGCAAGTTCACTATTTAGCGATTATGCACATAAAAAAAGATTTGTGTGGATGCCTGATGGAACAAAAGCTACCTACAATGGCGATGGAAAAGTTTTAGAATTACCCGTTGGTGCGGCTATAATCAAAAGCTTTTATTACGAAAACATTCAGCCAAACAATACGACTAAAATTATTGAAACCCGAATCATGATTAAAAAGTCGACAGGATGGATTTTCGCTAATTATGTATGGAATGAAGAACAAACTGAAGCCTTTTTTGATTTAGATGGCAGTTACCAGGACATAACCTGGATTGAAAATGGCGAAACTAAAAGCGTGACTTATAGAATTCCGTCGGAAGTCCAATGCATCACTTGCCATAAAAAGAAAGAGATGATTAACAATGAGGAACAAACTGTTTACATTCCGATTGGTATTAAACCACAAAATTTGAATTTCAATTACAATTACAATACTGAAACAAAAAATCAATTAACCAAATGGATTGAAACCGGGTATTTGGAAAGCAATTTCACATTACCAAGCGCCGCCAATTCCACTGTGAATTACGAAGACACTTCTCTACCGATTGATTTAAGAGCAAGATCGTATGTCGATATTAATTGTGCACACTGTCATACAGATGACAGGCATTGCGATTACAGACCAATGCGATTTGCTTACAATCAAACAGGAGGAGCTTCCGGCAATACCAACATGGGCGTTTGTGTAAGTACACAGGATATGCAGGACCTCCCTTCTACTTTAGCCAAAATTGTTGCCCCGGGAAATGTTAGCAAATCCATGCTTTATTACAGAATCAACACAACCGATGAGACCTACAGAATGCCGTTGCACGGAAGAACGCTCATTCATACTGAAGGTGTTGCGTTGATGGAACAATGGATCAATTCTTTAGGCCCTTGCCAATAAATAAAATCTTCTTAACTAACCAAAATGACAAAACATGAAAAAAATTACTTCTATTTTTTTGCTATTAGGCATTAATTGGTGCTTTTACGGACAAGACAGTTGCAGTACCGCTCTGACAATCTCTGCAGGAACACATGTTGTTGGTGTGGTAAACGGAACTCAAGCTCCAAACCCACTTTGTACAGGTGGAAATGCAGGAACTTTGGGGGAATGGTACATCTACACCCCTTCAACTACGTACAATGTAACCATTACTACTGATATTGCAGCCAATTCACCTAGGGTAGACACACGATTTCACGTTTATACCGGGAACTGTGGAACGCTTACTTGTGTATCCGGTGACGATGACTCCGGATTAAACTACTCATCAGTAAAAACGTTTGTAGCAAACGCCGGTACCACATATTACATCGCCTGGGATAACCGATGGACCCCTAATGGCTTTACTTTTCAGTTGACTGAAAACACTTATGTTCCGCCGCCGCCGCCGCCGATTTCGTATTCTCCGCAAACCGTTTCAACTATAAACAGCACGTATAATATTTGTACGGTAGATATGAATGGCGATTATAAAGATGATATTGTTGGTGTGAGTGCAAACAATCTAAAAGTCCATTTTCAAACTACACCGGGGAATTTTTCAATTTCAAATTTCGCAATTACAGGAACCAGTGACATGCCGTCATGGAGTATTGCAGCCGGTGATTATAACAAAGACGGACGCAACGATTTGGTTTTAGGAAGCGGGAGTGGCCTTACTTTTTGGCAATCAAACAGTGCCGGAACTGCCTATACCAATATCAATCCTTCAGATTATATCTTCTGTCAACGTACAAATTTTATTGACATAAATAACGACGGGAATCTGGATGCCTTTTCATGTCACGATGTTGCTCCGAATGTTTACTATCTTAATAACGGATCCAACAATTTTACGCACTATCAATGTGGGATCACCACTGGATCGTATAATTTAGGAGTGCTTTCATCTGGCGGAAATTACGCTTCAATTTGGACCGATTATGACAACGACGGAGATGTAGACATGTTCATTTCGAAATGTTCCGGCCCTCCATGCGAATTACACAGAAATGACGGAAATGGTGTCTTTACGGATATTTCAGCAATTGCTCAAATTAATTCAACACCAGTCCAATCATGGTCTTCAGCAGTAGCCGATTATGACAATGATGGCGATATGGATATTTTTGTTGGAGCAAATGGTGGTTCAGGCCATAAATTTTTCAGAAATGAACTGAATACCTCTAATAGTGTTGAAGAACCGTTCGTGAACATCACAGCCAGTGCAGGATTCGGGTCTGACACTTCATTGAGCCGTGATTATATTGCATATGATTTTAACAATGATGGAAAAGTAGACATTATGGGAGGTGGAAACAAAATCTTCTTCAACCAAGGAAACAATGTATTTGCTGCAAGCAATTACCCTGGTTTGTCTGTAGGATCTATTGGTGATTTAAACAATGACGGCTTTCTTGACATTGTCAATAATACCACTATTAATTATGCCGTTCCAAATGGTAACAACTGGATAAAAGTCAATCTTCAGGGTGTTCAGAGCAACAGAAATGGTATTGGTGCACGCGTTGAAATCTATGGCGCGTGGGGCAAACAAATAAGAGATATCAGAAGTGGTGAAGGATTTCAGTTCATGAGTTCTTTAAATGCTCATTTCGGAATTGGAGCTGAAACACAAGTCACACAAGTTATTATTCGTTGGCCGTCAGGCGTGGTAGATACTATTGTCAACCCGTCATCTAATCAGGCATTAACTGTAATTGAAGGAAGTACGCTGACAATTGCCGAAAACAATTTAGGTAACTTCACTCTATATCCGAACCCTACCGAAGACTACATTAACTTCAATAATTCCAATTCAACGGAAAAAATCAAAATGGTTACCATTTATGATATTTCCGGAAAAGTGATCAAAAAAGATAATGCCTTAAACAATAAGGTTTCTGTTCATGAATTACAATCCGGAACTTATATAATAGTTTTGGAAAATGATCTTGGTCAAAAATTCTCAAGCAAGTTCATCAAAAA
>NZ_DATIDM010000016.1:0-3832 GCF_035456225.1 Flavobacterium sp. | reverse complement strand
CGCATATGCAGAAAAATCGCAGGGACTTTGTAAAAAATGTTGCTATGATCGCAGCAGGAAGTAGTTTAGTATCTTTCGACACAATAAAATCAACCCAAATGGATGCATTTATTCATCATGTTTATTTCTGGCTAAAAAATCCGGGCAGCAAAGAAGATCTTGAAGCGTTGCTGGAAGGGCTTCGGAAACTTAGTAAAATCGATTACATCAAAATGTTTCATATCGGCAAACCGGCAGATACCAATAGAGATGTCATAGAAAGAACATATGCTGTTTCGTGGATGCTTGTTTTCAATAATAAAGCGGAGGAAGAGCGTTACCAAACTGATCCGGTACACCTGAATTTTGTTGCTACCTGCAAACATTTGTGGGAGAAGGTGGTGGTTTATGATTCGGTGAATGTTTGAACTGGTAGGTGGTAGGTGGTAGGTGGTAGGGTGAGTGATGATTATTTTAACTGCTTTTCGATCAGTTTTCTCCAATACCTTTTTGGCATGTGACGGATGTGAAGTTTCAGGTTTTTACGAGCTTCGATATTTACACTCTGGAAATATTGCTGCCATAGTCGCTGGTATAATGCTTCGTCCTTATGACTGACAGTTTTAATATTTGCATCAGAAACCTGTTCATTGAAATCTATTTCAACGGTTGAAACAATGTTCAGGTCGTAATACAATGCGTATTTGCGTTGGGAATCGTAAATGATCCATTGTTGATCGGCATATCGATCCCTGAAATGTTTAGTCAATAACGGGAGTACATTGAAATCCGGTTCGATAACAGCGTAATAAATATTGTCGGCAGTAAGCTGAAAGCGTACAAAGGCTTCCATTCGGTGTTTTTCCCGGTACACTTGTTTCGCAAGCTGGTTAATCAGAAGAACTGAATGGTTTGTAAAGTCTGATTCCACCTGCTTCTTACTTGAAAATACATACCTGCAATATTGTAAAAGGTGGTCTTCTACTGATGGTACTTCAGATAGGAAGCTGCGGTAAAATTGTTGGAGGCCATTGCCTGATAATCGAGTTGTTAAACCTTTCCAAACGCGTTCCGCTTTCAATGTGTCAGGCTCAATCATAATTGTTTTTCCAAAGAGGTTATCCTGCGACGACAAAGCAGGCCTTATTTGAGCGTCGGAAATTTTGTATTCATATACATGAAATACAGCGGAAAGAAATCCTTCCATTGAACCATCATATACAAGCAAAGTCATCAAAAGATTTTTAACTGCGGTGAAAAATTAGCCCTGTACTTGCTGTTACCTAGCGATAATATTTGATGTTTTATTTGCATAGCCGTAAACTCTTTGCGTTGAAATTCGGGGCTGTTGCATACAATGAAATGCCGGGCTTTTGAAAGTTGGACTCCGATCTTTTTTAAATGCTCCCAATTTAATTTTGAGAACTTCCGCGATGCGCAAATCTTTTGTGCTGATTGAATACCAATCCCAGGTACACGCCGGATCAGCTCAACATCAGCTTTATTCACGTCTACAGGAAATATATTGAGATTGCGCAGTGCCCAACTAAGTTTAGGATCAATATCCATATCGAGGTTGGGTTGTTCAACAGAAATGAGTTCATTCACTTTAAATCCATAAAACCGCATTAACCAATCTGCCTGGTACAACCTGTTTTCGCGTACAATGGGCACTGGACTTCCTACTGCGGGTAAACGATTATCACTGCTAATCGGAATATAACCGGAATAATACACACGCTTCATATTCATTTTTTGATAAAACGCGTTGGCGGCTCCAAGAATTTGCAGATCATTTTCAGGCGTAGCACCAATCACCATTTGTGTACTTTGGCCGGCGGGGACAAAGAGCGGAGTCTTTCGAAATACTTTTTTGTCCTCCCGGTTCTGCAAAATAGCAGAATGCAAATGTTTCATTGGCCGGATCATGTCTTCACGCTTTTTGTCCGGCGCCAATAATTTCAGACTCGCTTCGGTAGGCATTTCTACATTTATGCTCAGGCGATCCGCATATAAACCTGCTTCATTAATCAATTCATCCGAAGCGCCGGGGATAGTTTTAAGATGGATATAGCCATGAAAGTTTTCTTCAGTTCTAAGTTTACGTGCAATCCGGACGAGGCGCTCCATAGTGAAATCAGGATCTTTAAATATCCCGGAACTTAAAAACAATCCTTCTATATAATTTCTCCTGTAAAAATTAATGGTAAGATCAACTACTTCCTGTACTGTAAATGCAGCCCGCCTGATATCATTGCTTTTTCGACTAACACAATATGCGCAGTCGAAAATGCAATGGTTTGTCAATAGGATTTTCAATAATGAAACACAACGTCCATCTTCAGTATAGGCATGGCAAATTCCATTGCCTGTGTCCCCCAATCCTTTATTGCTGTTCTTTCTTGTACTCCCACTTGACGAACAGGAGACATCATATTTTGCCGCATCGGCAAGTATTCCCAGTTTCTCAATAATCCGCTCCGACATAACTAACAATTAGTCTTAAAAATACTAATAATTATAGCAATGAAAAGCTAAAAAAGGTAGTAATCCAGTCTTGTTTAATCATCCGGTTATCATTAACCGAAGCGTTTAAACAGGGCACATGAATTGAAAAAGAAAAAGTAAAACAATGGCAAAGGTTACTAAGACCCGTAGTGCAGGAAAGAAGGCTGTAAAAAAAGCAGCTCGTCCTCCAGCAAAAAAGAAAACCCGTATACAAAAAGCATCAAAGAAAGCTGCACCGAAAAAATCCAAAGCTTCAACAGTTCGAAAGAACACCGGAAAGAAAACTGCTATAAAACGAAAAGCTTCAAAGAAAGCTGCCAGGAAAAATAAGCTTGGAGTTAAGAATTCCCTCGTGAATAATATTAATGCCCGAAAGAAAAAAAATGCATCAAGACCTAAATCGAAATCTACTGTCTCAAAAAAATCATACACCAGGATGCAGGAGGGATGGAAGAATAAGTGATAAATATTCTTAATAAATCATTTCGATCTTTAAGCCATTTTTAATGTTGTAACCGGGAGTTAAAGCTTATTTAACATGGAAATTATTTGATAACAACGTAAATTTGAGCCGTATTTGAGTTAGTTGCTTTCGAATTTGATTTATGGGTTCCCCGATTTCGTTTTCTGCTATTTTTCTCAAGTCGCTTTTTATAATTTATTTTTTTTAAACATGAACATTTACATTTCGAATCTTAGTTTTCAAATCACAGACGAAGACTTAAGAGATTTATTTTCTGAGTACGGAGAGGTAACCTCTGCAAAAGTTATCACTGATAAGTTCACCGGAGATTCCCGTGGTTTTGGTTTCGTTGAAATGCCATCTGATGAGCACGCTAATAAAGCAATTGCTGAATTGGATAAAAGCAAGTGGGATAACAGGAATATTAACGTTTCTGTTGCTAAACCAAAAGAAGAAAGGTCAAATAGCAACAGGTCATTTGCACCAAAGAGTAACGGTGGATACAATAACAGGTATTAATCAGTTTTAGTTTTCGTATAAAGGGCCTTCGGGCCCTTTTTTAGTTTTGGGGCCCGACGGCCATAGAAACAGCCGCAATACATCTTTCATTTACGCCTTGAAAACTTTCCCCTTGTCACTATAACCATTCTTTATCACTCTTATCGCCTAATTTTGTATCAATAGAAATTATATGAGCCAAGTGCAGTCCTCCCAGCCCAATCCATTAACAGCGAAAGATTTTTCTACTGACCAGGAAGTCAGGTGGTGTCCGGGCTGTGGCGATTATTCTATTTTGGCCCAGGTTCAAAAGGTCCTGCCTACGCTGGGAATTCCAAGAGAAAATGTTGTAATTGTTTCAGGCATAGGATGTAGCAGCCGTTT
>NZ_DATIDM010000015.1:0-14988 GCF_035456225.1 Flavobacterium sp. | reverse complement strand
CACTCAAATGGACAAAAATTGAAGACGTTTGGGGAATTGGCTATCGTTTGACCAGGAAAATGAAAGCGAAGCAAATCAACACGGCCTACGATTTCATACAGCCACAATATGAGAATTTCATCAAAAGTGAAATGGGAGTGATTGGGCTCCGATTAAAAAGCGAATTGGAAGGCAAACCCGTACTCGAACTCGAAGAAGCGCTGGAAACAAAAAAAAGCATCGCCATTACGAGAAGTTTCAAAAACAAACTTTCTAATTTGGACGACCTGAAAGAACGTGTTTCCACTTTTGGAACAGTCTGTGCCGAGAAACTCCGCAAACAGAATTCCTGTTGTTACAGCGTGAACGTTTTTCTGGCGAAAGATCCGCACAAAACCAACGACAGCCGGTTGTATTACAGTCGGACGGAAACACTTCCGTTTGCGACCAATTCAAACCTTACCATCAGCAATCTAGCCATAAAAATGCTGGAAAAAATATACGAGCCAAACGAACTTTATATGAAAGCCGGCGTAATCGTAACGCAACTCATTCCGCAAGACCAGAAACAGCTGCATTTGTTTGAGGAAGAAAATCCGAAGCACCAAAAACTGATGGAAGTGATTGACCGCTATCACAAGAAAACGGGCGAACGCAAAATTCGCTTGGGTAATCAGGATTTACAACACACGTGGATCATGAAACAAAACCATTTGTCTCCCAATTTCACGACCAATATAAACGATATTATTACCGTAAAATGTCTGTAGCGAAACCAAACCTAACTTTTTTCAGACCGGATTTCGAAAAATCGGTGGAACTTCCTCTTATTGAAGGCGGAATCAAGGCTGGTTTCCCTTCGCCTGCCGCTGATTTTGACGGCTCAAAAATTAGCTTGGATGCCCTGCTGATTAAAAACAAAGAAGCTACTTTTTATGCTCGTGCCAGCGGAAATTCAATGACAGGCGCCGGAATTGACGACGGAGATATTTTGGTAATCGACCGAAGCCTAGAACCTTCCAACAATAAAATTGCGGTTTGTTGTATTGATGGGGAATTTACCGTAAAACGCATCAAAATCGAAACCGACTGTGTCTATCTGGTTCCCGAAAACGATACGTATAAGCCCATAAAAGTTACCGAAGACAATCAGCTCCTTATCTGGGGTATTGTGACTTTTGTGGTCAAAAGCATTTAATTCTTGCAGACATCGTCCAGATAATCGTTCAACTGAACCTGAAACAAAGTACCTGAAACCAAATCCTTCAACTGAATTGCTTCACTTTCGGAGACCGCTAATTCCAAACCCGGAAAAGGAGTCTCCAAAAGGAATTTATGGCAATGTCCGCGAAGTTCACAATCGGAACATTTGATATTACCGCAAGTAGTTTCAATATTGGCTGAAAATTTCATTAATTCTGAAAACGAAAGATAAAAACCGGTTTCCTTAAAAACCAATTGGACTCTCTCCCGCAAAACCCGATCGTTTTTAATCCAATAAAAAGCCACACCAAAATCATTGTGATATAATTGTTCTATCTGTGCCATCGAATTCGATTTTGAACAAATATACAAATTATTTAAAACGATTCTAAATAAATATTATTGAATATCACGAAGTCGTAATTGCAAAGAAATGGTGCCGTTCCATTCGTTTTCATCCACGGAAAATACAGCATCAAAAGGTTTTTTGCTTTCGGTCAGCGCAATTTTATCGGCTAAACCGAAACCAATAGCGCCAAAACTATCCGAATCATTTTGTTTCACATATAATTTCAGGTGTTCTTCGCCCGAGCCTATTTTCTTTCCATAACCGGTATCTTTTAACCCTTTGGCTAAAAAGACCGGACTCATATTTTGTGGGCCGAATGGTTCAAATTGTTTTAGGATACGCATGAATTTCGGATTGACGTCCGACAAAACTATCTCGGCATCAATTGAAATTTCCGGCGTTAGTAAATCGGGATGAATGGTATCCGAAACGACTCTTTCAAACGCATCTTTAAATTTTTCGTAGTTTTCTTCCTTGAGTGTCATTCCGGCAGCATACATATGCCCGCCAAACTGCTCCAAGTGTTCAGAACATGCTTCCAATGCATTGTATACATCAAAATCCTTAACAGAACGGGCAGAAGCCGCTAATTTGTCGCCACTTTTGGTAAAAACAAGTGTTGGTCTGTAATACGTTTCCGTTAAACGCGAAGCCACAATTCCGATAACACCTTTGTGCCAGTCTTCCTGGTATACTACGGTGGTGAAACGGTTTTGCTCCTCGTTTTCGATAATTTGCTGAAGGGCTTCTACGGTGATTTGTTTATCTAAATCTTTTCGGTCAGCATTTAAGGATTCAATCTGGGAAGCAAATTCCTCGGCCTGTTCCAAATTGAATTCCGTGAGTAATTCCACCGCATGATTTCCGTGTTTGATTCGTCCTGCGGCATTGATCCGTGGCGCAATAACGAAAACCACATCGGTTATGGTAAGTACAGTTCGTTTTAAATTCTGAATCAGCGCTTTGATTCCCGGACGCGGATTTGCATTAATCACTTCCAGTCCGAATTTTGCCAACACGCGGTTTTCTCCAGTAATCGGGACAATATCCGCAGCAATTGCAGTTGCCACCAAATCTAAATAGGGAACTAAATCATCAAGCGTTTGGTTTCTGTTTTGAGAGAGCGCCTGAATCAGTTTGAACCCTACTCCGCAACCGCACAGCTCATCATACGGATAGGAGCAATCGGTTCGCTTCGGATCCAAAACCGCAACAGCCTCCGGCAAAACATCTCCGGGACGGTGGTGATCACAAATTATGAAATCTATATTTTTTGCTTTGGCGTAGGCAACATGATCGATGGATTTGATACCGCAGTCTAATGCTATAATAAGTGAAAAACCGTTATCGTCTGCAAAATCAATCCCTTGGTAGGAAACTCCATAACCTTCCTTGTAGCGGTCCGGAATATAGGTTGCCACATTTGGATAAAAACTTTTCAGATACGATGACATCAAGGAAACTGCCGTAGTTCCATCCACATCATAATCTCCGAAAACGAGAATATTTTCATCATTGGCGATTGCCTTTTCGATGCGCTCCACGGCCTTGTCCATATCCTTCATCAGGTACGGATCGTGCAAATCGGCTAAAGTGGGACGAAAAAAGGTTTTGGCCTGTTCAAAGGTTTCAATTCCCCGTTGAACAAGCAGGGCAGCAATAATTTCATCTACCTGAAGTGCATTTTGTAAGGCTTGTACTTTTTCCTGATTTGGCTTTGATTTTAAATTCCAACGCATAATGAGTTACGGATTTTAGATAAACAATGAGTTATTTTGGCGTATAAATTATTTTAATACAATACTTTTATTTCGCTGTTAGAGCGGTTTTTTCGAAAACAATGCCGCTCCAACCGAACTTCATAAAATTCCTGATATTCTGATGATCTGTCTCTTCGGGTGTTTCCAACACTTTTTGATAGTGTTCTCCGAAAAGAAACAATGTTTCCGCTTCTTTCAATTGATTCATTTTTGCAAAAGAATATACTTTACAGGAACCGTTATTTACTCCCTCTTCATTAAAAGTTTCCCCATTTTTGAAGGCAGAAGGAACAAAGTCATAATGCGCATCAATAGTTTCAATGACTTCTGAAAAAGGCAAAACGGCATGACTGGAAACCTTTTCCAATAATTCAGTTACATTCATAATTTAGCTTTTATGAAATTCAATCTTTATCTCAACATTCGCAAACTTACGGAACATGACCATCACGCCACAATAACTTTCCACCGACAAGTTTACGGCTCTTTCCAATTTCTTTTCATTAAGGTTTTTCCCGTAAAAATGATAATTAACTCTTACGGTATGATAGGTTTTCGGATGCTCTTTTGTTAAATCCCCTTCGGTTATAATTTTGAAATCTTCTACTTCCAATTTCATTTTCTCAATAAGGGAAGCAACGTCCAATCCGGTACAGCCCGCCAAAGACGAAAGCATCATGGCTTTTGGTCGAAGTCCGCTCCCTTCCCCACCATGGTCCGGACCTGAATCCATAACAATGATGTCACCACTCGGATTGTCTGATTCAAATTTCATTTTCCCTTTCCAGGAAGTTGTTATTTTATGCGT
Source organism: Flavobacterium sp. (assembly GCF_035456225.1). Classification (GTDB taxonomy): domain Bacteria; phylum Bacteroidota; class Bacteroidia; order Flavobacteriales; family Flavobacteriaceae; genus Flavobacterium. Next base: position 10,889 of record NZ_DATIDM010000015.1, on the reverse strand, counting down.
ATCCATTTAAATTTAGATGTTAGATTTTAGAAGTTAGAAAAGGATTTATTTAACAGGTTTTCCGCCTACAACCACAACAATTTCCCCTTTTGGCGGTTTGGCTTCAAAGTGTTTCAGAACTTCTCCCGCTGTACCACGAACGGTTTCTTCGTGCATTTTCGATAATTCCCTTGATACCGAAACCGTTCTGTCCGCTCCAAAATACTGAACAAATTCAGCCAACGTCTTCACTAATTTATGCGGAGAAACATAGAGAATCATCGTGCGGGTTTCCTCGGCTAAAACCAAATAACGCGTCTGACGTCCTTTTTTATCGGGAAGAAAACCTTCGAAAACAAATTTATCATTCGGAAGGCCGCTGTTCACCAAAGCCGGTACAAATGCGGTAGCTCCGGGAAGGCATTCTACCTCAACTCCGTTTTCCACGCAGGCTCTTGTGAGTAAGAATCCGGGATCGGAAATGGCCGGTGTGCCCGCATCGGAAATCAACGCGATATTTTCACCAGTCTGCAAACGCTTCACGATGTTTTCCACCGTTTTGTGTTCGTTGTGCATGTGATGGCTCTGCATGTGCGTGGCAATTTCGAAATGTTTTAGCAGTTTTCCGCTATTACGGGTGTCTTCGGCTAAAATCAGGTCGACTTCCTTCAGGACTTTGATAGCCCTGAAAGTCATATCGTCCAGATTCCCAATCGGCGTCGGTACTAAATACAATTTTCCCATTTAGGCGAATTTATTCTCGATCAATTCCATAAAACGCGAACTGTATTCGTCTTTCCCCTTCCAATCGTTATAATCCGGTTTTACCAGATCATCTATAAAACTTTTGGCTTCATCCAAAGTATTGAACGTGTTTAACTGAGACAAAACCCTATTCAGATCTTCGCCACTTCCGCCAAAAAGATTTTTCTCAAACGCAATGCGGTCGTTTAAGCTAAGAGAAATCGTCTTATTGAATTTTTCATTAAGCGATAAGGTTCTGTATTCGGCTTTCTCGGCTTCGATTTCTTTACGGATACTTTCCAACGGTCTGTGACTGGAGGTTTCTTCCGCAACAACTTCATCTTTAACAGGCTCTTCTTTCACTTCAGTGACTTTCTCAAAAATGTCCTCTGTCGTTTTTTCCACTTCTTTCGGAACGTCGTTGACTTTAACAAAATCCGCTTCATGATAAGTGTCCCCTAACAATTCCTCAAAAGAGATTTGTTTTGGTTCGTCCTTTTTACTTTCTTTTATTTCTTCCTTGCTTTCTTCAGAAATGGGTTCAAAAAGAATCGCTTCAGCTTCTTCCTCCTTCTCTTCGGTCGCTACAGGTTCTTCTTCTGTTACCGCTTCCTCTTCAATTACAGATTCTTCCTCAACGACTGGTTCTTCTTCCGCTACTGTTTCTTCAGCATCCAAATCACCTTCATCAATAGCTATTTCTCCAATCATTACCTTTTCATCCTCTACCTGTACTTCAGAAACGGGATTGCTGATTTCTTCCTGAACAACAGCTGCTACTACTTCCGGTTCTTTTTCATCCTTTTTCTCATAAGCCTTCTCCATTTTTTCTTCCAGCACTTCCGGAGCCAATGTTGGTTTCAATGTTTCGATATGCTCTTCGTAAAAACGGAGAACAGATAAACTTTCATATAATTTCTGGGCTTCCTGATGCAGCTGAACCACATCGTCCCTGTTTTTCATCTTTAAAATTCGGTGCGCAATACTGATTAATTCGGCTTCTAATTTTTTCTTCATAACTTTTGAATTTATATGGAGTAAGGCAATTCTTCTGATATTTTTTCCAACGTTTTTATTTTGTCTGTGGAAAGAACCTTTGATAATTTTTTCTACATTTGAAACAATATAAAAAACAGTAAAATTTACGTTGGTTGGTTTGAGTTACAAATCTAATCAGAAATTTTTCTGTTACGTCTGAAAATTACAAAATGTTTCTCGAAAATACAGTAAATCATAAAGAACAATTTGGATGGATTGAAGTCATCTGTGGCTCAATGTTTTCCGGTAAAACCGAAGAGCTGATCCGTCGTTTGAAAAGAGCCCAGTTTGCAAAACAAAGGGTGGAAATTTTCAAGCCTACGATTGATACGCGTTACCACGACGAAATGGTGGTTTCCCATGATTCCAACGAAATACGCTCCACTCCTGTTCCCGCTGCCGCCAACATCCGCATACTTGCTGATGGCTGTGATGTGATTGGTATTGATGAAGCCCAGTTTTTTGACGACGAGATTGTGACCGTTTGCAATGATTTGGCCAATTCCGGAATTCGCGTTATTGTAGCTGGTCTGGACATGGATTTTAAAGGCAATCCGTTCGGCCCCATGCCAGCGCTTATGGCCACTGCCGAATATGTTACCAAAGTACATGCCGTATGTACCCGTACCGGAAATTTAGCGCATTTCAGTTTCAGAAAAGCCAATAACGACAAATTAGTATTGTTGGGCGAAACCGAAGAATATGAGCCTTTGAGCCGTGCCGCCTATTACAATGCGATGCGAGAAATGCAGGAAAGCGAAGTAAATCCTACCGAAAAAACAAAAAAGCAAAAATAAATTTTGAGTTTATCCCTTCACAATATCGTCCCGGTCATTCACGCCAAATGGTTAGGGGTTGATGAGACCTGCCTGATTGACAATGTTTCCATCGACAGCCGTTCGCTGCAGAACAACAACAGTACGTTGTTTTTCGCCTTGGTTGGACACAATCACGATGGTCACCAATATATTTCTGATCTGATTGATTCCGGCGTTCAGTATTTTGTGGTAAGTTCTGTCCCGGAAAAATTTGCCCATAAAGCCAATTTTCTTGTAGTTGAAAATACATTGGTGGCTTTACAACAATTTGCTGCCTATTACCGCAAACAATTTGATTTTCCAATTTTGGGAATTACCGGCAGTAACGGAAAAACCATAGTAAAGGAATGGTTGAATTTCCTGTTGAGTCCGGAATACAATATCATCCGAAGTCCGAAAAGTTACAATTCACAAGTAGGGGTACCACTTTCAGTTATCGGAATTAACGAACGACACAACTTCGGCATTTTTGAGGCCGGTATTTCTTTGGTGGGTGAAATGGAAAAACTGGAAAAAATCATCCAGCCTACACTCGGCATCTTGACCAATATCGGTTCGGCACACAACGAAGGATTTGCTACGGAAGAGGAAAAAATTGCCGAAAAACTAAAATTATTTCAACATACGGAAGTCGTAATCCTTAAAAAAAACGAGGAAATTGAAGCGCTTTTGCCCGCATCTGCCAAAACGTTTACCTGGAGTTATGATGATGCTTCGGCAGACATTTTAATTTCGGAAAAAGGAAATTCGACGTTGGAAATCCAGCAAAAAGAAGAAAAATTCCTTGTTGAAATTCCGTTTCGCGACAAGGCATCCGAAGAAAACACCATTACCTGTCTGATGGTATTGCTTCATTTAGGTTACGACAATAAAACGATACAGGAGCGCATCTCCAAATTGTATCCGGTGGAAATGCGTCTGCAGGTGAAAAACGGCATCAACAACTGTACGATTATTGACGACAGTTACAGTTCCGATTACCAATCGCTGAAAATTGCTTTGGATTTTCTGGAACAGCATAAAACCCATAAAAAGAAAACCGTAATTCTTTCCGATATTTTCCAAAGCGGATTTCCCGTAGAGGAATTGTATGCGAAGGTTTTTCGATTGTTATCCCACAATAAAATTGACACCGTAATCGGAATCGGGGAAAGCATCGGGACGCATTTAAAGGACTATCCGAATTTTATTTCGTTTGCCACAACGCAGGATTTCCTACTGCAGTTCAACAGCTCTCATTTTTCCAACGAAACCATTCTGATTAAGGGAGCCCGAAGTTTCCAGTTTGAGGAAATTGTCGTGGTCTTGGAAGAGAAAACACATGAAACGGTACTGGAAATCAATCTGAATGCTATCAGCCATAATCTGAACTTCTACCGGTCAAAGCTAAAACCCACCACCAAAATGATGGCCATGGTCAAAGCGTTCGGTTACGGAAGCGGCAGTTTTGAAATCGCAAAATTATTGGCGCATCACAAGGTTGATTATCTGGGCGTGGCTTTCGCCGATGAAGGTATTGCACTCCGCAACGCGGGAATCACCATGCCTATTATCGTGATGAATCCCGAAAACAGTGCGTTTGCCGCCATGGTCGCTTATAATTTGGAACCGGAAATATACTCGGCTTCCGTTTTAAGGAAATTCATCTTTTTAGCCCAGCAAAAAAACCTGTCCAATTATCCGATACATCTGAAACTCGACACTGGAATGCACCGCCTTGGTTTTGAAGAAAAGGATTTGGCAGAACTTATCGGCTTGCTGAAAAACAACAATTTTGTTTCGGTAAAAAGCATTTTTTCACATTTATCGTCAAGTGATGTCCCGGAATTCAGGGATTTCACGTTGGGACAGATTCAGAAGTTTGATTTATGGTCGACACGATTGATGCAGGAATTGAACATTGCACCTATCCGACATATTTTAAACACTTCGGGCATTTATAATTTTTCTGAATATCAATTTGACATGGTTCGTTTGGGCATTGGTTTATATGGTGTAGGTAATGATCCTGAAGAAATGAAACAGCTGGAACATATCGGCACACTCAAAACCATTATTTTACAAATAAAAGACATTCCTGTGGGTGACAGCGTGGGTTACAGCCGAAAATTCAGGGTGACCGAACCAACACGAACCGCAACCATTCCGATTGGTTATGCGGACGGTATCCCAAGAAGCTGGGGGAACGAAAAAGGTTATGTAGTGATCAACCACCAAAAAGCACGAATTGTAGGCAACATTTGCATGGACATGTTAATGATTGACGTGACCCATATCGATTGTCGTGAAGGCGACACCGTAATTGTCTTCGGAAAATCACCCCGTGTTACCGAACTGGCGGAGGTTATCGGCACCATTCCGTATGAAATCTTAACCAGTATTTCACACCGTGTAAAACGCGTTTTTTACAAGGAATAATGTACTTTTTTGATTCAAACAGCAAAATGTAATCAAAATTTTACTACTTTTAGTTTCGAAGGCATTTTTAACTAAAACGTATTCTATGGGATTTATATCGGAGTTTAAAGAGTTTGCCATGAGAGGCAACCTGGTTGATATGGCAATTGCATTTGTTATGGGGGGCGCATTCGGAAAAGTGGTTACCGCTTTTGTGGAAAAGATGTTCGCACCAATTGTGGGTATCATCCTGGGCGGCATAGACCTCAACGATAAAAAAATAGTACTGAAAGAAGGCATAGCTGAAGTCAAAGACGCAGCAGGCGCAGTGGTTACTCCGGCAGTTGCCGAAGTAGCAATTCAATGGGGTGCGTTTATCACCGCCTTAATTGACTTCATCATTGTTGCCTTTGTGATGTTTCTTATCATTAAAGCCATGAACAAATTGAAAAAACCGGAACCGGCACCTGCTCCATCAGGTCCAACCCAGGAAGAATTATTAGGAGAAATCCGCGATTTGCTGAAAAAATAATCCGCTACACAACATATTCTAACTTAAACCGTCCAATTGGGCGGTTTTTTTTATTTGAAAAAAAATTCTTGTGATATTTTTTTGTTATCATATTTTAACATCTTTATTATTTAATTTTGCAATTCGTAATAACACACTAAAAATCAATACGTAAAATGAGAGTAGCCGTTGTAGGTGCCACCGGAATGGTAGGCGAAGTGATGCTTCAGGTTTTAGCGGAAAGAAATTTCCCGATTACAGAATTAATTCCCGTAGCTTCAGAACGATCTGTAGGAAAAGAAGTTGAATTCAAAGGCACTAAATACAAGGTAGTTGGAATGCAGACTGCAGTAGACATGAAAGCAGATATTGCTGTATTTTCAGCTGGAGGAGATACTTCAAAAGAATGGGCTCCAAAATTTGCTGAAGCCGGAACAACGGTTATCGACAATTCTTCCGCATGGAGAATGGATCCGACTAAAAAATTAGTAGTTCCGGAAATCAACGCTTCCGATTTAACTAAAGACGATAAAATCATTGCTAATCCAAACTGTTCAACCATTCAGCTGGTTATGGCTTTAGCGCCGTTACACAAAAAATACAACATCAAACGCGTTATTGTTTCCACTTACCAATCCATTACCGGAACAGGTGTAAAAGCGGTACAGCAATTGGAAAATGAATATGCAGGAATTAAAGGCGAAATGGCATATAAATACCAAATTCACCGCAACGCAATTCCACAATGCGACGTTTTTGAAGACAATGGTTACACGAAAGAAGAAATGAAACTAACGCGTGAAACCAAAAAAATAATCGGTGATGATAACATTCACGTTACCGCTACAGCCGTAAGAATTCCGGTAGTGGGCGGACACAGCGAAGCCGTTAACATTGAATTCTCTAATGATTTTGATCTTAACGAAGTGCGTTCAATCTTACACAATACACCGGGAATTACAGTTCAGGACAACAACGACACGTACACCTACCCAATGCCGTTGTATGCGCAAGGTAAAGACGATGTTTTCGTGGGCAGAATCCGTCGTGACGAAAGCCAGCCAAACTCTTTAAACATGTGGATTGTGGCTGACAACCTAAGAAAAGGAGCAGCAACCAATGCGGTTCAGATTGCTGAATATTTATTGGAAAACAAATTGGTATAATCACCGGTTTAAATCATACTGAAATCCGTTTAGCGTAAAAGTTAAACGGATTTTTTGTTGCTTCAAACAGAACACTCTTCTAAAAATTCAATTAATCAGGCTTCTTAGAAAGTTAGATATTTAGAAACCCTTACAGTGTGATGTAAGGGTTTTTATTTTAAAAAAATCAGCACTGGGAATCGCTAATTATCGATATTTAACAAAATAGCTTCTTTTTGTTAGACGTTTTTTTTTGTATTATTAACAATAATTAACCTATACTTTATGAAATTAAAAGCTTTCTTACTGTTTATGATTCTCTTCACATTGCATTCCTTTTCGCAATGTCCTATCCCCACGCCCTGTAATTTGGTTTTAAATGGTGATTTTGAACAAAATAATGGGTGGTCAACCGGCCTAAATCAGATAGCGTTGGCCTGTAACTGGATAGCGGCAACCGGATCTCCTGAATACTATCACGCAAACTCAACAAGTTCGACAGTTAAAGTACCTACTAACCTTAACGGAACCCAGTATGTAAATACGGCATTTGGAGGCAATGCTTATGCCGGGATTGAAATAGAGCAAAACACGCCTCTTGAACTGCATATTTCAGATTTATTGGCAACACAATTGCGGCAACCTTTACAGCCCAATACAAGTTACCAATTGTAATTTAATGTATCCAAAGCAGATTCGAATAGGTATAACACTTCCATTAATTTTCAGGCTTATCTTGGATTTTCACCTACTCCTACACAAGATAGCGATGGCAATTATGTACTTGAACCAAACAGCATTTTATTAGAGAATACATCTTTTTCATCAAATATGGGTGGCCCCAGCAATAATGATTGGGAAACAATCACATTTAACTTTACTACAACCGCTGTAGCCGGCCAGACATTTTTATATTTAGGGGGATTTTACGACGTGCTTTTTGACGCTCCGCCTCCTCCGACAACCAACAGATCTGTTTATTATTACATTGACAATGTAAATCTTAAGCCTGTTTATGAAATCGCGTTCGATTTACCTGCGACCCTATGTTCCAACACTAATATCGACAATCTTACGGATTATATTTTACCCGTAGCCTACAGCAATGGTGTCTTTACCGGAAATGGAGTAGTGGAAACCGCCGGGATTTATTCCTTCAATGGTTCACTTGCCGGAGTGGGCCCACACACTATTACCTATGCATATACCGACAACTTAGGATGCCCGCCGGTTGTGGTTACCGATACGATAACCGTAAACTCGTGTATTCCGCCAGATCCACCCTATATTTCACAGGTTTACTCACGCAACCCCAAAGACAAATATGTAGAAGTGAAAAACAAAGACTATAACACTGCTATTGCCTCTGGACAATATTATTTGGTTTGGTACCAAAACGGGAGCAGTACCCCGGCGGGTTCTGTGGATTTGGGCAACATCCCTGCAAACGGCACCAAAGTGTTTAAAGGCGCTTCTTCCGCAAACCCTGCTTATGCTGCTTCTTCCGCTACACCTTGGGGTTTTGGCAGCTTTGACGGTTTTAACGATATTGTAATAATTTCTACCAGTAATGGCACCAATGCCTATGCCGATAGGATTGACATCTTTGCGGGTGAAAGCTCCAATAAATCTATGGTACGGGTATCGTGTATGCCGCTACAATACCAGCCACCACGAACCGATTACGACGAGCAGGATTGGGTAGCATTCTCCATAACGGAAGTGGGCAATGATACTGACCGTAAAAACTCGATTTTAGGGAGACATTTTAGCGAGCCTTTAGAATGGAATGGTATAATTTGGGACGATTTGGGCAATCAAAGCAACCCTGATCGCTCTAGAGTTGAACTCATTAATGCACCTTACGATACAGCTACTTATGGCAGTTTTGAAGCCTGCAGTTTGGTTTCGAATAACAATTTGGTAATTAGCTCTTTGACCAATGCCAAAGTACAAACCGAGGTGACTTCCACAGTTCCTAATGGCATTGAAGTTCAAGACCGTGGTTCACTGGTTATGGTACGTGATGTTTATTATGGAGTGGCTAACCAACTGCTAATTCATTCAGCCACACAAAGTGCTATGAAACACACTCGCTCGACCGTTGGGTTAAACAAAGGTACTGACTATGTGTATTGGTCTTCGCCTTTAAGCACAAATGCAATAAACCCGGTGGCAGGTGAAATATTTTTCGATTTTGGAACGGCTATCGGTCAGTTTGATCCCGATAGATTCTTCCGTTTCGAAAACCAAAATTTTTACGATGCAATAAACTATCATGGCGACAATGGCAGTGGAACCGATGGTTATGATGATGATGCCGGTTTCAATCAAAACCCTGCAACTATTGATTATTTACCGTTTTCGGTAATCCCAAGCGCCATCAACGAGCATTTAATTCCCGGAAGAGGCTATGTCACATGGCCAAAAAAATCTTCCAATGGTTATTTTACCATTTACGATGCCAATTACACCATAACGTTTGAGGGAGAAATGAATAACGGGGAAGTGTTTGTTCCGGTATACAGAAATGACGCCGCTTTGGGCACAAACCTGAATCTGATAGGAAATCCATATCCTTCCGCAATAGATTTGAATGTTTTATTAAGCGAAAACGATTCCCTAATAGAGCCTTTGGCATTGATTTGGGGACGCGGCGTTTTAGATGACGATCCCAACAACACAAATCCAGGCCCTGAAGCCTTGAACTATAGTGAAGACAATTTTTTATTGTACAATCCAACCATGATAATTGACCCAGCCCTTTCCGGAAATTTTGAATTCAACCCTGCTTTGCCAATTGATGAGAAAGGGACTCTAGCTTCTTGTCAGTCTTTTTTTGTAAGAGCGTTAGATCCGGCAGGAGGTTTTGCCACGCAGGATACCGGATACATTGAAGAAGCGGGACAATTGGTTTTCAAAAACAAGATGCGTACTACCAGAGCCAACAATACTTTTGCAAGGATGACCAATAGGGCCAACAATGAAGATGAAGATGATTACGATGATGATGATTCCGTTATTTCGAACGATAAGTTATGGGTAAATCTGACCGATGCAAACGGATACGCCGTTCAGTTGGGTATTGCGTTTCAGGAAAACGCTTCGGTCCACTATTTGCAAAGCGAAGACATTAAGGCGGTTAACGGCAGAAAGTATAATTTTTACACCCAGTCCACATCAGAAGATTTAATTATCGATGTTCAGGATGCATTTGATATGGACAAGACAATTCCATTGGGAATTATTAACACAAGTGACAACGTTGCGCCAAATTTCAGTATTTCCATCCCTAAAAAAGAAGGTATTTTTGAAACACAACCCGTGTTTTTAGAAGATATAAAGCTGGGAATTGTTCATAATCTGACCGATACACCTTACTCCTTTACCACTTCAGGAGCTATAACAGAAGGGCGATTTAAATTGCTTTTTGCAAATAATAGCACTATTTTAGCAAAACAAAATACTGACAACCAAATAGATATATATTCATTAAACGGTAAAGTTCAGATATTGTCAAAAACAAGCAATATACGGGAAGTCTATGTTTCGGATATTTATACCCCTAATAGTAGCGGGATTTTAGTTGCTAAACAGGAAAAAATAAGTAGTAAAACGGCAACAGTGGAAGTGCCGGAACAATTTAAATTAATCAATGTAAAAGTAGTGTTAGAAGATGGCAGTATCCATAACAAAAAGCTATACCGATAATTTCTTAAAAGCGTGGCTTATAACCATGCTTTTGTTTTTTAATCACACTAATGGACAATTACAGTCAGCTGCTGATTGTAATGTTTCGTACCGCATCTGCGATGCCACACAAAGCTATTACTTTGAATCTAATGGTCCTGGATTGGTGGATGATTCATATACGGCATTTTCAGGAAGCACTCCTTACCAAACTATTTATTGTATCGCGGGCAATATTTACCCAACTCCAGAATGGCATCCGGCTTGGTTCATTTTTACACCACAATACAGCGGTGAGTTTGGTTTTTTGATTTGCCCTGAGAACCAAACTGTCGATTGGCAATGGGCATTGTTTGAAAACCCCAGTTGTACCGATTTGAGCAATACAGTTCATCAACTAAGATGTAATGGACAACCTCCATTAGCTGCAGCGGAAGGCTGTACCGGAATCGGGTTTAAAAACGGTTTTGGGGGGGGGGCTACTGGTTTAGGTGCTTATATTAATGTAACTGCCGGCAACACCTATGTTTTGTACACATCAGTGCAACAATGGTGGCTTACTGCTCC
>NZ_DATIDM010000014.1:0-2582 GCF_035456225.1 Flavobacterium sp. | reverse complement strand
CAGGATGGAGGTCAATTGGTACCACCTCAAGACGATGAAATCATCCAAATGATCGAGGCGTTGGATTACAGTGAAATAAAATTTGAAGCCAATAACAATTTAATCGAATATATCGACAGAGAAGTAGACGAAGCTTTCATCGACTCCTCTATCGAAAACGCTACTTTTAACACTTCGCCTACAGCCAAGGAAAACCTTAAAATTGTTTTCACTTCACTTCACGGAACTTCCATCAAACTGGTTCCCGATGTTTTAGCGAAGGCAGGCTATACAAATGTCGAAATCGTAAAAGAACAAGCCGAACCGGACGGAAATTTCCCGACAGTAAAATCGCCAAACCCGGAAGAACCGGAAGCGCTGGCCATGGCAATGGAGCTTGCAGAACAGACAAACGCAGATATTGTAGTGGGTACCGACCCGGATTCCGACAGATTAGGCGTAGCCGTTCGCGACGAAAAAGGCAAAATGACATTACTGAACGGTAACCAAACCATGGTTGTCATGACACATTTTCTGCTTCAGCAATGGAAAAAACAAGGAAAACTGACTGGAACAGAATTTGTTGGCTCCACCATCGTTTCAACACCAATGATGCAGGAATTGGCTTCCGCTTATGATATTGAATGCAAAGTCGGCTTAACCGGTTTCAAATGGATTGCCAAGATGATCAAGGATTTTCCTAACCAGAAATTCATCGGTGGTGGCGAAGAAAGCTTCGGTTTTATGGTTGGCGACGCCGTTAGGGACAAAGACGCTGTTGCTTCTACCCTTTTGGTTTGCGAAATTGCAGCTCAAGCCAAAGAAAAAGGAAGTTCGATTTATCAGGAATTGCTTCAAATGTATGTTGATTACGGCTTCTACCAAGAGCATTTGATTTCGATTACCAAAAAAGGAATCGAAGGAGCAAACGAAATAAAGCAAATGATGATTGACCTTCGTGAAAACCCAGTTAACGAAATCAACGGAGAACGAGTGGTATGCATAGAAGATTATCAAAATTCGACGTTACGAAATTTATTTACCAATGAAATTGAACCGCTTGCCATTCCAAAATCGGATGTTTTAATATATTATCTCGAAGACGGAAGCAAAATTTGTGCACGCCCAAGCGGTACGGAACCTAAAATAAAATTCTATTTCAGTGTCAACTGCGCCATTGAAACTGTTACCGATGTTCCTGATGCTGAAGCCTATTTAGATACTAAAATCAAAAATATTATTGCTGAAATGCGATTGAATTAAATGAATAAAATTATCTCAAAAATCTTCCCGTTTATAAAGCCTTATAAATCACATGTTATATCAAACGTGATTTTTAACGTCTTATATGCTTTGTTCAGTACACTTTCTTTCATTATGCTTATCCCGATGATGAATGTGCTATTCGACAAAACAAAAAAAGTGGATACAGCCCCAGTGTGGAAAGACATTTTTCATATTACGGACTATGCCCAAAACCTGCTGTATTATAACATCACCCAACTTACTGAAAACAACAACACCGAGACCGCTCTTTTAATAGTTGTTTCTTTGATAATTACCACTTTTTTATTGAAAAACCTCTTCGGTTATCTGGCATCTTTTCATATGATGCATCTTAAAAATGGTGTTTTGCGTGATTTGCGAAAAGTAATGTATGATAAAATAATTGCGTTGCCGGTTTCCTACTATTCGGAAAAAAGAAAAGGTGATGTCCTAGCCAGAATGCTGGGCGATATTGGAGAGGTGCAGAATTCTTTCTTTTCGATTCTTGAACTTATCGTGAAAGAACCTATGACGATTGTTTTTTCAATAATCGGAATGTTTGCCTTTAGTTTCAAACTAACTCTTTTTGTTTTTATTTTCATCCCAATATGCGGACTTATAATATCAAAAATAGGCAAAAGCTTAAAAGCCAGATCACTGGAAGCCCAAAAAGAAAGCGGGCGTATGATTTCCATAGTTGAAGAAAGTTTATCAGGTCTTAAAATCGTTAAAAGTTATAATGCCGAACCACATTTCACGGGACGTTTACAAGATTCAATCAACCGACTTTTAAGGCTTTCCAATAAAATAGGAAAGAAAAACAACCTGGCATCTCCATTGAGCGAATTCATGGGAATCATTACTATTGCCGTTTTACTTTGGTACGGCGGAAGCATGGTACTTGTGGACAAAACTTTAGACGGAGCCACTTTTCTGGCTTATATGGGATTAGCTTACAACATCCTGACACCGGCAAAAGCCATATCAAAAGCGTCTTATGCTGTTAAAAACGGTGTTGCCGCAGCAGAACGTGTTTTTGAAGTTTTGGAAGTTGAAAACGAAATAACCGACAAAACCAATGCTATTGAAAAAAGCACCTTTGATGATAAGATAACTATCGAAAACATCGATTTCCGCTATGAAACAGAGAATGTACTTACCAATTTCTCACTGGAAGTCCCAAAAGGAAAGACAGTTGCTTTGGTAGGACAGTCCGGAAGTGGTAAAAGTACAATTGCCAACCTTCTTACTCGTTTTTATGATGTTCAGCAAGGCAGTATCAAAGTAGATGGCATTGATATCAAAGATATGAAAATGCATTCACTCCGAAACTTGAT
>NZ_DATIDM010000013.1:0-9815 GCF_035456225.1 Flavobacterium sp. | reverse complement strand
AGTAGTCACTTTTCTTCCGTCATAGCTGTATAAATCCATCGAAAGCACTTCCGGCTGATTGAGTGTAAAATCTATCGTTACTGTTTCCCTGAAAGGGTTAGGGTAAATCATAAAAGCATTATTTTCGCCAAATTCCGCATTGGCAAGCCTTTCATCCGGATTATATCTGAAGATAACAGTATGCGGATGACAAGAGAACCATGCTTCACAAAAAGTTGTTCCAGCAAGAATTTTACCGTCTGACTGAATTGTTATTTTACCGTTTATAGCCCGATTAAAATTCAGGGTTGTGGTTATGTAACCGCTATTGCCAAAATTTTCGTCCGAATCTCCATTTGTATCATAGCGTGCAATTACAATGGCTGCCGGTTCCTGATTATTTTCCGGTGTCGGATTTTCACTTGTCTCATAAGTTCCTGCTGCAATCAATTTTCCATCGGGAAGTTCTTTCAGCGACTGTAAACCAAGAATCGGATAGTCTATTATTTTAATTCCGTCTAAATGGAAAGCACCATCTAAATTCCCATCCTCATTTAAGCGTATCAATCTGTTTACAACGGTACTGCCGGGAAGCAACCCGTAACTTGAAGCCGAAAAGACCATTTTACCGTTGGATAGCTCCAAAACATTCAGAGTATCATCAACCTCATCAAAATCAAAAACCTTCAGCCCTCCTTCACCGAAAGACATATCCAGACTACCATCATTATTTAATCTGATGAAAAAAATATCTCTTCGATAATCATTGGGATCGGGAAGTCCAAAAACACCGCTTATCAAAATTTTTCCATTCTTCAGACTTACCACTTCATGCAATGTAATGTTTCCTAGAGGCAACGAAAAATCAACCGCCCCATTACTGCCAAAATCGCCATCCAACGCTCCGTCCGGTTTGTATCTCACCAATGTATAACCAGCAATAGCTCTTTCATTTCCCGGTGTTTTAACCACCAAAATATTATCGTCTGACTGAACCGACAGTGATTGTATATTATTTTCCGGATCTGCTATGATTCCATTTGTTCCGAAGGAGGTGTCTATAATACCATCGGAGGTATAGCGGAATAAATAACTGCCTGGGGTGAAAAAATATCCTTCCTTGGCAAAACCAACAATCTTTCCACTCGACTGCAGTTCGACATCTCCAATATTATTTTGCAAACTGCTGGTAACAAAACCGTTTATTCCAAAGGACTGATCTAAAATTCCGTATTTATTGTATCGGTTGATAATATATCTGGGATCGGCTCCATGAAGATGAAAATTTGAAGCCGTAATAAAACTGCCATCCTCTTGCAGGATGATTTCCTTAAAATCGGACTCCAGACCCGAACCTGTATCAGTGGTATAGTTCTGACTTATCATTCCGTTTGTTCCGAATGTCTGATCGAGAAATTCATTTTGGCTAAACATTGAAATGGAAACAAAAAAAAGGTTAACCAGCAAACATATAGTAATCTTTTTCATAACCTTAAGTATTTGATTGCTATAAAGTTACAAAAATAAAATCCTTCCTAAATTTGGTTTAGTGTTAAAAAAAAAGACCTCATTTTTTGAGGTCTTTTTAAATATTTGTATGTCTAATCTTAGAAATCTCTGTTGATGTCCCAAGCTTCTAAATATTCCGCAACACGTTTCACGAAGCTTCCGCCTAATGCACCGTCTACAACCCTGTGATCGTAAGAGTGTGACAAGAACATTTTCTGACGGATTCCGATGAAATCACCTTCAGGAGTTTCGATAACCGCCGGTACTTTTCTGATAGCCCCTAAAGCTAAAATACCTACTTGCGGCTGGTTGATAATCGGAGTACCGAAAACAGATCCGAAAGTACCAACGTTAGTTACTGTATAAGTTCCGCCTTGCGTATCGTCCGGTTTCAATTTACCAGCTTTAGCGCGGTTTCCTAGATCGTTAACCGCTTTAGCCATACCAACCAGGTTTAACTGGTCTGCGTTCTTAATTACCGGAACAATAAGGTTTCCGTTTGGTAAAGCTGCAGCCATACCTAAATTGATATTTTTACGTTTGATGATGTAATCGCCATCAACAGAAATATTCATTCCAGGGAAATCTTTCAACGCTTTTGCTACTGCTTCCATGAAGATTGGTGTGAACGTCAATTTCTCCCCTTCTCTCTTTTCGAAAGCGTTTTTCACTTTGTCTCTCCATTTCACGATGTTGGTCACATCCACTTCAATGAATGACTGAACGTGAGCCGAAGTCTGCACCGATTCCACCATGTATTTGGAGATCAGCTTACGCATTCTGTCCATCTCAACGATTTCGTCGCCACCGTTTACAGAAACCGGAGCCGCTTTTGAAACTTCAGGAGCTGCTGCTTGTGGAGCTTGAGCTACCGGAGCCGCAACCGATGCAGGTTGGTTTCCTCTATTTTTAATGTAATTTAAGATGTCCTCTTTATTTACACGGCCGTCTTTACCAGAACCTTGAATCGATTCCAATTCAGCCAATGAAATTCCTTCTTCTTTAGCAATGTTTTTCACCAATGGAGAGAAGAATTTATCAGAACCTGAAAAATCTGCAGGAGCCGCAGTTTCTTTAGCTGCTTCAACTGTTTTCGCAACTTCTGCCACAGGAGCTGCAACCGCTTCCGCTGCGCCTCGGGTTGAAGCTTCCACAGCACCACCTTCAGTTTCAATGATGGCAATGGTTTGTCCTACTTGTACCACATCATCAGTGTTGAAAAGAATTTCAACAAGTGTTCCCGCTACTTCAGAAGGTACTTCACTGTCTACTTTATCAGTAGCAATCTCAAGTACTGCTTCGTCCATTTCAATTTTATCTCCAACTTTCTTTAACCAGTTGGTAACAGTTGCTTCAGCAACACTTTCTCCCATTTTGGGTAATTTCAATTCAAACTTTGCCATATCTTTAAACTAAAGTTGTGTTTTCGTCATTCGCTTGCAAAATTAATAAATATTTCGAGCATTAGCGACGAATTAAACAAATTTGCGTGTTTTTTTTATATTTTTAAAAATCACGAATTATTAAAATCCGATTTTTGTAACTTAATAACTTCTCCCCTGTCGTTGCTGCTATTGCTTCCAATCAGAAAATCAGCTCTTTCAGGGATTATTTTAAAGGTAAAACCTTTGTTTTTATTCTTCTCCAGAAAACGGATAATCTCCTTAAATGAAAAACGCCAATTATCCAATACGATTTCCAACGGACATCCTTTTAAATTTTCCTGCGAAAATAAGGCATTTTCATCAATATCAACAGACCAGATAATCTTTTTTTGCAACTGTTTTTCCAATTTTTCTCCCAGACTTTCATCGGAAGAAAACAACAAGTATTGTTCCGGTTTGTGAATGATTTGCTGCTGTTGCTTTTTCTTCAATATTGCAAACAAAAAGGCTCCTATTCGCATGAAAACATCAAAAACAAAAGAACCTCCAAAATGTTTTTTATAGAAAAAGTGCATGGCTTCACGGAAACGCTTCATGTAGGTCCCGTCTCGAACGGTGCTCTCTCCTTTATAATGGATTACCGAAGTTTCGTGGAAGTAATAATTCGATTTCCCGGTTTTCAAAACCGTATAGCTCAAATCGATATCGTCCGAATACATAAAACAGTTTTCGTCAAAACCTCCCACTTCAAGGTACAAATCACGTTTCATCACCATAAAAGCCCCAACGAGTATATCCACTTTTCCGGTTTGGTTTTCGGATAAATGCTGGGCATAATATTTATTGAAAAGCGAAGATTTTGGAAAGAATTTGTACAACCCGAAGATTTTGGTAAACGCCACCCAAGGTGTAGGAGTTCCGCGTTTGCATTCCGGAAGAAAATTTCCCGTGCCATCAATCAGTTTGCAACCCACAATTCCCACGTTTTCTGTCATTGCGAGAAACGAAGCAATCTTTTCAAAAGTATCTTCCGCTACAACGGTATCCGGATTTAAAATGCAGATGTATTCCCCTTTAGCTTCGGCCACACCAATATTATTCCCTTTTGGAAAACCGAGGTTGGCTTTGTTTTCGATGAGTTTCACCTCTGGAAAACGCTGCTTCATCATCAGGCAACTGTCATCCGCAGAAAAATTATCCACCACGATAATTTCGCTGTCAATGTTTTCAAGTGCTTTCTGAACGCTCAAAACACATTGCTCGAGAAAATAACGAACGTTGTAATTAAGTATGATTACGGATAGTTGCATCCGACAAATATAATATGAAATTAGTCTATTCTGAAAATTAGAAATTTTCAGCCAAACTCACACGTAATGACCAATCGTTTTTGCTTATTCCATAATCCAAAGTCACATTGTTATTGTTTTTCTTATTCCATTTCACACGTAGTCCCGTACCAACTGCCGGATGCCATTTGGTAAATTCATGCGTGTTCAATTTTGAAACGGAAGAGACATTCGTAAAAAAAACAGCTCCAAAAAAACCATCTCTGGTAATGTCTGTCCTGTATTCGGTCTCAAAAAACAACAAGGCGTTACTTCTGAAACGGTTTCGGGTAAAGCCTCTCCCTGTTTTTCCAAAACGATCCCAACCGATACTCGGTAAATCCAAATAGTGTGGATCACCCCAAAAGGTAGACCAGTAAAAAAATCGGCCCGCTATTACCCTGTGTAGTTTATTATGCAATGAATAATACTTTCTTAAATCAACATAAATAGATTTCCATTCCTGATTGTCCAGTCCGCCATTAAAATTATTCCGATAATCGACCTCGGCATAAAGCCCTTGTTCGGGGTTGATTACATTGATCCTTGAATCATATAAAAGCTGAACCGCAATCCCAAAAGAACTCACATTAGAAAAATCGCCTTTCATGTATTTAACGTAATCGGTTTCTTCTTCTATAAACGACTCCTCTGAAATATTTTCATAACTGTCAAACAAAACACCAAGACCCATCCTGAAATCTCCGGCAACTTTTCTGGTGGCAAACTGATAAAAACGCCACTGCTGGTATTCTAATCTTGATATTTCCGTATCCGAATTATTGTTTCCAAGACCATACGTAGGCTGCGGATAAATCATATACCGATAATCGCCCGTGAAATTATAAATGTTTTTATTGGTGTATAAATAAGTCGTAATGGGAAAAACAAACTGCCCGTCCAAACTGAAATAAGGCGTAAAAAGAACCTCCGACATTCTCGTCTTTGCGGTATCTTCGCCCAGGTAAAAGGTTGTCAGAAACGAAATTACAAATCCGCCGCCCGCATCTGATCCTGCCGGGGAAGGAAATAAGGAAAAAGCAATTTTTTTATCTTTAAACTTGCTGATGGTGTCATTTTTCAAAAAGATCTTTCTGTAAATATCCCGAATATCACTACTGTTGTACTTAATTGAATCACTTTGCGAATAAACTATATCCGTAGAAAAAAGAAACAGCGCCAGTATCGCAGTAAGTAAATGATTCATCTTTTCTTTTTTTACAACAGCGTTTATTACAAATTTAAGCTATTTATTGAACTGTACGTAAACACTTTACAAAACAAATTTAAACAAACTGCATCGTTATTGTTACTTATCTGAAGAAACATTAAATCATCTTAATAACAGCTAATTGATTACTTTTGCACCCGAGACCAAATTTGGTCGAATTGCTCATAGTAAAAAAATTAGTATTGTGAATTACCTTTCAGTAGAAAATATATCGAAATCGTTTGGCGAAAGAACGTTATTTAAAGACATTTCGTTTGGGATTAACAAAGATCAGAAAATCGCTTTTATTGCCAAAAATGGTTCGGGAAAAACCTGCATCATGAAGATTATCAATGGCGAAGACGAACCGGATACAGGACAGGTTGTGGTGCGTAAGGACATCAAAATGGCTTTTTTATCCCAAGATCATAATCTGCAGGACGAACTTACGATTGAAGAAAGCATTTTCGCATCCGACAATGAAATCCTGAAAGTAATCGAACGTTACGAAAAAGCCTTGGAACATCCGGAAGACGAAGAAGCTTACCAAAAAGCCTTCGATGATATGGACCGTCACAATGCATGGGATTTTGAAACGCAGTTCAAGCAGATTTTGTTCAAACTGAAACTAGAAGATTTCAAACTGAAAGTAAAAAACCTTTCGGGTGGACAGAAAAAACGTTTATCATTAGCCATTATCCTAATCAACCGTCCGGATTTGCTGATTCTGGACGAGCCTACGAATCACTTGGACCTGGAGATGATCGAATGGCTGGAAAGTTATTTCGCCAAAGAAAACATTACGTTGTTCATGGTAACGCACGACCGTTTCTTCCTGGAGCGCGTTTGTAACGAAATCATTGAACTGGACAACGGAAAACTATACCAATACAAAGGGAATTATTCCTATTATCTTGAGAAAAAAGAAGAGCGTATCGCTTCGGAAAATGCGAGTATCGATAAAGCGCAAAACCTTTTCGTAAAGGAATTGGCCTGGATGCGTCGTCAGCCGAAAGCACGTACGACCAAATCGAAATCACGTCAGGATGATTTTTACATCATCAAGGAAAAAGCGGAAAGCCGCAGAAAAGAGAACGTGGTCGAACTGGAAATCAACATGGAACGCATGGGAAGCAAGATTATCGAGCTTCACAAGATTTCCAAGAAATTCGGCGACCATGTGATTTTGGATAATTTCACTTTCGATTTTCAGCGTGGCGCGCGAATTGGAATCATCGGTAAAAACGGAACCGGAAAATCGACTTTCCTGAATTTATTAACCGGCACCATTCCGCTTGACGGAGGAAAAGTGATTGTGGGAGACACGATTAAAATCGGTTACTATACCCAAAGCGGTATCAATCCAAAACCGGGACAGCGAGTGATTGACATCATTAAGGAATATGGCGAATACATTCCGTTGGCCAAAGGCAGAATTATCTCGGCATCTCAATTATTAGAGCGTTTCCTTTTCGATGCCAAAAAACAATACGACTACGTAGAGAAATTGAGCGGAGGCGAATTAAAACGTCTGTATTTGTGTACGGTGTTGATCCAAAATCCGAACTTTCTGATTCTCGATGAACCAACGAACGATTTGGATATCGTAACGTTGAATGTTCTGGAAAGTTTCCTTTTGGATTATCCGGGCTGTTTGCTTGTGGTGAGTCACGACCGTTATTTCATGGATAAGATTGTAGATCATTTATTCGTATTCCGAGGTCAGGGAGAGATTGAAAACTTCCCTGGAAATTACTCCGATTTCAGAGCCTATGAAGATAGTGCCGATGTAGCCCAAAAAGAAGAAAACAAAGCCGAAAAGAAAGACTGGAAACAACAAAACAATACTAGCGGCCTGTCGTTTAACGAACAAAAGGAATTTCAGAAAATCGAACGCGAAATCAAAGATTTGGAATTCAAGAAAAAGGAAATTGAGCAATTGTTTTCGGACGGAAAAGTGGCAGATGCCGATATTGAAAAGAAAGCGAACGAATTGCAGAATGTCATCAAAAAAATAGAAGAAAAAGAAGAGCGTTGGTTTGAATTATCAGCAAAAATAGAAGAAAATTAGTAGGTTTGCTGAAATTTTAATTTATGAGAAGGATCTTTCTTTTACTTTTATTTTCACTTAACAGCTTAAATTTCTTTGCACAAACGGAGGAAACAAAACCAAAAAACTGGATTGTAAAATGGAATGCCACTGCTGCAGTTGATGTTTTTTCGTTTCCAACCGTTCAGTTTGCAGTTGAACGGAAATTAAACAACTATTTTTCAGTACAAGCTGAATATGGTATCCAGTTGTATGGTTTTCCCAAATCAGATACTGTTTCAGTGAAGAATTATGGCCACAGAGTTATAATTGAAGGGCGATTTTATATTTTTAACTATTTGAAAAAGGACAAATCAAAAACTCGAAAATCAGATGGCTTATATACGGGTTTGCAATTATCTTATAGAAAAAACAGTTACAACTTCACTCAAGAATATTATTTAAACGAAACAGATAGTGACATACAAACCGACGTAATAGGCGTAAAAAAAGAAGTTTACGCAATAAATGTTTGCTTTGGGTACCAAATTCCTTTTCACAATTTTATATTAGAACCTTATGTTTATTTGGGATATTTTAATAGAAATATTGAAAATTTTGACAGAGAATACGATGAAAGCGCCGGTCATGTTCCTGTAGATGATATTCATTATTTCGGATCTGATTTAACTGAAGAGTCAGATAGTTATGGCAATGTCTCATTTGGACTTCGCCTCGGTTACAAATTTTAAAAAACTGCAACAAAAAACCACAACAGAACATGATTCTGTTGTGGTTTTTTCACTTAAAAACAGCTTATTACCAAGCAATCGGCACATAATCTTTCAAGAATTTTCCGCACCAGTGTTTTCCTGTATTAATGCCGTCAAACAAAGGATCCATAACTCTTGCGGCACCGTCTACAATATCTAACGGTGGCTGAAAATCTTCTTCCTCTTGTTTTCTTTTTGCCATTTCAGCAGGATCTTCGTCAGTAACCCATCCAGTATCTACTGCATTCATGAAAATACCCTGTTTTGCCAAAGCGCCTGCCGCAGTATGGGTTAACATATTCAGTGCCGCTTTTGCCATATTAGTATGTGGATGTCGGGCATCTTTGTAACCATGGTAAAACTTTCCTTCCATTGCCGATACATTAATGATGTGTTTTTGTCCTGTGTTGTCTTTTTTCATCACTTCCGCAAGACGATTACACAAGACAAAAGGCGCCACAGCGTTTACGAGTTGCACTTCTATCATTTCAGTCGTTTCAATTTCGCCTAGTTTTAAACGCCAGCTGTTGGTCTTTCTTAAATCCACTTGTTGTAAATCGGCATCCAATTGCCCTTCCGGAAAAACTTCATTCGCTACCAGCGTATTATCGAAAGAATAAGGGATTTGAGACAATTTAGCCGAAGCCCGTAATCCAATTCCCGGTTCCGGTCCATGCCAGGTAACCGGCATATTCTGATTGGAAGAAGCTCCTGCAGTCAATATTTTCAATTCCTGCAAACAATCGGTATGGTCTAATAATAAATCTTGCACCTGTTTTGGCAAAGAAGTAACAGGACGTTCTTCGTTCTCCATTAAATGAGCATAGAACCCGGCGGGACGTCTTACTGTTTGCGCCGCGTTATTGATAAGAATATCCAAACGCCCGTATTTTTGTTCGATAAAATTGCAAAAAATCTCTACGCTGGGAATATGTCGTAAATCCAATCCGTGAATTTTCAGTCGGTGTCCCCACTCCATGAAATCCGCTTCCTTGGCAAAACGCAAAGCAGAGTCTACTGGAAAACGGGTTGTAGCGACAACCGTTGCCCCACCTCGCAAAAGCATTAAGGTAATATGATATCCAATTTTCAAACGAGAGCCCGTGATTACCGCGATCTGCCCTTTTACGTTGGCAGTCTGAAAACGTTTGGCATAATTAAAATCACCGCAATCAGTACACATTGTATCATAAAAATGGTGCATTTTAGTAAACGACGTTTTGCATACATAACAATTTCTTGGCGTTTCCAATTCCAATTGCTCCTTGTTGGTTAGATCTGTAATCGATAGCAATTTAGGCGCAACAAACACGTTTGCTTCACGAGCAGTACGGATTCCGGTTTCTTTACGAGCGGTTTTATCTTTGGTCTCTTTTTTACGTTTAGCTACTAATCTTCCATCCTTTTTTCTGCGGGAAAGTTCATCGCGATCCGGTCTGGAAAATTGTCCTGCCGCTTTAATCAAAGCCGTTCTTTGCGCTTTCGGAATATCGAATATCTGATTGGTATCCGTATTTAATTGCGTCAACAAAGCGATGCATTTATCGATTTCTTCCGAAGTTATTGCGGTGGCAACTTCTATTTCATCATTCATTTTCATAA
>NZ_DATIDM010000012.1:0-17396 GCF_035456225.1 Flavobacterium sp. | reverse complement strand
GTGGGCGATGAGGGGTTCGAACCCCCGACCCCCTCGGTGTAAACGAGGTGCTCTGAACCAGCTGAGCTAATCGCCCTTTTATCTAGCAACCGGCTATCCCCGTATTGCGAGTGCAAATATAGACGTATTTTTTACTTCTGCAAAATTATTTTACACAATTTCTGCTACAACAAACGTACTCCCGCCAATAAAAATAAAATCATTAATTCCCGCCTGCAGCAACACTTCCTTATAAGCTTCTGAAACAGAATTACATACTTTACCTTTCAGCCCAAATTCAGCTGCTTTCTCTTGAAGTTCTCCCGCATCAAGTCCGCGAAAAATATTTGGCTTGCAGAAAAAATAATTCGCATTTTTCGGAAATAATGGCAAAATAGAATCCAAATCCTTATCATTTACTACCCCTAAAACGAAGAAGAGTTTTTCGAATTTTTCTTTTGCAATCTGATTCAGGACAATTTTGAGTCCGTGACTGTTATGTGCTGTGTCACAAATCACCTTCGGATTGGATTTAAGCTGCTGCCATCTGCCCAACAAACCGGTATTTTGCACGACATTCAAAAGTCCATTTTTTAAATTTTCTTCCGAAACAGTAAAATGCTCTTTTAAAACAGTAATGGTTTCCACCACCGTTTTCTTATTATGAAACTGATAATCGCCCAACAATCCACAAGGATAATCTTCCTGAATCAAATCGGAAGCAAAATAAATATCCGAACCACATGCTTCAGCTTTTGCTAAAAAAACCGGTTTTGTTTCATCGGTATATTCACCAATCACAACAGGAACATTTGGTTTAATAATTCCTGCTTTTTCTCCTGCAATAGCTTCCAGTGTATCTCCCAAAAACTGCGTATGATCAAAACCGATATTCGTAATCACCGAAACCAAAGGCGTGATTATATTGGTAGAATCCAATCGTCCTCCCATCCCAACCTCAATCACGGCTACATCAACTTTTTCTTTGACGAAATAGTCGAACGCCAAACCCACAGTCATCTCAAAGAAACTCAACTGATTTGCTTCAAAAAAAGGCTTGTTATCGGTTATAAAATCCACCACGAATTCCTGTGAAATTTCATTTCCGTTAATTTTGATACGTTCCCTGAAATCCTTCAAATGAGGCGACGTGTACAATCCCACTTTATAGCCCGCTTCCTGCAACACCGAGGCAATCATCGAAGAAGTAGAACCTTTTCCGTTGGTTCCTGCCACATGTATGCATCGGAGCTGTTTTTCCGGATTTCCTAAATGTGCTGAAAGCAAAATTGTATTGGTCAAATCCTTCTTATAGGCAGAGGCGCCCTGCTGCTGAAACATCGGCAATTGGGCAAACATCCAGTCTAAAGTTTCCTGATAAGTCATTTTGGAATGCTATTTGATGTTAAAATCCGAACCCATAAAATAAATAACCTTTTTTTTAGTTTATTAGGGTATAGAAATTTATCTTTATTGCAAAATTGAGATTATTATTTAAAATAAATACAATTCCCAAGATTTTATGACTGGATTTTTTTTACAAGTACAAAATGACACCTTAACAAAGGCAACAGGCGCTGTAGTAGAAGGCGTAGTGAAAGACAACGAAATTTCCGTATTGGAGTTCATCTTAAAAGGAGGTATTTTCCTGATTCCGATTGCCATCTTACTTTTCTATACGATATACATCATTATCGAACGTTTCCTGTACATCAAAAAAGCGACAAAAACCGATCCGCATTTAATGAAGGATATCCGCACACATCTGAATGCCGGAAACATCGATATGGCTATTTCTGCAGCAGAACGTGACGGAGCCGCTTCGGCGATTGTTATCAAAGAAGGTATCCAAACTATTGGCCGCCCTATTTCCGAAATCGAGTCCAACATGGAAAAAATGGCGAACATCGAAATCGGTGAAATGGAGAAAAAACTGGGCGTTTTAGGACTTGTTGCCGGTATCGCCCCCACTCTTGGGTTTATCGGTACGATTTCCGGGGTAATTAAAATCTTCTACAGCATTTCGGTTACGGAAAACATCAGTATCGGAAACATTTCCGGAGGTTTGTACGAGAAAATGATCAGTAGTGGTGCCGGACTTGTCGTGGGTATTATCGCTTATTCGGCGTACCACTTATACAACGGCATGATCGACAATTACTCACTGAACATGCAAAGACACGTGTTGGAATTCGTAAACATAATCCAGAGACCAAATGCCGATAAAACGAAATAAACGATTTCATGCAGAAGTCGCCACCAGTTCGTTGAGCGACATTATGTTCTTCCTGCTTTTGTTCTTTTTGATTATTTCGACCCTGGCGAATCCGAACGTGATTAAAATGACGCTTCCCAAATCGAAAAACAACGAAAAGACCAACAAGCAGCTTATCAGCCTGTCAGTTACGGAAGAGAAACGCTTTTTCCTGGACAAACAGGAAGTCCCTTTTGATCAATTAGAAAAAACCTTATTGACAAAGATCGGAGACAATAAAGAACAGGCTGTTGTGGTGCGCATTCCGTACAATTTACAAGTGCAGGATTTAGTCGACGTATTACAAATCGGCGTAAAAAACAATTTGAAATTCGTAATTGCCACAAGTGCTTCGAAATAGCTGTTTTTCGGAAGCTTAATCCCGCTATTCGCTATATCTTTTAAAAAAAATCCCATTCCTTATCGAATGGGATTTTTTTTAAAAGGATGCCGCTGCTATCGGGGCTAAGGGCATTGGTTTTCATAATAAGAATTTCTTTTATACATCTTTCATTTCATTACAGATATACACGCTGAAAACAAAAACAACATCAGCATCAGCATAACCAAAACCTCAACTTTCGATTTTCATCAAACAAATAAAAAAGCCGACTAAACAGCCGGCCTTATATATCATCTATTTTCCTTTATCTATTTTCTAATACCATTAATTTAAACCAAAACTATAAATTATTCTTCCCACTTGTTTGTCACGAGCATCGCTACTCGGTTCCCATTTGGTATTTAAAGCTGCATTTCTAGCTTGGTCTCTCAAACATTTTGCTGTAATCGTTGTTCCTTTCACTCCTGCAACGGCACTAATAGCATTTCCGTTTTTATCAACAGTAATCTCAACAACAACATTACCAGTTTCATTACTACAATCACTGTTAGGTTTGGGTTTGGATAATGCTTTTCGATTTCCTAAAAAATAACCACCACCGTTTCCGGTTCCAACACCACTTCCGTTTCCACCGCCGGAGCCGCTTCCGCTTCCTGGCCCTGTTCCCGTACCGTTTCCGGTACCGTTACCGCCGCCTGTTCCTCCACCAGAACCTCCAGAACCATAATAGCCGTTAGAAGCTAAATCTCCGTTGGCTTTCCCTTTGTTACCGGCTTGGTTATCATCACCATCACCCCCTTTTTTAGAACCATTCAGCAAACTGGATAACGCATCGTTGGTATTTTTAGAAACCGTTGGTTTTTTTACCTCAACCGGTTTCGGATCGGTTTTTACAATCGGTTTTGTTTTTACAGGGTTCGGATTCTTCGCAATGACTACCGCATTGTCTTCAGGCGTATCGCTCGAAATAATATCTTCTTCAGGGGCAGACTCTGCCACCACCTGCTTCACATCGTTTTTAACATTCAGCACTTCACTCTGAAAGTTATCGCCCATTCCGACATCGCTGTCACCAAAATTAATGGTCACACCGCCGCCACCTCCGCCGCCACCTAACATGGCTAGTGTTTCCGGATTTGAGGGCGGCCAGAATCGTATAAAAAATAATATCAGCAGCAAAAAAGCATAAATCACTACTGTCAACAATAATGACTTTCTTTTTTCTGCTGCTGATATATCAAACTGTACCATAATATCCTGTTCTTTATAACAATGATAACGAAAATACGTTTCTTTTGTTATGTTATAAGAACCAAATATACAAGAATTATACCAATTGCTTCAATGCGATTTCAAAAGCTCTTGCGCTGATGTTTTTCTTGTCAGAACTTACATCGTATGTTTTCTGGATGGCTTTTTTAATGATATCAGAAGTATCGTTAAAAATCGACTCATCAGTCATCGCTACTTTTTTCTCCATGAAATAAGCGAAAACACGCGCCATTCCGCAGTTGGAAATAAAGTCAGGAATCAAACTTACTTTACTGTCTACCTCTTCCATGATTGGTCCGAAGAAAATCTCTTTGTCAGCAAACGGCACGTTGGCACCACATGAAATAACTTCCAATCCTGAAGCTGCCATACTGTCAACCTGTGCTTTAGTCACCAAACGGGAAGCCGCACAAGGCGCAAAAATCTCTGCACCAACCGACCAGATTTTCTCGTTGATTTCCGCAAAAGGAATCATATTGTCGGCCACCAATGTATTTCCGTTTTTATTTAAGAACAAGGTTCTGATTTCTTCAAAAGAGAATCCGTTTTCGTTGATAACACCACCGTCTCTGTCGATGATACCCACTACTTTAGCTCCCATTTCTGCTAAATAGAAAGCCGCTGCAGAGCCTACATTTCCGAAACCTTGAACAATCGCTCTTTTTCCGGCAACATTTCCACCGTAAATATCATAAAAATGACGTACCGCCTGGGCTACCCCATAACCGGTAATCATATCGGCTACCGTATATTTTTTATTGATGTCCGGAGAGAAAGTCGTATTCTCAATCACTTTCACCACTCCCTGACGCAATTGTCCGATGCGGTTGATTTTATCAGCTTCTGTCGGTTTGAAATGTCCGTTAAAAACACCTTCCTGCGGATGCCAAACACCACAAGCTTCGGTCATCGGGATTACCTCATGGATTTCATCCACATTCAAATCACCACCAGTTCCGTAGTAACTTTTTAACAAAGGCGAAACCGCTTTATACCAACGCTGTAACACTTCTTTTTTTCTCGGATCATTCGGATCAAAATTAATTCCGGATTTCGCCCCGCCAATTGCAGGTCCGGAAACTGAAAACTTCACTTCCATCGTTTTCGCCAAAGAAAGCACTTCATTCATATCCAAACCTTTACGCATACGTGTTCCGCCACCGGCAGCACCTCCACGAAGAGAGTTAATAACCGTCCACCCTTCTGCGTCCGTTTCTGCATCTTTCCAGTGGAACACTACTTCAGGTTCTTTATTTTCAAATTTCTTTAATAAATCTTTCATTTCGGAATTGATTCTAATTTAGTTTTTTTGACAGGCAAATATACTTTGAAACTATGAGACTCTCAAAGTTTTACAGGTTTATCATAAATTACTCCCGAACTGTGATTACTCGAAGCTCCTGTCACACTCGCCAGCACATTTACCTCGTTTTCAAGCCTTAAAACCCCAAGCAAGGCAAAAATAAGCGCTTCCTTAAATTCGATCGTCTTGGCATCTGGGACTACAATCTGCATTTTTGGGAGATAATTCCGCATGCGTTCAATCAGAAAAATATTATACGCTCCGCCACCTGTAACCAAAAGTTTTCCTTTTTTTAAAGGCAAAGCTTCAGCAATCTGAAAAGCGACATGTTCGGTAAAAGTCCGGAGTTTATCTTCAACCGGAATCGAATGCCGTTCTATCATCGGCAGGACCGTTTCCTTTACGAATTCAAAGCCCAATGACTTCGGATATTTTTTATGATAGAAATCCAATGCGTTCAATTCCGAGAGTAATTCTGCTGAAATCGTTCCGTTTCTGGAAATTTGTCCTTTATCGTCGTACTTCAACCCTAAAGTATCCGCATAAAAGTTCAGAACCGTATTTACAGGAGAAATATCGAAAGCAATTCTCTGTCCATTTTCTTCGAAGGAAACATTGGAAAATCCGCCCAAATTCAGACAGTAGTCATAATCCGAAAACAGTGTACGGTCACCGATTGGCACTAACGGCGCGCCTTGCCCACCCATTTTCACATCCTGCACACGGAAATCGCAAACTACTTTCTGCTTTATCAATTCCGCTATTTCAGGAAGATTCCCGATCTGAAGTGTAAACCCGTTTTGAGGCTGATGCAAAATCGTATGACCGTGAGAACAAACTGCATCCAAATTTTCAAGTTGATGTTTCGTTATGAAATCCGAAATAATTCCGCCCAACAAAGCAGTATATTCCTTATTAAGTGTTTTCAGTTCGGCTTCCGAAAAATCGACCGCTTTTTTCAGCAAAGCTATCCATTCCTCCGGGTAACCAACCGTTTCACATTGAAAAATCTGAAATCCCCATTGACCGTTTTCAATGGAAAAATGAATATGTGCCAGGTCGACACCGTCCAGCGAAGTGCCTGACATTACCCCCACTACGTTATACCTCGTTTTTTGCATGGGTTAAAATTATACAATCCTGTTGAAAATATGATATTTATGGCGTACATTTGGGCACTTTTTTAAAGGACTTACAAACAAAATATAGAAAGTAAAATGAATTTTAATTTAAGCGAAGAACAGTTAATGATTCAACAGGCAGCAAGAGATTTTGCTCAGACTGAATTGTTACCGGGAGTTATTGAAAGAGACGAGCATTCAAAATTCCCTACAGAACAAGTCAAAAAAATGGCTGAACTAGGTTTCTTGGGAATGATGGTGGATCCTAAATATGGTGGTGCCGGTTTGGACAGCGTTTCTTACGTTTTGGCGATGGAAGAAATCGCAAAAGTTGATGCTTCAGCTGCCGTTGTAATGTCGGTAAACAACTCTTTGGTTTGTGCCGGATTGGAAAAATTCTGTAACGAAGAGCAAAAAATGAAATATTTAGTGCCGCTTGCAAAAGGAGAAGTAATTGGTGCTTTCTGTTTATCGGAGCCTGAAGCCGGTTCTGATGCTACATCACAAAAAACCACCGCAATCGATATGGGCGACCACTATCTGATGAATGGTACCAAAAACTGGATCACCAACGGTGGAACTGCTTCTACTTATATTGTAATTGCACAGACTGATATTGAAAAAGGACACAAAGGAATCAATGCTTTCATCGTTGAAAAAGGATGGGAAGGTTTCTCTGTAGGACCGAAAGAAAAGAAAATGGGTATCCGCGGATCTGATACACATTCTTTGATGTTCTCTGACGTAAAAGTTCCGAAAGAAAACAGAATCGGTGAGGAAGGTTTCGGATTTAATTTTGCTATGGCAGTGTTAAACGGAGGTCGTATCGGTATCGCTTCTCAAGCATTGGGAATTGCTTCAGGTGCTTATGAATTGGCATTGAAATATTCTCAAGAGCGTGTAGCGTTCAAAAAACCAATTTTCCAACACCAGGCAATCGCTTTCAAATTGGCTGACATGGCTACGCAAATCACTGCTGCAAGATTGTTATGTTTCAAAGCAGCTTGTGAGAAAGACGCAGGTCAGGATATTTCACATTCTGGAGCTATGGCAAAATTATATGCTTCTGAAGTAGCGATGAATACGACTGTTGAAGCGGTTCAGATTCACGGAGGAAACGGATATGTTAGTGAGTACCACGTAGAGCGTATGATGCGTGATGCGAAAATCACCCAGATTTACGAAGGAACATCTGAAATCCAAAGAATCGTAATTTCAAGAGGATTGGTAAAATAATCCATTGGTTACATAAAATAAAAAGGCTGGTATTTAAACCAGCCTTTTCTTTTTTAGATTAGAATTTATTTTTTGGATATTATTCGTTTAGTTCCTACTTCACTGTCGGTAACTACTTTAATGATGTACATTTGACCATCACCTTGATTAAAGTCAACATCTAATCTGACTTCTTTGTTAAAGTAAGCATCGGCATCGTCGTAAGCTTTTATGAAAATTCCTTTCGCATCATATATTTCAATTCTGGCTTTTGAGTGGTAATTGAACTCGTAGCGAACAGTGATATACTCTTTGAAAGGAACTGGATAAGCGCTGAACATAGATTCTACAGATGCTCCTGAAGTTCCTGAAGTTCCTGAAGTTCCTGAAGTTCCACCTGCAATACCTGGAGCTGGCACAGGAACAAGTAATCTACAACCATCAAATCCATTATTAATAGCATCAACAGCTGCATTCACATCTGAAGCAGATGGTCTGCCGCCGGTAAGTCCTCCTAATACTTGATTAGCCAATGCATACAAGTTACTTACAGTTGCACCTCCGTTAGCAGTCAGATATGTAATCACCGATTGCGGAATATGGAATAGCTGAACAGAATCCGGAATTGGAGTATCAGAACCACAATTTACATCCATTGTAGCAAAGGTAGCAGCTAGCTCAACGCTTCCAAGTTGCGGATCCATTGATGTATTAAAGAACAACACCATTGTTTGTGACAATAATACGTTACCAATTGCACCATAACTACTTTTCTTAGTTAGTAGCGGAACGCTTGACCATGATGCCGTATTACCGAATGATGAACCACTTGGAGAAAAGGCATTCAATGCTTTTGGTGTACCTCCTCCAGGGAGCATTTTCCAGATATTATTATCTCCAGTAGGAGAAACACCTATATCAGATAAATACAATGTAAAGTATCTATTGTTGCTATCAAATACACCGAATCTAACAAGATCACCTGGCTGGGCATTCACTGCGTTATACATAATTGCATGATCATAAGTTGGCGTACCATCCGGTGTACAAGCCGCTCCGTTATACTCACCGTAGTATCCTTGAGTATAGGTACAGTTGGCTCCTCCACATGGTAGTTCTTCAATGGTTGTTCCAAGCTCATCGGTACATCCGGCTTGTGGACTTGCTACATAGTTAGCATCATAAACTCTTACAGTATGCGGACCCGGTGCTACACCAGTAAATGTGTATGTAATTGGCGGTGTTACATCAGTTACGTCCACTCTATCAGCTGGATCGGTTGAATCGATCGCGATTTTATATGGCGCTGTACCACCAGAAATTGTAGCAACAATGGTTCCATCACTTACACCACAACTTGCACTGCCTGGAGCTAATGATACTAAGTCTAAAGCAGCATCTGGCTCATCAATTACTATAGGCTCATTATTAGTACATACCCTTCCAGCAATAGCATCGGTAACTTCATATCTGTATGTTCCTGCTGGTAAATTATCAAACAACACACTTATACTGGCTGTCGACAATCCACTTTCGGTGTCGTATGGCACTGGTGGTACTGCATCTGGTAATTTAAATAACTTAACAGTATAATTAGGACTACCTCCCTGTGCATTAACCGTAATGCTTCCTGTACTGGCTCCGTTACACAAAACATCCGTTTTTAAATTCTCACAAGAAAGATCACAATTGTAAGTAACTCTAAATATAGCTGAACATGAATTTGTACATTCAGTTTCGTCATTTTGTTTTATAGTCCACGTAACAGTAACCTGAGTTGTTTCAGCAGTAGCAACACCTAATCTAGGATTTAGTGGTGCATTAGATTCTAAATTTGGATCATTAAGAGGTTCAGGATCTGAATTAGGAATACTATACAGATAAGTTACACTTACTAAACTTGTCCCTGCCGGCAATTGAAATGAATTAAACCAGGTATTGAATGCATTATTTGTGTTTGTTTGAGCTACTGCTGCAGACACCCCACACGTAACTTCATTCAATAATGAATTAGCAGGACATTGTATCGCAGGACGTGGATTAACATTTACGGTAACAGTACTTGAATCTTCCACGCAAGGCGCTGTAGCCGACAAAGTATATTTGAACGTACTAGTAGTAGCGTCAGTTGGCACAAATGTTCCTGCAACGTCGTCAAAAGTACCTCCGGTTCCGCTTTCTCGTGTCCATGTTCCTCCAGAATCCTCACCAGTAATCAAATCAGCTAAAACAATTGTATCAACACTGTAAACACATACTGCAGTTGAGCCACCAGTTCCTGCATCAGGCTGGCTGTTCAAATTCACCGTAACGGTAGTATCATCAGCTACACACGGAGCGGTGGCAGACAACGAATATTTGAAGGTATTAACACTACTTGCACCAGCCGGCACAAATGTTCCTGCAAGGGCATTAAAAATACCATCGCTTCCGCTTTCTCTTGTCCAAGTTCCTCCAGCTTCCTCACCAGTGATCAAATCAGCAAGAATGATCGGGGTAACACTGCTTTCACAAACCGTGGTAGATCCTCCGGTTCCTGCATCAGGCTGGTGGTTTACATTCACGGTAACAGTAGTATCATCACCAACACACGGAGCGGTGGCAGACAACGAATATTTGAACGTATTAACACTGCTTGCACCAGTTGGCACAAATGTTCCTGCAAGGGCATTAAAAGTACCATCGCTTCCACTTTCTCTTGTCCAGGTTCCTCCGGATTCTTCGCCAGTGATCAAATCAGCAAGGATGACCGGGGTGACACTGCTGTCACAAACCGTGGTAGACCCTCCGGTTCCTGCATCAGGCTGGTGGTTTATGTTTACTGTAACAGTAGTATCATCAGAAACACAAGGAGCGGCAGCTGTTAAAGTGTATTTGAAAGTAAAAGAAACTGAAGTCGCACCAGTAGGCACAAACGTACCTGCCAGAGCGTTAAATGTACCTCCATTTCCGGTTTCTAACGTCCAGACTCCACCCGGTTCCTCGCCAGTAATCAAATCAGCGAGAATAATCGCAGCAACACTGCTGTCACAGACCGTGGTAGATCCTCCGTCTCCTGCATTAGGCTGATGAATGATATCAGTAAACATTGAACAGGTATTACTTGCTCCCTTCCGTGTTACAGTGAGCACAATATCAAAAGAGCCATCCAGAAAATCGGCACCTATAGGAACAACAGAAACACTTGAACTGGTACTCGACCCACTTATTTGAGCCCCGGCTGTATTGTTTTGCAGCGCCCAAGAATAGGTAACAGCATCACTATTTGCATTGAGTATCGTAGAAGTGTAATTTAGTGATGGTGCAGTTGCACAGGCTGTAGCTGGTCCTGAAACACTACAACGAGGTGGAATTACAACTGCCGCAGCAGCTAATGATCTGTCTTGATTACCACCATCTCCATCCAATGAAATAAGACGTGTATGGTAAGGAGAACCCGGAACTGCAGAAGCTCCGTTACCATTCCCCCAGTCGGCTTCAGAGGCTATATGTCCACCCCAAGCAATCACCACAGTTGATTTATGAGCAATAAAAGTAATTTTTAATCTTGTTTCTGATTGCCCATCATAGTCTCCCTGACTCACATATGAAATATCTGTAATAGTTCCGTTATAGATTGTCATTAGTTTCTTAAGAGCCGGCAAAGCATTAAAACTGTTAGTAGGCATATTAGGTATTGGTGAATTAACAGAACCCGGCGCAGGAATAGGGTATGTCATCGTAAATGCGCCATCTATAACACCGGCAGCAAATCCCTGAATAGGATTTATAGTTTCAGCAGTATGACCAAAAGTTGACTGGTGTGTTCCAGACGGATTATCCAAATTGTCAAAGCTGGTAATATAATCAAGCGCATGTTTTCCCGAATGGGTTATATCCCACTCAATGATCAACTCGTGTGTGGCTGTAGAATTGTAAGGAGCAGTAGCGTCAAAGGTCACGTCCGTAATTGTCATTCGATAAGGTATTGACCAACCTTCTGCGTAATGTGCATTGGACTCCCCTGCGTTTCCGTTTACCCAGTTACCAGGATTAGCCGGATCATCACCAGCCCCATTTCTGATCTGGTCCAAATTAGCAGCCGGATTTTGGCCGTAAAAAGAAATCTGACAAAAGAGTAAAAGTAAAATTGTAAAACGATAGATCCAATTTTTTTTAAAATTAGCTTCCTGAAAGGAAGAAATATACGAATTTATAAACACCCCCGTTGAATGAAATAAAGAACCATTCGTCCATAGGGTATTTTTACGATAAAATAAAATAAAATTTTTCATAATAATACGGTTTTAGAGCCATATTATCAGTAGCGTTCAGATAGAAAAAGAGCTTCAAATAAAATTGAGAACTTTCCAATCATGAATTGAAATTCTAAAGTTTTGAAAGTAAAAAAGAAGAAAAATGTTAATTGATTATGTGGAAGTATTATTGCACGTCGCAATCACAATTAACCATCAAACCGTCTGAAACTACACTAAATTATTTATTTACGTAGAAGTATTGCATGTCGCAATCACAATTAACCATTGAACCGTCTGAAATAAAAAAGAAGAAAAATGTTAATTGATTAGGTGGAGGTATTATCGCACGTGGCAATCACAATTAACCATCAAACCGTCTGAAACTACAATAAATTATTTATTTACGTAGAAGTATTGCATATCGCAATCATAATTAACCATTGAACCGTTTGAAAATAAAAAAGAAGAAAAAATGTTAATTGATTATGTGGAGGTATTATTGCACATGGCAATCACAATTAACCATAAAACCGTCTAATAACCTTACTAAAGTTATTGGTACAAATTTAACACTATTTTTAATTAATGTTAGGAAAAAATTAAAACCATTTTAAGACTTTAACTTTTTTAACAATATATTGACTACCAGATAGTTAATACAATAAATTCACTGTAAGAAGTTTCATGACAAACCATCATTGAAGAATGGCGTAACAAAAAAATTCTCAAAATTTTTTATTAGTTCCAGTTATCAATAAACATGAAATAATCTATAATTCTACTTGTAGTTTTTCAAAAATACTATTTTGATTCCTTTTATTTTAAATCAAAATCTAACCCTAAAAAAGAGGCTAAATTGATATCATTTAATGTTTAATTTCTTTAAGACACAGAAAATTCATCTTACTAATTAGCAATTAAGTTTTACAATTTTCCTAAACGAATATTATGCAAAAAAAACTGAAAACCAACAAGATAAAAATAATTACTAATCAGGTAATTAAAGATTTTATTTACTAATATTATCTATAAATTTTAAAAAAACCATAACAAAAATCTTATAAAAAGATAAAAAACGTGCATTTCATCGATTTTTTTGTTAATTTCATCGATATTTTAATCTAACTATTTAATTTTGAGCCAGTTATCAAAAAAATAATAGTTTATGAAAAGATTGATATGTGTGGCCCTATTATTTACCGGAACCTATGGAATAGCCCAAAGCAAAGATGCGCTATGGAAAAAGAGTAATGCAAAAGAAACTTCAGGAAGAATTGCACATTCCAACCTACCACAAAAAAATATTTTCGATTTAGATGTATCTGCTATAAAAAAGATGTTGTCCAAATCTCCTAAAAGAGAAGCTACCAACATTACATCGAACACGATAATTACCTTGCCAAACGGAGAAGGCAAAATGGAAAACTTTAAAGTTTACGAAAACTCGGTAATGGATCCGGCATTAGCTGCCAAATACCCGGAAATCAAATCCTATGTCGCCGTTGGAATTGATAACCCGAATGCCCGTGCCTATTTCAGCAGTTCTCCTCTAGGGTTCAAATCGATGACATTATACCCTGGCCAGCCTGCTGTTTTCATTGAGCCGATTTCATCCGATTTGAATACGTATACCGTTTATAAAAAATCCGATAAGGAAAAAGCTTTAAATAAATTCGAATGTGCCGTTGTAGATGGAACCATGGGTGCTATCCAACCTAATGCCAATTCTGGCACTTTTGCCAGAGGTGCTGATGATGCCAAACTAAGAACCTTTAGATTAGCATTATCATGTACTGCTGAATATGCAGCTTATTTTGGTGGTACTAAAGCTGCCACTTTAGCAGCAATGAACAATACAATGACCCGAATTAATGGGGTTTTTGAGAAAGATTTTGGGGTAAAATTTATTCTTATAGCTAATAATGATGCAATTATTTACACTAATTCTACGACAGACCCGTACTCGAATGCAACAAATTACACAAATTGGAAGACCGAAAACCAAACAATGTTAACATCCACAATAGGTGAAGCAAACTATGATATAGGTCATCTATTAGGTGCCGGTGTGTCTACTAGTGGGGATGCGGGTGCCAGAGGATCTATTTGTGCTGACGGTTACAAAGGGAGAGCTTATTCTTGTGCATCAGCAACCAGATTTCAAGGTGACTCTTTCGATATTGACACTGTAGCTCATGAAATGGGGCATCAGTTGGGAGCATCACATACTTATACTTATATAACAGGAGCGGAAGGAGCATTAGAACCGGGCAGCGGTTCAACTATTATGAGCTATGCAGGTTCCACATCCAAGGATGTACAAACAAACAGTGATGCCTATTTTCACGCCATCAGTATTGAACAGGTTATGGAAATTATAAAAACCACAAGCTGCCCAGTTATCATTTCAACCGGTAATGCTGTTCCAGTAGTAAATGCAGGATTGGATTATACCATTCCTAAAGGAACTCCTTTCATGTTGAAAGGAATAGCCACTGACACCAACACAAATGATGTGTTAACTTACAGCTGGGAAGAAATGGACTTTGGAGATGCAACCACATCAGTTCCAAGTGCTACCACAATTAACGGACCTCTTTTCAGATCATATCCACCAATCACTTCGTCTATCAGATATTTCCCTGCTATGAATACGATTTTGACAGGAGCTACAACAACTAACGGTTTTGAGATTCCTGTTGAAGTGTTGCCCGGCGTCGCCAGAATTTTGAACTTTCGTTTAACAGTTCGCGACAACCATCCTGGAGGTGGTGCTAACAATGCCGATGATATAGTTGTGACCGTGGATGGTGCTGCAGGACCTTTTACCGTAGATACCCAAAACACTGCTGCATCTTATGCTGCCGGTACATCACAAACCATTAGTTGGACTGTAGCTGGCACAAACGCAAACGGAGTCAACTGTGCCAATGTAGATATTTTATTATCAACAGACGGTGGACAAACGTTCCCAACCACTTTGCTTGCAGGAACACCTAATGACGGATCACAAAGCGTAGTAATTCCAAATATCCCCGGAAACACAAACCGAATCATGGTTAAAGGAAGCAACCACATTTTCTTTGATGTGAACAATGCTAACTTTACCATTACCGGTTCAGGTTCTTCGGATACAACAGCTCCGACAGCTTCAACGCTTTCTGCTTCGGGAACTACAGCTTCAAGTACTAATCTGTCTTGGACTGCGGCAACAGATAATACAGGAGTTACCGGATATGATGTGTATCAAAACGGAACTTTAAAAACAACCACTACCGCTACTTCATTGGCAGTTTCTGGTTTGACTGCTTCAACAGCTTACAGTTTCTATGTTAAGGCTAAAGATGCAGCTGGAAACATATCCTCTGCAAGTAACACTATAAATGTAACTACTCCGGCTTTGGCAGATACTTCTGTTCCGACAGTTTCAACGCTTTCAGCTTCGGGAACCACAACTTCAAGCACTAATCTGTCTTGGACTGCGGCTTCTGATAATGTGGGCGTGACTGGCTATAATGTATATCAAAACGGTGTATTAAAAACTACTGTAACCGGTACATCATTAGCTGTATCAGGTTTAGCTGCTTCAACTGCTTATAATTTCTATGTTAAGGCTAAAGATGCGGCTGGAAACATGTCAACTGCAAGTAATACGGCTAACGTGACAACTTCTGCTTTGGCGGATATGAATGCCCCAACGGCTTCAACACTTTCTGCATCGGGAACTACTGCTTCAAGCACTAATCTGTCTTGGACTGCTGCTACTGATAATGTAGGAGTGACTGGTTATAACGTATATCAAAACGGAGTGTTGAAAACAACCACTACTGCTACTTCATTGGCTGTTTCTGGTTTAGCTACTTCAACAGCTTACAATTTTTATATTACTACTAAAGACGCGGCTGGAAACGTATCCTCTGCAAGTAACACGGTTAACGTGACAACATCCGCTTTAGCAGACACTACAGCTCCGACAGCTTCTACGCTTTCGGCTTCAGGAACTACAACTTCAAGCACCAATCTGTCTTGGACTGCGACAACTGATAATGTAGGGGTGACTGGGTATAATGTATATCAAAATGGTGTGTTGAAAACAACCACTACTGCTACTTCATTGGCTGTTTCTGGTTTGACAGCTTCAACAGCATACAGTTTCTATGTTAAGGCTAAAGATGCGGCTGGAAACGTATCCTCTGCAAGTAACACTGTAAATGTAACTACACTTGGCACAAGCATAACTTATTGTAATTCAACAGGCAGTACCGGAAGAGAATATATTAACCGTGTCCAATTGGGCTCCATTAACAATCTTTCAGGAAACAACAACGGATATGGTAATTATACATCCCAATCGACCAGTTTATCGACTGGTGCTACTGCCTCAATTACTATCACTCCAGGATGGAACGGTATGTCGAGTAATGAAGCTTATTGTGTTTGGATCGATTATAACAAAGATGGCAATTTTGGTTCTAATGAACTTGCATTCAGTAAATCAAAAAGCAAATCTACATCTGTAAGTGGCAGCTTTATCGTTCCTTCTACAGCGGTAACCGGAACAACCAGAATGAGAGTTTCAATGAAATATAATGGTTTCCCAACGGCTTGTGAGGTGTTTACAAATGGAGAAGTAGAAGATTATACGGTTAACATTGTTAATAGCGCTCTTGTCAAAATCGAAGACGAAACCAGTACTGCTACAGTGGAACTAAGTAAAGATGATAACAAACCATCTTTCAAAGTGTACCCAAATCCTGTAAAAGATGAAACTTTATATTTCTCAGGCATTGAAAACAAAGCTTCATACAGAATCTTTACGTTGACCGGACAACAGGTTGCCAATGGTAGCACCGACACCAATTCTATCAACGTAAGTACACTACAATCGGGAATTTACATCATAGAAATAACTGATAGTACATCCGCCGGTACGAAACGTTTTATCAAAGAATAAAAGAATGCCCTTTTTATAACCAAATCTTTTTAAGCTGTCCAATATTGGGCAGCTTATTTATTATTGTATAATGTGAACCCAACTTTATCGTTTCGAAAATTCCTGTAGCTGTTACGATTACGTCTAAAAGCTATTGATAAAAGTTCGGTCTTATACTTCTGTCAATTGTGGTATCAGATTATAATTGACCAAACTAACATAAAATCACACTTTTCAGGCCAGTTACCTAAATATGCTTTGCTTTTTATCTGAAGTCAAGCGGTCACGTAATTATTCTTCGCTGTAAGCCTCAAAATAATTCAGTTCAAATAATTAATCAGGAGATTCCCAATTCGTTATTTTTTTTCAGGAGCGAAAGGTCGTTTTTGATTGCTATACGTAATTAACTCCGTTGAATCTTCGATTTCCCGTGTTCCGTTGTACTTCGTGTCACTCTACCCGGGGCTAGGGAGGCATTCCGTATTTGTTTATCTTTCAAAACACGATGATTTCTTTAAAACATCGTTGTAGTATCATTTTCATGTTTACAAAACCGGTATAAAACAAAAAATCCCCATCACATAGTGATGAGGATTCTCAAAAGAAAGGCAGCGACATACTCTCCCACAAGATTGCAGTACCATCTGCGCAGGCGGGCTTAACTTCTCTGTTCGGAATGGGAAGAGGTGAGCCCCGCCGCAATAACCACCTTAAGTCGTTTTTGCAAGGGTAATTAGC
>NZ_DATIDM010000011.1:0-5469 GCF_035456225.1 Flavobacterium sp. | reverse complement strand
GAACATACGGTCTAATTCTCGCTGCATTTTTTCCCAAATAGCATACCCGTACGGCTTAATAACCATACAACCTCTAACTCCGGAATTTTCTGCTAAATCTGCTTTTACAACCAGTTCATTATACCATTTGGAATAATCTTCTGATCGTTTTGTTAAGTTCTTACTCATTTTAAATACTTTGGCACAAATATTGTTTAACTTACTTTAATGAAAATAGTTCGACAAAACTAACTAATTTTGTTATGTCCAACAATAAAAAACACCATTGATATGAAAACTATATACGTATCCGGCCGAAATATATCCATTTATATACTATTTGGACTAGTAGGACTTTTGGCTTCTTCCTGTGGTCCGTACCAGAACTCGTCGTATTACGATAATGACGGCGTTTATGGTTCTCCTGAAAAACCGCAGTACCAATACTCTGAAGCTAATGTCTCTCAAGACAAATACAAAGAGTACTTTGCAGCCAATAAAAATAATTACTCTCCTAATGACAGCGGGGCAGTCGTCGATCCTAAAAATGACACTATCGTCTACAATCAACAGGACAATTATGCAGGTTGGGGCGAAAATTCAAAAAACGTAACCGTAAATTATTATGGTGGCTACTATGATCCTTGGTATTCCTCTTACGGATGGTACTATCCTTACTATGGATGGAGCTGGGGCATCAGCTGGGGCTGGGGCTGGGGTTATCCATATTACGGATGGGGCTACTACAATCCTTACTGCTACTACCCTTATTATGGATACCATTATGGTTATTGTGGTTATTATGGCAACTACGCCTACGGTACAAGAGGCGGTTACGCTTACAACGGAGGACGAAGCAGTTATGCTTATAACAACGGAGCCAGAAGAGGTTACCCAACCCAGTACAATTCGTCTGGCACAAGATCTGATGGCGGAGGAAGAAATTATGGAGCCACATCAGGCACAAGAAGCAGTGGCCAATATTACAATCCAAGCTCAAGCTTAAACAACCAAACCGGAAACCCAAGAAGCAGCGACTTCATTAACCCAAGAAGCAGCGGACAAAACGCAATACCAAGATCTGGTCAAGGCACACAATATGCATCCCCAAGAGGTTACAATAATTCTTCATCACCACGAAGCACAGGAGGTTACTCTTCTCCGAGAAGTTCGGGAGGCTATTCAACCCCAAGTTCTTCTTCTCCGAGAAGTTCGGGCACCTATTCCACTCCAAGTTCTTCTCCTAGAAGTTCAGGTGGCGGTGGCTACGGCGGTGGAGGAAGCTACGGCGGTGGCGGTGGCGGACGTTCCGGCGGTGGCGGCGGTGGCGGCAGAAGATAAAATTTCAAATCACCTAAGCTCATTAAATTGGGCTTAGGTTTTTATTTCTATTTAAACTTGATTTGTCATGAAAAAATTCTTACTTTATACAACCCTTTTCTTGTCGGCACTAACAGCAAACGCACAAGAACCAAACCCTTTTTCTGCATTGCGCTATGCAATGGACAACACGCAAGGTACCGCCCGATTTAGAGGGATGAGCGGTGCTTTTGGAGCTGTTGGCGGCGATTTATCAGCAATTAACGTTAACCCGGCCGGATCTGCGTTATTCAACAGCAATGCTTCTTCAATGACCATAAGTGTTTACAATAACAGTAACAAGTCGAATTATTATGGAGGAATGGCTAAAGACAACACCACCACCTTCAATTTCAACGAAATGGGAGCAGCGTTTGTCTTTCACAACACCAAATCGAACAGTGACTGGAAACGATTTACCTTTGCGATCAACTATGAGACCACAAATGATTTTGACAACGACATTTATGTTCAGGGGATAAACCCAAATCGCTCTGTAAGTGAATACTTTACTTCCTTCGCAAATGGGTTCGGCGGACTTAGCGGAATACCTTTAAGCGTATTACAGGAAGCTGATTATTTAGGCTTAAGTTTTGCAGACCAGCAGGCATGGCTAGGATATCAAGCCTATATATTTGACCCTGTTACCAATACACCAAACAACACTAATTATACGGCAAACGTCCCAAATAACACTTCCTTTTACCAGACCAACATAGTCAATACATCAGGATACAACGGAAAATTGAGTTTTAATTTTGCTACCGATTACAAAGACGTGTTATTTTTAGGATTTAACCTGAATTCTCATTTCAGCGATTTTTTCCAGTATTCCTCTTTATATGAGTCAAACTCGGGACCCAATAACTTAACAGGAAATACGCTCCACAGTACTGTTTTCAACAATTACATGCACACTTATGGAGGTGGTTTTTCTTTCAGCGTTGGAGCCATAGCGAAATTTACTAAAGGATTCCGAGCGGGATTTTCTTATGAATCCCCTACTTGGTACAACCTTACAGACGAACTTTCGCAGGATATTTCATCAAGATACAGCGACCCTGCCAATGTAGAATCTTCAATCTATATCAATCCGGCGGTAGTTACTATTTATCCTGAGTACAAATTAGAAACACCGCAAAAATTTAATGGTAGTTTGACATGGTTGTTTGGTAAAAATGACAAAAAAGGATTGATCAGTGTGGATTATACCTATAAAGATTATTCCAGTACAAAATTCAAACCGGAACACGACTTGTTTTTTAGTTCTGTCAACAGTTTAATGTCAAGCACATTGCGATCTATTACTTCGGAAGTCAGAGCCGGATTTGAATTCAAAAGAAAGCAAGTCAGCTACAGAGCAGGATACCGCTTCGAACAAAGTCCTTATGAAGACGGCAAAACTATTGGGGATTTACACGGATTCTCCACTGGAATCGGTTATGATTTTGGGTTCTCCCGACTTGATTTTGCTTATGCCTACTCACAAAGAGAGATGAAGAACTATTTACTTTCAAGCTTTACGGATGCCGCTATGATTACAACAAAAACCAACAATTTCTTCCTGACCTACACCTTTAATTTTTAAAAAGCCACACATAATAATACGTGAGCCACTCTTTCGGGAGTGGTTTTTTTATTCCCCTGCCTTATCCTTTAGCCCCGACAGCAGCGGCATCCTTGTCTTTGGGAGATTGCTTCGCAAGCTCGCAATGACAAGATATAGCGGATGGCGGGACCAAACCCTTAAAAAATTCCCAAACGATGGTGCTCCTAAATATAAAAAGCGTAATTTTGCGCACTTTATTTAACATAATTACATGAGAACCAAGTCATTAAAGAAAAACAAAATCAATGTAATCACCCTTGGGTGTTCGAAAAACGTGTACGACAGCGAAGTACTGATGGGGCAATTAAAGGCCAGCGGTAAAGAGGTTGAGCACGAGGCACCGGCAGAAAAAGAAGGTAACATCATCGTTATCAACACTTGCGGGTTTATTGACAATGCGAAAGCAGAATCGGTAAACATGATTTTGGAATATGCCGACAAGAAAGAAAGAGGTTTGGTTGACAAAGTTTTCGTAACCGGATGTTTATCTGAACGTTACAGACCCGATTTAGAAAAAGAAATCCCGAATGTGGATCAGTATTTCGGTACGACAGAATTACCGCAATTATTGAAAGCTTTGGGCGCCGATTATAAACACGAGTTATTGGGAGAGCGTTTAACGACGACCCCGAAAAACTTTGCATACCTGAAAATTGCCGAAGGCTGTGACCGTCCGTGCAGTTTTTGCGCGATTCCGTTGATGCGAGGCGCACACGTTTCCCAGCCGATTGAAAAATTGGTGAAAGAAGCAGAAGGTTTAGCTAAAAACGGTG
This sequence comes from Flavobacterium sp., assembly GCF_035456225.1. Lineage (GTDB taxonomy): Bacteria > Bacteroidota > Bacteroidia > Flavobacteriales > Flavobacteriaceae > Flavobacterium. The sequence continues at coordinate 1,749 of NZ_DATIDM010000011.1, read as the reverse complement.
TAAAAGAATTAATCCTTATTGCACAGGATTTAACGTATTACGGTTTGGATTTGTACAAAAAACGTAACCTTGCCGAATTACTTGAAAATCTTGCAAAAGTAGAGGGTATCGAATGGATTCGTTTGCATTACGCCTTCCCGACAGGTTTCCCGATGGACGTTTTGGAGCTGATGAAACGCGAGCCGAAAATCTGTAATTACATCGATATTCCGTTACAGCATATTTCAGACAATATCCTGAAATCGATGCGTCGCGGAACTACGCAGGCAAAAACAACGAAATTATTGAAAGACTTCCGTGAAGCGGTTCCGGGGATGGCAATCCGTACGACTTTAATCGTTGGTTACCCTGGTGAAACCGAAGAAGATTTCAACATCCTGAAAGATTTTGTACAGGAAATGAAATTTGACCGTTTGGGTTGTTTCGCTTATTCTCATGAAGAAAACACGCACGCTTATTTATTGGAAGATGATGTTCCGGACGAAGTGAAACAGGCGCGCGCCAACGAAATCATGGAACTACAATCGCAAATCTCATGGGATTTGAACCAGGAGAAAGTGGGTCAGGTTTTCCGATGCATCATCGACAGAAAAGAAGGTAGTCATTTTGTGGGAAGAACTGAATTCGACAGTCCGGATGTAGATAACGAAGTATTGATTGACGCTACGAAACACTATGTAAAAACAGGTGAATTCGTAAACATTAAAATCACGGATGCTACCGAATTTGACCTTTATGGCGAACCGGCTTAATACTGAATTTATTTCAAATAAAATACCAATCCCCATCAACACTGGTTGCTGGGGATTTTTTTATCATTATTACCCTACTCCTTTTAACATTAATTGAGGAAAAACCGCAACACATTATTTCTGCTTGTTTTTAATATTGCACAGAACAATAAACACTCAAGTTATGATTCCGGAAACCTTAACTATTACTGAAAGACAAATTTTAGTCAACCAGTTTAAAATACTTGCCACTATTGGTTTCGATAATGATTATGAAACCAAAATCGAAATTCTGGAGAACGGCTATACCGAACAATATTTCGAAGTTTTTGATGTTGCTACAGAAGAAATTCCGATGACTATTTGTGAGGAAACGAGTCAGATTTTACAAATGTTCCGCAGGATTTCAGATACGGTCGAAACGCTTTCGGCGGAAGAAAAAGATTCTTTGGATCTGGAAAAAATAACATTTGAAGGATTTGATGCCAATCATGATCCGCATTACCATTACATGACATTTTTAGTGGACAAAATGGACTTATGGCAGGAATACAAAGGCATGTACCTGAATTCCCATAGCCGATTTCCTATGTCGAAGTATCGTAAAATGCTGGAATATCAGTATTATCTTCTTGACAACGATCAATATGATTTAAACAGAGAAGATTTAAAATGCCTGATTGAACTTTTAAGTTCTTCTAAAAAAATAGTTGCCTTACAAGCGTAAAAAGTGTTTTTTTCATATAGCATTTGGTTAATTTTTACGCAAAGAAAATCCCCGTCAAGTACGGGGATTTTTATTATCATCATTTACCAACTTAAGAATAACGTTTCGTTTTTCAGTTAAAATACTATTCCCCAATTTCCTCCGATCTGATTGGTTCCGAAAAGAAATTCTCTACAGTTACATTGAAAAGTGCCGGAGTGGAGTTAGTCATCCCGCTGGTTTGCCCGTTAAAGATACACAGATTGGATTTTCTGATATTCCGATAGACTGAAAAGGAACGTTCGTCTTTTG
>NZ_DATIDM010000010.1:0-30685 GCF_035456225.1 Flavobacterium sp. | reverse complement strand
TTTAATTCCAGAATCGTCAAATTTCGACGAAGTGATTTTTTTTATCGATAAAATACACGTTTTTTAAGAAGTTTTTACACATTTTTAAAAACTATTAATAATAATGATAAACTGTATATAATTTGTTTGAAAAAAAATTACATAATATTCATTTGAAAAATTCAAACCATAATTTCTTCAGAATAATAAAAGTGAGCAATGCTTCACAATAGATTATACAATTTTCATAAGCTTTTTTTAAAGAGTATAAGCCTGCAGGATATTGGTTCCGTATAATTACGATAAAACAATTAATAATGCATTATATAATGATTAGTTCTTTCAAAATCGACATATATCATTTGAACTATAATATACATTATGTAAAATAGAAAATTTAATTATACGCATTAAAGTTATTAGTAAAACTGATTACATTTGCTAGTACCATAAATTCCCCTATCCAATGATCTATATACTTTTAAGTATTTGTTGCAGTGTATCCGTTGCTGTACTCCTTAAAATTGCACGCCGTTACGAAATAAATATTCAACAAAGTATTAATTGGAATTATTTGGCCGCATTATTATTGAGTTATTTTTTATTTGTGCCGGATTTTAAAATTTTAGATAATTCAGTTCCCTGGAAATTCTACTTACCATTATCCATATTATTGCCAACAATATTTCTTCTTTTAGCAGCATCAGTAAAAAATATCGGAATTATAAAAACCGAAATCGCTCAACGCTTGTCTTTGTTTATTCCGATACTGGCATCGTATTTCATTTTCCACGAAACTATCAGCTTATTAAAATGTATTGGACTTGCGATTGGTTTTACAGCCATATTTTTAACGCTGAACAAAAAATCGGAATCGTCTTCAGAAAATAAGAGCTGGATTTTCCCTTTGCTTGTTTTAATCGGATTCGGAATAATCGACGTTCTGTTCAAACAAATTGCGCTTTATAAGGAAATTCCGTTTACCACGTCTTTGTTTTTTATTTTTATCGGAGCTTTCTGCATCAGTTCTTTGATGACGGTTTATTCCTGTCTGTTTCAAAATCGAAAATTAACCCGAATGAATTTTATCTTCGGTATGGTACTCGGTATTTTTAATTTTGGTAATATATTTTTCTACTTAAAAGCCCATAAAGCATTGACAGAGAATCCATCAACAGTATTTGCCGCCATGAATTTCGGTGTAATCTGTTTGGGAACTTTTATCGGAATCATCGCTTTTAATGAAAAGCTGTCTAAAATGAACTACTTCGGGATTGCCTGTGCATTACTGGCAGTCATTATGATAACAATTTCACAACTTTATGCTTATTAAAGTTTAACAACCACCCTTTTGAAGTTTACTAATTTTTAGTATATTTAGGGAATTATTATCCGTTATACTATAATCGATTTCTTACATCTTATGAGCTTGGAAATGAGTTAGTAACTATTATAATTTAATATGAGAAACCCAATTGCAGAGCGAATTGCCGACTTTTTAAAGCATTATCCACCGTTTACCAGCTTACAGTATCAGGAGTTGGTAACCATTTCCGAACAGGTTAAAGTGATTTATTTGGAAAGAAATCAGATACTGTTTAAAATCGGCGACCCTACGCATGATTCATTTTATGTAGTAGCTTCCGGAGCTATTGGCCTCTCTGTGATTTCCGATGCCGAAGAAACCTTGATTGACAAATGTGATGAGGGTGATATACTCGGATTGCGCCCGTTTTTTGCCAAGAACAATTATCTGATGACGGCAAAATCAAGGGAAGATTCCATTATTTATGCGATTCCTATTGAAGTTTTCAAGCCGTATGTAACCGGCAACAGCAATGTATTAAGCTTTCTTTTAGAGAGTTTTGCTTCGAATACAAGAAATCCTTACGATAAAGACCATCGCGGAAAATTAATTTCTGAAAACGTATTGTTTAACGAACAAACTGCCACAGATATTCAATATTTCCAACCTATTAAATATACTAAAAAACCAATCACTGCAAGTCCTAACGATGTGGTTAAATATATAGCCCAAACAATGGCTAACAGACAGATTGGAAGTGTAATCATTCAGGAAAACCAAATGCCAATCGGAATTGTAACCGATTATGATTTAACCTCAAAAATTGCCACAGGACTCCATCCTATTGATGTGACGGTTGACAAAATAATGACAGTGCCTGTTGTAACTGTTCCCGAAGATATTTCGATTGCCGAAGCACAAATGATGATGCTCAAGCACAATGTTCCCTATTTATGCGTAACCCGAGACGGAACTGAAAAAAGTACTATTTCAGGAATCATTTCCGAACATCATGTTGTTGCTGCGCAGGCGAATAATCCTGGTGTGCTTTTGAAACAGATAAAACGCGCCGAAAAATCAAAAGACCTTAAGGTTGTGCGTGATAAATTAACGGATCTTATTCAAAATTCAATCGACAAAAATATACCGATTTCCCATATTACCAATGTGGCTTCTGAAATTACCATCGCAATCACCAAAAGAGCCATCACCATGGCCATTGAAAAAGAAGGCCCCCCTCCTGTTCGTTTTGCATGGTTTAATTTAGGTAGTCAAGGAAGAAAGGAACAGCTTTTATTAACCGATGTAAATAATTCATTGATATTCGAAGATGTACCCGCTGACCAATATGATAAGGTTCAAAAATACTTCTTGAGATTAGCGGAACGTGTTTTGGATACCTTTGAAAAAACAGGTTACGAAAAAAGCGAACAAGGCCTGAATGCCAATAACGAGCTTTGGTGTAAGTCATTGACAGACTGGATAAAACAATACAATACTTGGATTAATACTCCAGGTGAAAAAGGAATACATAGAAGTTCCATTTTCTTTGATTACAACTTTATATACGGTGATCCATTTTTAGAAAAAGCATTAACGGAGGAAATTTTTTCCAAAGCTGCCAACAATCAGTTATTTTATGCTTTTTTGGCTACCGATGCAATCAAAAAACCTGCTCCATTGGGATTCTTCCGCCAGTTTTTAGTAGAGCAGGACGAAGAACATAAAGATACTTTTGATATTAAAAACAGAGCTATATCTCCCCTTGTAGATGCTGCCCGGGTTTTTGCCATCAGTAAAGGTATTACCGGAATTACCAATACGTATCAGCGTTTCAAAAAACTGGCAGATTTGGAACCTCAAAATGCCGATTTATATTTAGAATGCGCTGAAGCGTTCCATACACTTCACTGGTTCCGAACTGAAGATGGCTTAAAAAATGATTCCAACGGAAGTTATGTCAATATAGAAGAACTGACTAAAGTTGATAAGGTAAAACTCAAAAACTGTTTCCAGCCTATCAACGAAATTCAGGATTTAATCAAAAACCGTTTTCAATTAACTTATTTTACATAAACTATGCTGGATTGGTTAAAAGGCAAAGGTGATCCGACATTTTGGAAAGAATACTTGGGTAATTTTGAAAAGGATGATCCCAATCTTCCGACGCGTTATGTAATCTTTGATTGTGAACGAACAGGTTTGGACTGGAAGCATGACACAATTCTATCCATCGGATGCATCGGTGTTACAAATGATCAAATTGAAATAAAGGATTTTTTTGAAATTTTCATCGAAAATAAAAATGAGAAACATCAAAATGAAGCTGTTGAAAAACTCTTCAAAACACATTCTCATGAATCAGTTTCCGAATTAGAAGCTATAATGCAATTTTTGGGTCATATTAAAAACGGAACGCTTGTAGGTCACAATACGAATTTAGATATTGAAATGATCAATCAGGCTTTAAAACGAATGAACCTCGGTAAGCTAAAAAACAACATACTGGATATCAACGTAATGTATCAACGTTTTAAAAACCTTCCGGAAGACGAGCACCATACGTTGGAAGAATTGTGTGATCTGTTTAAAATCAGAAAAAGCCATCGTCACACTGCTTCAAATGATGCTTACATCACGGCACTTCTGTTTTTAAAGCTTAAAAAGAAACTGAAAATGAAGTAATAAAAAAGCCCTGAAATTCAGGGCTTTTTCTTTTTAGATTTTATTGTCTTTAATTTCATCTATAATTTCAGGGTTCAACAATGTTGATGTGTCTCCAAAATTAGAAAAATCACCTTCAGCAATCTTACGTAAAATACGTCGCATAATTTTACCCGAACGCGTTTTCGGTAAACCACTCACAAACTGAATCTTATCCAATTTGGCAATTGGCCCAATATGACTTGCAACATGCTCGTTAATTTCTCTCGTTAAATTATCACGATCACGATATTCACCGGTTTCTTTAAGAATAATGTATCCGTAAAGCGCATTACCTTTAATGTCGTGAGGGAAACCAACAATTGCCGATTCAGCAACAGCTGGATGTTCGTTAATAGCATCTTCTATCGGAGCTGTTCCTAAATTATGTCCGGATACAATAACCACATCATCTACCCTTCCGGTAATTCTATAATAACCCACTTCGTCGCGTAATGCGCCATCCCCTGTAAAATATTTTCCTGGAAATGCCGAAAAATAAGTGTCTTTATAACGCTGATGATCTCCCCAAATGGTTCTTGCCATCGATGGCCATGGAAATTTAATACACAAACTTCCATCTACCTGATTACCTTCAATTTCGTTTCGCAATTCATCCATTAAAACCGGTTGGATTCCCGGTAACGGTAATGTAGCATAAGTTGGCTTGGTGGGTGTTACAAAAGGAATAGGCGAAATCATGATACTTCCGGTTTCAGTTTGCCACCAGGTATCCACAATCGGACATTTTTTCTTACCTACATGGTCGTTGTACCAATGCCACGCTTCTTCATTGATAGGCTCACCAACAGAACCTATTATTTTAAGCGAATCAAGATTATACTTGTCTACCCAGTCAATACTTTCCTTTGCCAAAGAACGAATTGCCGTTGGTGCTGTATAGAATTGTGTAACTTTATGTTTATCAATAACTTCCCAAAAACGACCGAAGTCCGGATAAGTAGGAATCCCTTCAAAAATAACAGTCGTGGCACCATTTAATAGTGGTCCGTATAAAATATAGGAATGTCCGGTGATCCAGCCAATATCAGCCGTACACCAGAAGACATCATTATCTTCGTGGTTGAAAATATTTTTAAAACTATAAGCCGTTTGCACCATATAACCCGCAGTGGTATGAAGCATTCCTTTTGGTTTTCCGGTTGACCCCGATGTGTAAAGTATAAACAACGGATCTTCCGCATCCATGATTTCAGCCACATTATTTGAAATTGTAGCATCCAAAAGGGGTTGTAGCCAAAAATCTCTTCCCACTTTCATATTTACATCCGTATTCGTACGTTTTACCACTAAAACTTTTTCTACAGTTGGGCATTTTTCAATGGCTTCATCGATAATCCCTTTTAAATCGATGGTTTTATTTCCACGGTAACCACCATCCGAAGTAATCACCATTTTAGATTCGCAGTCCGTAACTCGGGAGATTACCGCAGATGCTGAAAATCCGGCAAAAATCACTGAATGTATTGCCCCTATCCTTGCGCAGGCTAATATAGCTACTGCCAATTCCGGTATCATTGGTAAATAAATACTAACCCTATCCCCTTTTTTGATTCCCTGCTCTCGAAGAACATTTGCCATTCTTGATACACGGTTATATAATTCGTTATAAGAAATGTACTGCGCTTTTTCGTTTGGATCGTTTGGTTCAAAAATTATGGCTGTTTTGTCGCCCCGCTTTGCCAAATGCCTGTCGATACAGTTTTTAGTAATATTTACTTTTCCGTTTACAAACCATTTCACATCTGCTTCACCCATGTTGAAATCAACCACTTTATCCCAAGCCTGATACCATATAAAATTTTCTTCGGCTATCTTCCCCCAGAATTTACGAGGTTCACGAATGGATTTTTTATAATGCTTGAAATATTCTTCCAGATTTTTAATTTTATAATAACTCATATTCTTGTTTGTTTTATTTATTTTTATTTGAATGCCCCTATTTTATAATCGCTTAAAACGGTCGTTATTTCGTCAATAATAGTTTCATCATCAATGGTAGACGGAATCTGATAGGAATCACCGTCAACAATACTCCGCATCAGTTTTCTGAGAATTTTTCCCGAACGTGTTTTCGGTAAACGATTCATCACAATAACATTTCGCAAAGAAGCTACTGCCCCTATTTGTTCTCTGACCAAATGCACAATTTCATGTTCCAATTGAAAACTTTCCATAGCATCACCCGATTTAACCACTACCAAGGCTAATGGAATCTGACCTTTTAACGCATCATTGATTCCAATCACCGCACATTCGGCTATTGAGTTGTGAGATGCTACAATTTCTTCCATTTCTGCGGTAGACAATCGGTGGCCGGCTACATTTATGACATCGTCAACTCGTCCGGTAATAAAGACATAACCGTCATTATCAATAAATCCACCATCACCAGAGAAATAATACCCCGGAAATCTGGTAAGATAACCCGCTTTGAAACGTTCATCGTCATACCATAAACCCAACATGGTTCCCGGAGGCAACGGTAATTTAATAACTACATATCCTTCTTCATTCGGACCTAATTCCTGGCCGTTTTCACCAAAAATACGGATATCATAACCTGAAACCGGTTTCCCTGATGAACCTGGCTTTATTGGTAAATATTCTACTCCCATCATATTGGCAATCATCGGCCATCCGGATTCAGTTTGCCACCAATGGTCTATTACCGGAATCGGAATATGTTCGCGGTACCATTCCAAAGTAGCCACATCACAGCGCTCTCCGGCAAGGAATTGCGTTCGTAAAGAACTTAAATCATATTGTTTGATAAATTCACCGTTCGGATCTTCTTTTTTAATGGCTCTGATTGCTGTTGGTGCTGTAAACATTACACTTACCCTGTGTTCTGAAATGACTCTCCAAAAAGTGGATGCATCCGGAGTTTTTACAGGTTTTCCTTCGAATATTATAGAAGTATTTCGATTGAACAACGGTCCGTAAATTGTATAACTGTGTCCGACAGCCCAACCAATATCGGAAGCTGCCCAGAAAACTTCATCTTCTTTAACTCCATAAATGTACTGCATCGAAAATTTTAGTGCCGTGGCATGTCCGCCGGTATCTCTAACAATCCCTTTTGGTTTTCCAGTAGTTCCCGAAGTATACAAAATATACAACGGATGAGTAGAACTTACCGGAACACAATCGGTTTCTTCAGAGCCATACACCAAAGCGTCATAATCAATATCGTATTTTTTAAACGGAATCCTTGCTCCCAATTTTCTGTTGAAAATCACCACATTATCCGGCTTGTGTTCAGCTAAAGCTATAGCTTCATCTACCAGAGGCTTATAGGCAATTAAGCGATCGATTTCAATTCCGGAAGAAGCTGTTATAATTACTTTTGGTTTGCAATCGTCAATTCGTATTGCCAACTCATGCGGCGCAAATCCACCGAAAACAACCGAATGAGTAACTCCAATTCGGGCACATGCCAACATCGCAAAAGCAGCCTGCGGAATCATCGGCATGTAAATTACCGCTGTATCCCCTTTAGTTAAACCTAATGAAAGTAAACCTCCGGCCAATTTTGCCACTTCGGTCTTCACTTCATTAAATGTAAATTTGTTTATTGATTGCGTTACAGGCGAATCATGAATAAAGGCAATTTTATCGCCGTGACCGTCATTAATATGTTTGTCTAAAGCCAAATAGCAAGCGTTCAGTTCGCCGTCGTTAAGCCATAATGGATAATTGTTCGTGTCTTCAGACAAAATTGTTTCCGGTTTTACAAACCAATCCAAAGCATCAGCTTGTTTTTTCCAGAAATCTTCCTTGTTTTCTATACTTTCTTTATAAAAATCTAAATAATTCATAGTTTGTTGTTTAATCTGATACTAGTAGGTCATTAACCTGCTCCATTAATTTTTTTACGGAAAATGGTTTCAACATATAGGCATCTGCACCCAGAGATAGCCCTTTTTCAATATCACTTTCTTTATTTTTTGCCGATAAAAAAATGACTTTACAATGTTGTAACCGTTCATCTTTTTTGATTTGATCTAACGTGGCATAACCATCTACCAAGGGCATCATGATATCCAGAATAATGATATCCGGTAATTGTATTTTCAGAATATCTAACGCTTCCTGACCGTCGCGTGCGATGAATACTTCAAAATTGTTTTTTTTGAAAGTGTATTCCAATGACATTACAATATTGGGCTCATCATCTACTATTAAAATTTTTTTACTCATGTTGTGGTGTTGTATTTTGGCAAAGTGAAAAATAAAACGGCACCTTCTTTTGAATTTTCGGCCCAAATTTTTCCTTTGTGATGTTCTATTATCTGCTTACAGATGGCCAATCCTAATCCGCTTCCAATTGGTTTTTTAATATTTTGATTTTTAGACTGGTAAAACTTATCAAATATCATTTCCAAATCCTGTTCTCCAATACCTTTCCCATTATCGCCTATTGATGTTATAATCTCTTTTTCGTTTTCCGTTATGATAATTTCAATTTTCCCGTTTTCTTCGGGACAAAACTTAATTGCGTTTGAAAGTAAATTAGTTACAACCTGTGTAATTCTGTCATAATCAAAATAGGTATAAATTTCGGTACTTTTATCAAAAACAACTTCAATATTTTTATTTTTAATCAACTGTTGCATCGGTTTGATTGCTTTGCTGATCGTTTGAATAAGGTTGTTTTTCGACAAAGTGATTTTCTGTTTTCCTGTTTCAAATTTCTCTAAATCCAAAATTTTATCAATCAAACGGTTCAAACGATCCGATTCCGAAATTATATTCTGCAAAAACTGTTTTCTTATTTCGTCAGGAACATCATCATCGTCATGCAAAATCTCACTGGCTGCTTTAATTGCAGTTATTGGCGTTCGGAGTTCGTGCGTAACCGTATCTAAAAACTCATCTTTTTGTTTGTCTTTTTCTATCAATTGTGCATTGGCCTCCTGTAACTTACCGGTTATAGCCTTTAATTCGTTAGACGTTTCTGTTAGTTTTTTATTGATGATGATATTCTCCTTGGATTCTTCCAGGATATTCAGTACCTCTTTCAGTGAAATTTTATCTTCCTTCACCACACTGGAAATCAAAATTCTGGCAGAAGCAGTACCGATATGACCGGTTAACAGATTTTCGGCAAACTTGATCAAACGTGCATCGGCAAGTTCCTTTTTATCTAAATTGTATTTCAGATGGAACAAATTCAATGCTCTTTTCGTCCTTTCTTCTCCCAAAAAACGAACTAATACTTCCTGAATATCAGAAGTATACGCCGTTCCCTTCCAAACAAATGCATTTTCGTGCATTGTTATGTATTTGTCTATATCCACAAACATCTCGGCGTAATTTCGTTCCCGATAGTTCCCTTTAAAACTTACGGAGATCCCGAAATACGTCATAGCATTAAAGAACAAACTCCAAAAAAAAGCATGTGCAATGGGTGACAAATAGTCCAATCCGAACAATTCAAAAGGTTTCAGCAGGGAGATTCCGAAAAGTCCTTCGGAAATTAAAGTGCTTTCAGAATTTGTCATGCCGATCGAATACGGAACCAAAAGCGTATAGATGCAAATCAAAAATCCAATTATAATTCCGGTTACCGCTCCTTTTAACGAGCCTCTTCGCCAAAGCAATGCTCCAAAAAAAGACGGTGCCAATTGTGCAATCACCACAAAAGAAACCAATCCAATGGAAAATAAATTGTAATCCAGAACAACAAAACGGTAAATGATATAAGACAGGATAATTAGTGAAAAAATACCGATTTTACGGATATTCACGATTCGTTTATTGTTTTTATCCTGTTGCTCACTTTGCAGGCTTCCCAAAAAACCATATGGAATTAAAAGGTTGTTACTGAGCATTGTTGACAATCCTATGGAGGAAACAACAATCATTGAAATTGCTGCTGAAAATCCGCCCAGAAAAACCAAAACCGTAATAAGTTCATTTCCTATCAATTTAGGGATTAACAATGAATAATTATCAGCATTTACATTTTGCCCGTCAAACAGAATATTACCACCCCAGGCAATCGGATACACAAAAAGATTAAACAACAACAAGTACAACGGAAACAACCAAATGGCTGTTTTAATGTGATTTTCTCTGTTATTTTCGATTACCGACATCTGAAACTGACGCGGCAAAAGAAAAATCGCAAACAAAGACAGCACACATAGAAAGAACCAATTTAATGCTTCCGAAACACCACCAATAGCGTTTTTTTGCTGAAAGCCTTCCAAAACTTTTGCTTTCGAATAAACATCATCAAAGCCATCAAAAACAAAGAACGTAACATAAATTCCCAGTAAAAGGAAAAAAAACAATTTCAACACCGATTCCAGTGCAACAGCGGTAACAATCCCTCTTCTTTTTTCGGAAGCATCCACATAACGGGTTCCGTAATACGAAGCGAAAAGTGCCAAAGCAATGGCAACATAAGTCGTAGTATCAGTAAAAATATTAGAACTGAATGTTGTATTGGTTACTATATGAAATGTTTCCGAAATCGCTTTCAGCTGCAATGCGATATAAGGCAGAATTCCAAAAACACAAACCAGCGTAACGACAGCACCCAAAAAACGACTGTTTCCGTAACGAAGTGAAATGAAATCGGCAATGCTCGAAATCTTGTTCACCCTTGAAATTCGGATGATTTTTTTCAGAATGATTACCCAAGCCGGAATTATTATAATCGGACCTAAATACACCGTTAAATAACTCAATCCCGACTTTGCTGCCACTCCAATACTGCCATAATATGTCCAAGCTGTACAGTACACCGCTAACGAAAATGTATATACATAAGGATTGTTTGTCCATTTCGTATTGCTCTTTTTCTCGGCCCAATGGGCAATTAGGAAAAGCATCCCCAAATAGAATCCCAATATTAGTATCAGTACAAAACTACTCATGGTATCTGTTTACGATGTATAGGGAAATTAAAATTGAAAAAACACAAACAGAAAAAAAATAAAAATAGATAATAGGAATGCCTGCTAAAGGCTGCGCCGAGTCAAATAACAATACAATGGGCAGGTTAAAGCAAATCAGCAATAACAAGGCTAAAATTATCAATTTCTGTTCGTGACGTCTTTTCATATTTTAAAACTTTAAAGCACTGACAGCAGAACTTTAATATGTTTTCACACTTTATCCTTTATTCCTCGTATTCATCGGTAATGGCATACCATCCGAAAATGGTTAAACCGGTTACAATCATTGGTAAAAGAATGAAAAATACAATTATTCCGAAAACCAAATCTTCCTGTTTGCCGGAAGTTAATTTTCCTCCGAAAATACCGATTGCATAGTAGGCCACAACTATAGCTAATGCAATCCAAACAATACCTAAATATTTTTTTAATGTATTCATAATTTCTCTGTGTTAGTCGTGAAGTGTGTTATTTTTTCTGTCAACGTAAATCATACCTATTATAAAACAAACTGCTGTAATACCAATAGGATACCATAGTCCTTCCAGATAAAACTCTGCATTACCCGCTTCTTTAGCATTGGTTACAAAATAAGTTGAAATCGCCGGAAGCAGTCCTCCGAAAATACCGTTTCCAACATGATACGGCAATGACATCGACGTGTAACGGATTTTAACAGGGAACATTTCGACAAGGAAAGCTGCAATCGGGCCGTATACCATCGTAACAAAAATCACTTGAATGAAAACCATTAAAATTAGGAACCATTTATCGCTGTTGCTGATTGTTTTTGTAATTTTTGTTTCGATTTTCTCTTTCCCTTTATCGTCCAGCATTACTTTTCCGTTTTCAAAATGAATGGTTTTGATTTCCTCCACTTTTGTTCCGTCAGTATATGCTTTAGTTGTAGTGAAAACAGAATCTTTTTTTACGCTATCCAATTCTTTCACAGAAGGAACGACTTTTGTCTGATCAACAATTTCAGTTTTAAAGGCTAAATCAGTTGATGAATACATTGCCCGATAAATAGGTCTGTAACATATAATTGCCAATAACATACCTCCCATCATAATTGCTTTTCGGCCAATCTTATCACTTAACCATCCAAAAACGACAAAGAACGGGGTGCCTAAAATTAAAGCAATACCTAAAAGTGTATCGACTTGGGAAGAATCAATACTTTGAACTGTTTTTAGAAAATTCATCGCATAAAACTGTCCCGTATACCAAACCACTCCCTGCCCCATTGTGGCACCAAACAATGCTAAAAGTACGAATTTTAAGTTATATTTATTTCCGAAACTTTCTTTTAGTGGGTTTGTACTTGTTTTTCCTTCCGATTTTGCTTTTGCGAATACAGGCGATTCGTGCATATTTTTTCGGATAAGGAAAGAAACATAAACCATTATGATCGAAACCCAGAACGGCACACGCCAGCCCCATTCATCAAAGGCTTCCTTGGACAATACTGATTTTGTTAACAAAATAACCACTAATGATATGAACAATCCGACAGTCGCAGTGGTTTGAATCCAGGACGTCCAATATCCTTTTTGATGTTTTGGAGCATGTTCTGCCACGTAAGTTGCCGCACCGCCATATTCACCACCCAAAGCTAATCCCTGAAGCAATCGAAGGACTAAAACCAAAACCGGAGCCATAAATCCGATGGTTTCATAACTTGGGATACATCCAATAACAAAAGTAGCTCCACCCATTAACATTAGTGTTACCATGAAAGTGTATTTTCTTCCGATTAAATCACCCAAACGGCCAAAGAATAATGCTCCGAACGGACGAACCACGAATCCAGCGGCAAATGTTGCTAATGTTGATAAAAACGCTGCTGTCGGGTTGTCGGAAGGGAAAAATTTAGTCGATAAAACAACGGCTAAACTTCCGAAGATATAGAAGTCGTACCACTCAATCATCGTTCCCATTGAGGAGGCGGAAATTACTTTCCATATGCCTTTTGTAGATTTGTTGCTCATAATTTACAGTTTTATTTGGTTTTGTTTATTTGTTGGTTTTGTTTATTTCTTACAGATAAATCATAGCCTGAAGCGTTACTGTTCCTACAGCATCACTGTTTGCATATTTTAAATTACTGTATTCTAAAGACAATTTAGAATGGTGACCGCTGAAAAACAAGTTACCGCCAATTCCATACTGACTCGCATTATCGTTTAGTGCGTCAATTTGTCTGTCGCTGAACAATATATATGGCTGCAGTTTTGTTTTGGTTTTCATCGGAATCAGATACCCTACATGACCGTAAATCATAGAACCGGTTTCATAAGTGGTTCCGAAAGTGTAATTTTTTCCGTAATCATTGCTCTGGTACAATCCGTAAGCTGTAATTGCACCTCCTTTTTTTCCAATTGGCGCATCATAAAAAGCGTCTAATCCGAATATTTTCACATCTTCACCTTTTAAATTGCCATCCAAATCAGCCACCACAGAACCTTTCGGATGAACGTGAAATCCTGCTCCTACATTAAATATTTTTTTGCTTCCCAAATAACTTCCCACTTTGTAAGGTAAAAAATTACTTTCATTATCAAGAAAATTATATTCAAAATATCCGGCATAAGTTTTTCCAGCTTCCTTGGACCCTAATAAACGTTTCCCTGCATAAACAGCATTGCCGCCGTTAACCGGAACGGAAGCAACCTCCAGATTATTTGTTAAAGCGTCATTGATAGCCACACGGTATTGCAGTTTATTGAAAGCTCCTTTGGCAAAAATCCCCATACTTCTGCCAAATTGGTCCGATAAACCTAAAGTCGCCCAAGTTTGACGGTGATTGTCAAGTGTCAGCATATTTAAAGTACTGCTGTTGTTCAAACGAGAAATCCCGTTGAAATAATGCAATCCACCACCCAAGGCGTGATTTTTATTTAAATTATACTGAACATAGGCATCGTGTAAAAACAACTGTGCATTATTGTTTGTTCCTGTAGGACTCATGTTGTCGGCATTAAGACTGTTCAAGCCAAAATGTGTCACAATTAAAAAATTCTGGTTTAATTGAGCATAAATCAACATTCTTGCTCTGCGGATCGAAAAGGTCAAATCTTCCTGCTCATTACCATTTGCATCTAATGGTTTATCAGGATTATGCTGTGCCCAAAATTGAGCCCAGGTGATTAATCGAAAATACTTTGTGCCGTCTTCGTTGATATTCACTTTCAAGCCTCCTCCATATTCTTGGGAACCTTGAGCCATTCCGCAAATAGAAATAATAAGCGCAGCAGCGGTTAATACAATTCGTTTCATGTTTTTTAGATTTAGGACTGTTTGTTGGTCCAATATTCAGAAAACGATACGAAAAAGCATTAATCATATATATATAATTGTAAATTACTATAGCTAATCTTTAAAACGCTCCCATTTTATAAGCATAAATTTATCGCCAAGTTCCGTAATAATCATACCGGCACCAGACAACTGCGACTTGTTTTTCAAATACTCCACAAGCTCTAAATGGCTAAAAATCTTGTAAGTAGGATGGTAATCGGCATGGGAAGGTTTTTTAACATTGAATTCTTTAATCCAATTACTGACGGTAACATGGGAAACCCCTATAATCCGCTCTATTTCTCTAAAACTCAACCCTTCAAGATACAACTGCAACGCTTTGGTTACATAGTAATTATCTATTTTTTTTCCTAGCTTATTTACCGTAAAATAATAATTGCATTTCTTGCACAAATACCTTTGTCTATTGGCTATAATACCACTTTTTACTATTTTTTCACTACCGCATTTCGGACAGGCTGCTAATTCCATGTATATAAATTTTGTATAAATATAGTAATTTAGCAACAATTTGAAAACGGATATCGTAAAAATTATAGATAAAATTTACATTATCCTTAAAAGATCTTTAATTTTTTTATTGATATACAAATTCACATTCTTCTTTTTACACTCTGAAAAACAATACTATAGCTTTATTTAAAATACTCCCGATATGACAAAAACTCATTTTTTACCACAAATTCCTTAAATTTTGATAACTATTTTTTCTTTTATTTGTAGCTTATAACAACACTATGCACTTTGACCCTGAAATAATTGACCAGAAGGCAACTTATAAATTATTGACCGGAGCTGTGATTCCGAGGCCAATTGGCTGGATTTCAAGCATAAGCGAAGACGGAATTTTAAATTTAGCTCCATTTTCTTTCTTTAATGCCGTAGGTGAAGATCCGCCACACGTGATATTTTCAACGGTCCGTCCGAATAATTCCAACAAAGATACTTTGAATAATATTTTGGCTACAAAACAATTTGTAGTAAATATGGTTGTGGAAGAAATCGTGGAGCAGATGAATATAACCTCACAATCAGTAGAATCACATATTAGCGAATTCGAACTGGCCGGCGTTACCCCTGCTCCATCATTAAAAGTGAAAGCACCGAGAGTAAAAGAAAGTCCGATAAACATGGAATGTGACTTGGTGCATCATTACACTTTAGAAGACAACAAGCACGGTGGAGCAACAATAATCGTAGGTCGTGTCGTAATGTTTCACATAGATGAAAGTGTTTTGCTTGACGATTTCAAAATCAACATGGAAACGTATAAACCGGTGGCGCGTCTTGCCGGATCCAATTATTCTAAATTAGGAGAAATTTTTTCAATCAAAAGAGCATAAACTGATGACACCAGAAAAATTAGAAATCAACGTGGCCATGCAAGTAGGCAAACCGGTTAACGAAGTTTTTGAAGCTATCGTAAATCCGGAAAAAATGACCAATTACTTCATCTCCCAAAGTACCGGAATGATGGAAGAAGGCAAAAAACTAATCTGGAAATTTCCCGAATTTGATTTCGAATGCCCGGTTCGTGTTGGTAGAATTGAGCAAAACAAATACGTTTCGTATTATTGGGAAAACAGTGGAGCTGAATTATTGGTAGAAATGACTCTAACAGAAAGAGAAAACAATACAACACTGGTTTCTATTTCCGAAAAAAGCATGAACAATGATGAAGCCGGCCTGCAATGGTTGTCCGGAAATTCCTTCGGTTGGTCTAATTTCCTGGCCTGTTTGAAAGCTTATCTGGAATACGGAATCAATTTGAGAAAAGGTGCTTTTACCTTCATGAAGAAATAAACTCGGTTTTTACGCCGATTCAATTTAAAGAAAATAAAACAAATAAAACCGTGGCATAAATCATTTTGGTCGCGTTAAATTACAATATGAAAATAACAGTTATAGGTGGCGGTCCGGGCGGACTTTACTTTTCTATCCTTACAAAAAAAGCAATGCCTCATTGCGAAATTAATGTATACGAACGCAATAAAGCCGATGACAGTTTTGGTTTCGGAGTCGTTTTTTCCGATGAAACATTAGGCGAGTTCTTAATGCGCGACACACAATCTTACGAACTTATCCGAAGTAAATTCGCCTATTGGGATGACATTATCGTAGCCAGAAACGGAGAAACCGTAAACGCTTCAGGAAATGGTTTTTGCGGTTGTTCCCGTAAAACATTGCTTCAGTTATTACAACAACGTTGTCGCGAGGAAGGCGTAAATCTTCACTTCGAACAAAATGTGGATGATCTTTCACAATTCAAGGACAGCGACATTATTCTGGCAAGCGACGGAATCGGTAGCGCTATCCGTACAGAATTTGCAACTGAATTCGGAACCAAAGTAGAATTACAGAAAAACCGTTTCGTTTGGCTGGGATCCACAAAACCGTTAGATGCATTTACCTATTTCTTCAGAACAACTCCGTACGGAACAATCGCAGCACACACCTACCAATATGAGGCAGGAATGAGCACGTGGATTTTCGAATGTTCCGATGAAACCTGGAATAAAGCCGGATTTGAAGTGGAAAATGAAACCGATACAGTAGCGAAATTAACAGAGCTTTTCAAAGAAGAACTTGACGGTCATCCGCTAATCACTAATAAGTCACATTGGCGTCAATTCCCGCATGTAACCAACGAAAATTGGTATCATAATAATATAGTTCTATTGGGAGATTCCAAAGCTACAGCCCACTACTCTATTGGTTCCGGGACAAAATTAGCTATGGAATGCGCCATTGCTCTTTCCGATGCGGTTGTTGCAAATCCGAATGACATCCAAACAGCGTTTGCCGATTACGAAAAAGCCAGAAGAAACAGAGTTGAAATGATTCAATATGCCGCGAAAGTTTCGTTGGATTGGTTTGAACATATGGACCGACACATGCAGCATCCTTTTTATCAGTTTGCTTTTGGTGTGATGACCCGCGCTAAAAAAGTAACATATGAAAACCTTCAGTTGCGTGACGCATCTTTTACAGAAAAGGTTTTAACCGAATTTAATACGATCAACAAAACTGAAAATAAAAAGACTCCTGCAGCCTTTACTCCTTTTACACTTCGTAAAATGACGTTGCAAAACAGGATCGTAATGTCACCAATGGGACAGTATTCTGCGGAAAACGGCGTGGTAAACGATTGGCATTTTTCGCATTACACTACACGTGCATTAGGCGGACTTGGATTGATTATGGCCGAAATGACAGCCGTTTCCGAAACCGGAAGAATCACTTTAGGATGCGCCGGACTTTATACTAAAGAACAAGTAGTTAGCTGGAAAAAAATAACTGATTTTATTCATAAAAACACACTGACAAAAATCGGTATTCAGTTAGGACATTCCGGAAGAAAAGGAGGAATGACAAAACCATGGGAAGGCGGAAAAACTTTAGATCAGCCGTGGGAATTGCTTTCGGCATCACCGATTCCGTTCAAGGAAGGAATGGCTACTCCGAGAAAAATGACTTTAGCCGACATGGACACCGTTGTTTCTCAATTTGTTCAAGCAACTAAAAATGCTGATGAGGCCGGATTTGATATAATCGAGTTACAAGCACATCACGGATTCTTATTGGCTTCATTCCTTTCCCCTCTAACCAATATCCGAACTGATGAGTTTGGTGGCTCCATCGAAAACAGACTGAAATTCCCTATTCGTGTTTTTACAGAAATGAGAAACGTATTTTCACAAGACAAACCGATGTCGGTGAGGATTTCTGCCACAGATTGGGTAGAAAACGGAATTTCAGATGAAGATGTCATCACTATTGCCGAAGCATTCAAAAATGCCGGAGCAGACATCATCAGTGTTTCTACAGGAAACACTGTAGCCGAACAAAAACCGCAAACAGGCAGAATGTGGCAAACACCTTTCTCTGATATGGTCCGAAACAGCGCTCACATTCCAACAATGACAGCAGGTTATATTCAGGATATCGATCAGATCAATACTATTATACTAAACGGTAGAGCTGATTTGGTTTCTCTTGGCCGACCTTTATTGATTGATCCTAATTTTGTTCGAAATGCACAGGCCTACGAAGGTTTCCAACCGACTGATATTCCGAAACAATATATGGCCGGAACATCCCATTTGTACCCTTTAAAAGCTTCGGAACGAAAAACAACCGAAGGGATGAAAAAAGCATTGAAACCGGAAAGTCATAAAATAATTAAGAATTAGAAATTACGAATTACGAATGAGACATTACGAAGATAATTTCGCTCACGATAGTTTACCTTCTCCGGATTTACAACCGGAATATAATTTTTTAGAGTTACCTCAATTCCAGCAACCGGAAATGCTAAACTGCGTCGACCGATTATTGGATTCTCATATCCGAAACGGTAACGGTGACGCTGTCTGTATTCAGACTTTTACGGAAAAATGGACGTATAACGACCTATTTGAAAAAGCGAATCAGATTGCTCATGTTTTGGTTGAAGATTTAGGTCTTAAATCCGGAAACCGTGTTCTAATCCGTTCTGCTAATAATCCAATGATGGTAGCCTGCTGGTTTGCTATTCTTAAAGCAGGAGGAATCGTTGTAGCAACAATGCCTTTATTACGTTCAAAAGAACTAACAACGATTGTTGATTGCGCTGAAATCTCACATGCTTTTTGTGAAAGCTCACTGGCTGAAGAAATGCAACTGGTTGCCTCCCCTTTCTTAAAGAAAATCAGTTATTACAACAATTCCGATTTGGAAACCCTAATGCAGGGTAAACCAAAAACTTTTGATAATTACCATTCAAAATCCGACAGCATTGCGTTAATAGGCTTTACATCCGGAACGACCGGTTTGCCGAAAATGACCGCACACTGCCATAAGGATATTTTGAATATTTGCGAAGCCTTCCCTGCTTTTTCACTTCAGCCAACCAAAGATGATGTTTTTGCCGGAAGTCCGCCATTAGGATTTACCTTCGGTTTAGGAGGATTAGTTTTATTCCCTCTGTATTATGGCGCTTCAACATTCTTAATCGAAAAACCAACTCCGGATTTGCTTTTGGAAGCAATACAAAACCACAAAGTATCAGTCTGCTTTACAGCTCCTACAGCTTGGCGTGTAATCACGACAAAAGTTAAGGAATATGACATTTCCAGCTTACGCAAGTGTGTATCGGCGGGAGAAACATTACCTTTAAAAGTTTGGGAAGACTGGTATAATGAAACCGGACTGAAAATCATAGATGGAATCGGCGCTACAGAAATGCTGCATATTTTCATTTCTTCCAACGAAGAAAACATGGTACCCGGCGCTACAGGAATTCCGGTAACCGGATACGAAGCCAAAATAGTTGATTTAAAAGGAAACGAACTTCCTAAAAACGAACCGGGTCGCTTGGCTGTTCGCGGAATTACAGGTTGCAAATACCTGAATCGTGAAGAAAAACAACGTGAGTATGTAGAAAATGACTGGAATATTACCGGTGATGTTTTCCGTGAGGACGAAAACGGTTATTTTTGGTTTGTGGCCCGAGGCGATGATATGATCATTTCTTCCGGATATAACATCGCCGCCATTGAAGTAGAAAGCGTACTTTTGACACACGAAGAAATTCTGGAATGTGCTGTTGTAGGCTTACCTGATGAAGAGCGCGGAATGTTGGTTTGTGCCAATATTGTTCTGAAAGATCAAGCTAAAGAAACAGAATCAATGAAGAACCATATACAACACTGGTTCAAGGAAGTAGCAGCTCCTTATAAATATCCAAGGGTTATCAACTTCATTGATGTTTTGCCTAAAACAGAAACCGGTAAAATTCAACGTTTTAAACTAAAATCATAAATTAGACTGCGTCACTTTTGTGATCCAGTTGTTCAAAAACAGATTATGAATCAACCTTATATAAAACAAGAAAAAATTCGCTTCCAGCACATCGATTATGCAGGAATTGTATTCTATCCAAGATTTTTAGAAATGCTTAACGGCATCGTAGAAGACTGGTTTGAAGAAGAATTAGGCCGACCTTTTTCCAAAATGCACGAGACGAACGGGATTCCGACTGTCGATCTTAAAGTACAATTCAAAAAAGCCGCACGTTTAGGCGAAACCTTAACCAAAAAGCTTTGGGTAAAGAAAATGGGGGATTCTTCCCTTCTCTGCGGATTTAAATTTGAAGATGAAAACGGCAAAACCTGCTTGGAAGGCGAAGTGACTTTGGTGAACGTAAAAATAGCCGAAGACCGTCACACTATTTCAGCCGAGACTTTCTCTGAAGAAATGAAGCAAAAAATAGCTAAATTCGTAATCGAGTTTTAAAAACTCATATATATAACTAATAACTCATAATTGAGAATGGATTTTTCAAAATTCAAAGCCGCAACCGTTCAGACGTCACCTGTTTTTTTAAACGTTGAAAAAACAATTGACAAAGCCATTGCTTTCGTTCAGGAAGCCGCTTCCAACGGTGCCAAACTTGTTGCTTTTCCGGAAGTATTTGTGGCCGGATACCCGTATTGGAACTGGATCATGACTCCGGTTCAGGGCAGCAAATGGTACGAAGAACTGTATAAAAATTCGGTTGCCGTTGAAGACGATGCGATGCAGCCATTATACCAGGCGGCCAAAGACAACAACATCCATATTGTAATCGGGATTAATGAGCGAGGCAAAAGCTTCGGCGAGATTTACAACACCAATTTAATCATCGACAACAACGGAAACCTTATCGGAAAACACAGAAAATTAGTTCCAACCTGGGCTGAAAAACTAACCTGGACAGCTGGAGACGGTTCATCTTTGAAAGTTTATGATACAGAAATTGGTCCGATCGGAACATTGGCTTGTGGCGAAAACACCAATACATTGGCACGTTTTACGCTTTTATCGCAAGGCGAATTGATTCACATTGCAAACTATATTTCATTGCCCGTTGCTCCACCTGACTACAACATGGCCGAAGCAATTAAGATTCGTGCGGCAGCGCATTCTTTCGAAGGCAAACTATTTACTATCGTTTCGTGTTCTACGATTTCACAGGAAATTATGGATGCGTTGCGTGATGATGTTCCGAATGTAGATGAATTGCTGACGCGTAAAAATTCGGCTTTCTCCGGATTTGTTGGTCCGAATGGTGCTGTAATCGGCGAACCGTTAATTGATGAAGAAGGAATCGCTTATGCTGAAATTGATCTTCAGAAATGCATTCAACCGAAGCAAATGCACGACATTCTCGGACATTACAACCGATTTGACATTTTCGATTTGCGTGTAAATGTGGCTCCGACACGAAAAATCACATTTATTAACGATCAGGAGGAGTTTTTTAAAAGATAGATTAAAAGAGACTCATCGATTCTAAAGTAATAGAACACAGATAACACAGATAACACAGATTTTACGGATTTTTACTGATTAGTAAATCTCGGAGAGAAGATATTTACAGATAACAAGAAAGCGAATAGTTTCCTTCCCTAGCCCTGATAGGAGCAACTACCTTGTAGTGCGGATAGCAGGAAAAAGGATGGCAAAAAAGCCAAAACCATTCGCTTAAAAAAATAAAAAAATTATGGAAGATAAATTTTCAGATGACGTAATAGGCCGCGCTCGAGTTCAGGACTCTCCGGAACTAATTGCTTATTATAAAGAATTGGAAGACCTTGGCGCAGGTGCCTTATGGACAGTAGCCAACGATATCGAACCTTGGGAGCCGCGATCTTCTTCTGTTCCAATGTTATGGAAATATGAAGATTTGCGTTCGTTGGTTCTAAAATCATCAGAATTGGTTACGCCGGAACAGGCAGGCCGTCGTGTGGTTTATTTGGTAAACGACAAACGCAAAGACGTGAGTGCTGCCGTGGGATGGTTATATACCGGAATTCAGGTTACACGTCCGGGCGAGAGTACTTCTGCGCACCGTCACAGAGCCTCTGCACTACGTTTTATCATGGAAGGAAGTAAAGGTTATACTGTAGTGGACGGCAATAAAATCATGCTGGAAGTCAACGATTTCGTGATTACGCCAAATTCAGCCTGGCACGAGCACGGTGTAGAAGCGGATGGGCAAACTTGTATTTGGCAGGATGGTTTGGACATTCCGTTGGTGAATGCCTTGGAAGCTAATGATTATGCGGTTTACGATGGTAAGCAGCCTTTGGTTTCGCCTATCAACCACTCTCCAATGACTTATGGTGGAACGGGATTGATTCCGGCAGACAAAGAATGGAACAAGCCTTATTCGCCATTGTTTAAATATTCATGGAAAAATGTTTATCCGGCTTTATTGGAAGTTGCCAAAGTAAACGAAGGTTCTCCTTTTGACGGTATTATCATGCAGTATTCCAACCCATTAACAGGAGGACATGTAATGCAAACCATGGGAGCTTCGATGCAATTATTACCGGCAGGTTTCAAAGGAAAAGCGCACAAACATACGGGTTCGTTTGTATATCAGTGTGCTAAAGGTCACGGTTACACTATCATTAACGGTAAGCGTTTTGACTGGAAAGAAAGAGATATTTTCTGCGTACCTTCATGGGCTTGGCATGAACATGTGAATTTATCGGAAACGGAAGACGCCTGCTTATTCTCTTTCAACGATTTACCGGTAATTGAATCATTGGGATTGTATCAGGATAGAGAATATACCGAAAATAATGGTCATCAGACTTTAGTTTAGAAGCAAAAGTCGAGAGTCGAGAGACAAGAGACAAGAAGCAAGAACAAAGAAAATAGAATATAGACAATAGAGTGAAAACTTAGCGACTCGGCTACTTTGTAACTCAGCAACTTAAAAAAAATGAAACTACTTACTTATAAAATAAACGATTCAGGATCAAGATTAGGTTTTATTCATAATAACCGCGTTGTGGACATGGAGGATTTTGGAGGAATTCATAACTTCCCGCTTCCTGACGACATGTTGGACTTAATAGATATGGGATTTGAAGTAATTGCTGAAATCAATGAAATGATTGAAAATACAAGAGACATTGATTTTGAAATGATTTCTTTCCCGATGAATAATGTAACAATTTTAGCGCCTATTGAAAAACCGAGAAAAAACATCATCGGAATCGGATTAAACTATACGGAACACGTTGCTGAAAGTGCGCGTACATTGGACACTTCGAATGAATTACCACAACAGCCGGTAATTTTCTCAAAACCTCCAACAACGGTAACTGCGACTAACACTGAAATTTTACACAACCCAAAACTTACACAGCAATTGGACTGGGAAGTAGAATTGGCTGTAATTATGGGTAAAGGCGGAAAATATATTCCCAAAGAGAATGCAATGGATTATGTTTTCGGTTATACGGTAATTAACGATATTTCTGCCAGAGATTGCCGTCGTTCAGGACAGTGGATTGTTTCTAAAGGTCAGGATACGTTCGCACCAATGGGACCTGTTTTAGTAACCAAAGACGAAATCGAAAACCCACACAACCTGAATTTATCTTTAAAACTAAATGGTGTTGAAAAGCAAAATTCCAATACAAAATTCATGTTATTCAATATCAACGATTTGATTAACGACTTGAGTACCGTTTTCACGCTTGAACCAGGTGACATAATTGCCACAGGTACTCCGGCCGGTGTTGGAGCAGGAAGAAATCCTCAAGAATGGATGTGGAACGGTGACGTGGTGGAAGCTACCGTGGAAGGCATCGGAACGATTGTTAATACGATTAAAGAGATTTAAAAATTATTTCGCAGACCTCACAAAGAAAACATGGAGATACACAAAAGATAATAAATCTTTGTGTGACTTCTTTAACTTTGCGAATCTTTGCGTAACAAAAATAAGAAATGAAAAAGTTTAGAATTGGACAAATAGTGCCATCGTCGAATGTAACGATGGAAACAGAAATACCAGCGATTTTCCGTTCGCGTGAAACTATTTTACCGGAGCGTTTTACTTTCCATTCCAGCAGAATGAGAATGAAAAAAGTAACCAAGGAAGAATTGGAAGCGATGGATGCCATGAGCTTAAAATGTGCTCAAGAATTATCAGACGCGCATGTAGACGTAATGGGTTATGCCTGCTTGGTAGCTATTATGAGCATGGGACGTGGTTATCACTGTGTTTCTGAAGTAAACTTACACCAGGAAACCATAGCTAACGACTTCCCTACTCCGATTGTAACTTCGGCTGGAGCCTTGATTAATGGTTTGAAAGTATTAGGTGCTAAAAAAGTATCTGTTATTACTCCGTATATGCGTCCGCTTACCGACTTGGTCGTAGATTACATCGAACACCAAGGTTTTGAAGTAGTGGATTCCATTGCTTTGGAAATCCCGGATAATTTGGAAGTGGCTGCTCAAGATCCGATGAATTTATTGGAAATCTACAAAAGACTGGATTTAACCGGAGTAGATGTTTTAGTAGCATCAGCCTGTGTGCAAATGCCTTCTTTGGAAGCAATTAACCAAATTCAGAAGGAAGTAGGAATTCCTGTGATTTCTGCTGCAGTTTGTACGACTTATGAAATGATGAAGAAATTAGGTATTGAAGCTAAAGCTGCTATTGGCGGTGAATTATTAAGCGGAAAATATTAATTCCAACCATTAGGTCAATTATTAAATTTCACCTTATATTACTGTCATGCCGACGTAAAAGGAACTGAATAATCATAACACTTGCTTATTCCCTATTCGCCGGAATGACAGTTATTGTTTTGACTCATGATTGAAACCGATAAATGAGTTTTAAAATATAATTAAGATTATACACGACTATAAAAATGAGTTTCAAATGAAACTCATTTTTATTTTTTAATGTTTTACAAATTTAGATGTATAAACAGATTCAAATGCTTTTATCTTAAGCAAATAGACACCATCCGAAAAACCGCTTACATCGATTACGTCCTTATTCAGACCATCGAAATCGATTTTCTTCATGGTTACATCATAAATTTCAAGTTCATCTATATCCACATCACTCATACCTTCCGGATATTGAAGATATAAATAATCCGCAACCGGATTCGGATATGTGTTTAAACCTGTACTGCCAAATTCTCCGATTGAAAGTGTTTCACCGGTTAGACGTATAATGTTTGGAACTTGCACTCCGTCATATTCGTTAAAATATCCGACGATTATGATTTTACCATCAGGCTGAATGGCAACATTGGTTATTAATCCATTTGTACCATTTCCCGGATTGAATGATTCATCAAGCGAACCATCGTTATTTAACCTCAAGATTCCGCGAAATTCGGTTCCATAATAATCTATACAATCATTACCGGTCATTATTATCTTTCCATCATCTTGTAAGGCTGACGGAAAAACACCAAAAACGCAATTGTTTGTAAAAGGTACTGGATGAAACATATTGGTTATAGTTCCTTGTGGATCTAACCGAATAAAATTAAAGCCCACGATTTCCTCTGGATTCGTAAAAACATTAAATGGCCATCCTATCAGGATATAATCGCTTTTTTCACGAGCTAAAAATTTTGGACTGTATGAATCACCTTGGGTCCAATCAATATTTGAAGGTTCATTGAAACTTACATCTAATCCTCCATCTGAATTTAAATAAAAGATTCTTCTTTCCTCGTCGTTAATAAAAACATGACCAACAGCCAAAACTTTGTTGTCCGGTGGAAGCAGAACAATATTTGACACCGATTCCCCTTCATTTTCATTCTTAATAGTAATCGGTGAATTAAAAAAAGGATCTAAAAATCCGTTGGAATATAACCTTGCAACTCCTTTCTCGAAATTTCCACCAATCAGAATTTTATCATCAGGCTGAACGGCAATGGTTTCAATTCCGGTAAGAACCACTTTTGCAAAACTTTCATCTATACTACCGTCTTGGTTTAAGCGAGCTAAATTTCCTACTATAGTATTCTCAATTTTAGAAAAATTACCCGCAATTAAAATCTTACCGTCTGACTGCATTGCTAAAGAAGTAACTTTTGGCATAATAGTAATTCCAACTCCCTGAAAGAAAGTCTGATCTAAAGAACCATCGGGATATAAACGACTTATTTTAGTGGACACAACTGAACCATCACTTCCATTGAATCTTTCCACTAATATTATTTTACCGTCTGGCTGAACTTTGAGGAGTGTTTCCGGGCTAATCGGCTCCTGAACATTAAAACTCATATCCAAAGAACCGTCTTGAGCAAAACCAATTATTGAGGCAAGAAAACTAATTAAAAAGATAATTTTTCTCATAACGTTAATCTTTAAGAATTGAACAATTAGGAAAAATTTGAGGTATGTAAAGTTACGATTTAATCTACCTTTCCCTTTCGGAATTATTTTTTTTAACTAGTTAATTAACTAATAATCAATACATTTAAAACATACCAATTAAAGAATAGTTTCAAAATAAAATTAACTAATGTTTTTTGTGAATTGAAAACATTTTAAAACCTGAAAACTATTTTAAATCAAAAATCCACTTCAAAAACAGTAACCAATACTTCCTCTGAAAATGTGTTGAAGAACTCATATGGATAAAAAAATAGGATATTATAATTCCATATTAGGATTTATTGAAAGACCAAGGACATTTATGTTTACAACTGAAAATGGGCAAAAAAACCCAAAAGAATTAGCCTAAAACATCAGCTTTGTTTGAATGCTACTGCGTCTGCGAAGACGAGTAAAAAAAGAAAATAACCGTGCTCGTCTTTCTCAAAAAAACGTAATTCAATAAAAATCAGGATTTTATAAATATTTTTCTTAATTTTATAGTAACGAAAGTAAGCAAGTTTTACACTTTCGGAGGCCCCTGTTTTTAATGTATCCATGTCATTGAGAAATACGATTTCCTCCTGACTATCAAAAGATTAAACAATTATTCGAATTTTGAATATTAAAACACACAGGCATCGCCTCCCTGCTTATGAAAAAGTTCTACTTAACATTGGCCATGTGCCTGGCTTATTTTAGCCTTTTGGCACAACAGGATGAGCAATCTTCTATTATTATTAACGGTCAGATAATGACCGATGCGGGCTATAACTTTAACCAAATCAATCCCGATTACTTTGATGTCATGCGCCCGACACAACTCCCGGCATATAAAAATCAATATGGCACTGATGGGAATGTTTTCTTTGGAGTTCGACAGTCGATGCTCGGATTCAACACGTCAACACCTACCAAATATGGTCCCTTAACAGTACGTTTTGCATTTGACCTGTTTGGCGTTGGAGTCGATGCCGGGCAAACAACATTTCACTTGCTTTATGCTTATGCAGAATTAGGCAAGATTGGTTTTGGCCACAACTGGAGTCTGTTTTGCGATTTTGACGGATTTCCGAATATTGTTGAATATTGGGGCCCCACAGGAATGTCGCTAGCTAAAAATCCCCAATTACGCTATATCCCTCTTAACGGCCGGAACAGGCTGGCTATTGCGCTTGAGCGTCCAGGAGCAAGTAATGACTGGGGCATCTATCGCGACAGGATTGAAATCACTGATGTCAGTCCTAAATTTAATCTGCCCGACCTTTCGGCCGAATTTCGTGTTACCCGAGACTGGGGATATGCAGAAATAGCCGGTATTGTCCGTAAAATTGAATGGGTAGACCAAGGCAACGAACCTTTCGACTTAAGCGGAAAAGCTGTCGGATGGGGATTTAATTTGAGTACCAATCTTAAATTGGGTGAAAAAGACCTGTTTATCGGGCAGACAATTTTCGGAGAAGGAATCCAGAATTATATGAACGATGCCCCTACCGATATCGGAATCCAAAATGATTTTGGAAATGCAAATGCCCCTATTAAAGGAGTAACATTACCTGTTTTTGGATACACGGCCTATCTAAACCACCAATGGAATGAAAAGTGCAGCAGCGTAATCGGTTATTCAGCTGTGGAAATCGATAATTCCAACGGTCAAAGTCCGGATGCCTTTCGTCTTGGCCGGTATGCCAGTACCAATTTTTTATATAAGCCCTTACCGAATTTAACTTCCGGCATTGAACTTCAATGGATTGAACGTGAAAATTATAAAGATGGCTGGACAGCATCTGCCACCAAAATCCAGATTAGCTTACGATATTTTTTCAGTCAGAAGATTAAATGACAGAATTTTAATTTAATATACGCTTCGTTTAACGACACAACTATAAAAGCTGCTTACATCACAAAATGGCCACCGACAGGAAAGTAATTCTATATATAGCAACAAGTTTAGACGGTTACATAGCAAAGCCAAATGACGATTTGAGCTTTTTATCAATAGTTGAGCAAGATGGAGAAGATTACGGTTATGCGGATTTTATAAAATCAACCGACACCGTAATTATCGGAAGAAGGACTTACGATTGGGTAATGGCAAAGGTTCCGGAGTTCATTCATGCCGACAAAAACACGTTTGTCATAACCCGGAGTGAAAAACCAAATATCGGCAAAACAAATTTTTACAACGGTTCACTTAAGTTTCTTGTTTCAAAACTAAAAAACGAACCGGGAAAAAATATTTTTATTGATGGCGGTGCAGAAATTGTAAACGCACTATTAAAAGAAAATCTAATTGACGAGTTTATTATCTCCATTATTCCGATTTTAGTCGGCAACGGAACGAGACTTTTCAAAGACGATCGCCCCGAACAAATATTGAAACTGGTTTCTGTTAAGCATTTTGAAAAAGGATTGACGCAACTCCACTACAAATGCGAAACCGAACGACAACTGTAGCTTACTACGCCTTTAAAGAATAACCCAATTTTTATATATTTCAAAATTGCAAAATTTATTACCTTCGGTGGAGCAGTAACCACTTAAAAAACGGGCAAAACCCAAAAGCCAGATGGGTAAAATTTTAAATAATACATTTATGTCAAGTAACAGCGTTTCACTTCACAGAGTTATCAAAGCCTCTCCTGAAAAAGTCTTTCGTGCATTTACAGACGCGAATGCACTGGCATCCTGGATTCCTCCTTATGGTTTTCTTTGTACCGTACATGAAATGACCGTACAGGTTGGGGGAACCTATCGTATGTCATTCCACAATTTTTCTACAGGCAACAGTCATTCGTTCGGAGGAAAATACATAGAGATTAAACCTAATGAATTTCTTAAATATACTGATCAATTTGATGACCCTAACCTACCCGGCGAAATGATTACCACGGTTTGGATTAACAAAGTTTCCGTAGGAACTGAAATAAAAATTACCCAGGAAGGAATTCCTGCTGTTATTCCGCCAGAAATGTGCTATTTGGGCTGGCAGGAATCGTTAGAAAAACTGATAAAATTAGTAGAACCCGAAATTCCGGACGAATAAACATTTTAACGTATTAATTGGTGAAATTGGAACATATAAAATCAGGACACAGGAAGTCATACTACCTATTCATTGTATTGGTTTTACTGGGATTATTAATTTCAGGAATTAATCCGCACGATTATTTCACTTGGTTTTTGGAGGTATTTCCGGCTATTATTGCCATTATAATAATTGCATTTACCGATAGAATTTTTCCTCTCAGCAATTTATTACTTGCGTTAATTGTGATGCATTGTTACATATTATTTATCGGAGGACATTACACCTATGCTCAAGTCCCCTTGTTTGACTTAATTAAAGAGGTTTTACACCAGTCGAGAAATAATTATGACAAGATAGGTCATTTCGTTCAGGGTTTTGTTCCCGCCATTATCGCAAGAGAACTTTTAATCAGGAAACAGGTAATACAACAAACAAATTGGTTAACTTTTATTTGTATATCAATTTGTTTGGCAATCAGTGCACTTTATGAATTAATAGAAGCGTTTGTTGCCATTACGACAGGTGAATCTGCCGAAGCATTTCTTGGAACTCAAGGCTATGTTTGGGACACACAGACTGATATGTTGTTAGCATTAATCGGTTCCATTGCAGCACTGACTTTATTACCAAAATTACATAATGCCTCAATTGAAAAGGTGGCATCTTAAATAATTTCAATACATTTCAAACTTTTCTTAAAATTCAAACAATAAATAACAATAAGAGTTTCTCAAAAATAACTGTAAAAACAAAATAACTAAATGGACAATACAAGAGTTTTTAAAATGTCGTTCGCGGGCGTCTATCCACATTATATCAATAAAGCAGAGAAAAAAGGCCGTACAAAAGAAGAAGTACACGAAATTATCTTATGGCTGACAGGTTATAACGAGCAAAATCTGCAACAAATTCTGGAGAATAAAACCAATTTTGAAGATTTCTTCAATCAGGCACCTCAAATCAACCCAAATGCCTCAAAGATAACAGGAGTAATTTGCGGTTATCGTGTGGAAGACATAGAAGACAAACTCATGCAAAAAATCCGTTATTTAGATAAATTGATTGACGAATTGGCCAAAGGAAAGGCTATGGAGAAGATTTTGAGGCAGTAAACAATTACCTCATTTCATATACCTCTTATCCTGATAAAATTGGAATATTTCTTTAATAAATTTATTTACAAGATGAAAACTACCTTAACTACTTTGCTTCTATTTTTTACTTTCTTTT
>NZ_DATIDM010000009.1:0-5610 GCF_035456225.1 Flavobacterium sp. | reverse complement strand
ATGCCGTCAATAATCCAAGGAAAGCACCGAGAAACATGCTGGGAGCAAAAACACCTCCATCTCCTCCTGATGCCAAAGTTACCGAAGTGATAATTGGTTTGAGAAGTAAAACTCCCGTCATCGTAAGTAGAAACGAAGAAGTTAAAAATATAGAATCTGAATTTGACAACAAATTCTTTATAGCGTGATATCCTTCTCCATACAATTGTGGTAAAATCAACAAGGACGTACTTATAATTGCTGAACCAATCAGAATTTTAAACGAATGTTTTTCAATTTGGGCGAATTTTGATTTAATGTAAATCACCGATTTTGTAAGGTATACCGAATTGATTCCCGCCAAAACACCAAGCAATAGAAAATAAGGGAAGGCATGCAGGTGCCACTTGGTGACAGAAACTTCAAAAATCGGTTTTTCATCCAAAAGCAAAATGAAACTGTAAGCAACGGCTACCGACAAACTGGTTGTCAAGGCAAATATTTTGGTTACTTTTTTGGAAATTACTTCAAAAGAAAATAGAATTCCGGCAATCGGACTGCTGAACAAAGCGGTGATTCCGGCTGCGATTCCGGCACAAATGAGTTCGGTTTTATGTCTTTTAAATATGTTTTCTTTTTTCTGCGCCACTGAACCAATAGCTGCAGATGCTACCACGGTAGATACTTCAATCCCCGTAGATCCGCCAAAAACGACAGTTAGTAAACCATTAAAAAAATGAGAAGGAACTTTATAAACAGGTAGTTTTTTTGAAGAAGAATCCCTGGCTTCGAAGATTTCCTTAATTCCTTTGTTCTCTTTCTTTTTGAATAGTTTTTGGCGCAGTAAATAAATCACAGACAAACCAAAAACCGGAAAAACCAGAAAAAAAATCCAGTTTACAGAAGCTTTATGGAAAAGGATTTCTTCATAATGTTCCGTCAGATGTTTTAAGGAAACTGCCATGAAAGCACACAAAAAACCAATTAGTACAGCAACAATGCTCA
This sequence comes from Flavobacterium sp., assembly GCF_035456225.1. Taxonomy (GTDB): domain Bacteria; phylum Bacteroidota; class Bacteroidia; order Flavobacteriales; family Flavobacteriaceae; genus Flavobacterium. The sequence goes on along the minus strand of NZ_DATIDM010000009.1, from coordinate 4,626 downwards.
ATTTTTGGAATTTGATACGTTTGTAGTTTTTACGCAGTTGTGTGGTTTTGTTCATCGATTAGGGAATTCGGCTTCGCAAAAATAATTAACAGTTAATGAAAAAATCTTTTTGAAACGTTAAAGTTTAATTCAACCGAAGAAGTCAGGTATTAAAGACTCAATTCTTTTTTGATTTTTGCGGGCAGTTTATCTTTTACCAGCGTATAGGATTGTGTTATGTAGTACTTCCATTCTTTAGCGGATAAAGTTGTAATGTCTTCCACTAAAACCCATTTGTAGCGCGCCACATAAGGAGCGGGCTTGAATCCTTTTTTAATTGAAAGTTCATCGAATTCTTCCGGAGTAACTTTAAAGGAAGCAGATGTAGGGGATTGATTCAGTCCCACAACACAAAACATTTTAGTACCAACGCAAAAACACAAATCGCTTTCCCATTTGATGTCTTCGGTAACCGATGGTAACGATTTGCAAAGTTCCTGTAATTCTTCAATATTCATAATCAGAATTTATTTTTAGCTATTTTTTCGTGAATTTCAGGAACTTCCATTAAAGCGGCGCTACAATACCAAGGCGTTAGTTCCACTTCAAATATTTTTGCTTTTACAGCAGGATCGGTTTCCGCCAGTTTTTGGGCTTCTTCCACGGTAGCGCAGTTAAAAATGTAGATGCCACGGTAATTACGGTCGTTTTTCATAAATGGTCCTGCGACAACTAACTTTCCTTCATCTGCAAGACGGTTGATGTTAGCCATATGGCCTTCCATGTATTTCGTTTTTTCTTCTTTGGTAGCCGTAGTGTTGGTTCCTGTTTTAAGAATGCAGAACACATAGGTTTTCATGCCGTGTTCGTCGGCGCCTAATTCTTTAGCCAGCTTTTCGTCGTACGTTGTTTTGTTATCCTGGGCTGAAAGCACGTTCATGAACGAAATCAGTGACAAAGCACAAATTATTTTTTTCATAAAATTACCGTTTAATCTTTCAAAGATAGCTAAACTCATGAGTTATGAATGAATAAATACACAGATTTGAATGGCTTTCAACTAGTTTTTGATCAACTTAATGGAATTTTTATGGTTATCATCAATTCTGAAGAAATAAAGGCCTCTTGTCATCTGACTTATATCTATAGTGGTTTCCATATCGTTTAACTGTCCTTTTTTGATTAATCTTCCGGTTTGATCGGTTATGAAATATGTTGGATTATCCTGATATTGGTTTGTTTTGACGGTTATCTTTTCAGATGAAGGATTAGGGTATAATAATAGATTTTTTTCTAATGAAAAATCTTCTGTCCCCAATGTGTAACCAAAAGTCATTCTCGATTCATTTACCCAAGCGTTGGTAATCCATTTTTGGTTAACTGATTGGTAGATGTTATTGCTTCCATCATATGTGACTAGTGATCTAATATTATCTACCCAAACTGACCCATTCCAAATTTGATATAATGTAACGGTTGATAATTCAGCACCATTGTAAGTATCTGTGATCTTGTAAGAGTTTACCCAGGCACTGCCGTTCCAGTTTTCACTTATTTGAGTGAGAACTTTATTTGCTGCTGTATAAGTGTAGGTCCTTCTTTCTTTGTTTACCCATGTTTCACTTGGGCTCCATTCTTGAGTGATGCTTTGATTTACGTTCCCGGAAGGATTGTTGGTATAAGTGGTTTGAAGGGCATTTTTCCAGGAACTGATATTATCCCAATTTTGACTCAAATAGTAAATGAGATATCCACTTCCATCATAGGTATTGGTCTCCAGAGTTGAGTTCCTCCAAGTGTCGGTTGCCAGTTCGGTAGTAGTGGTAAGTACTTTTTGGGAAGCGTTGTAAGTGTAAGTGGAACGTATTAGGTTTAACCATGTACTGGTTTCGGCGTGCCAAACTTGTATGACACCCTGATAAACTGTTCCATCAGGGTTATTGGTATGAATAGTTTGAGATTCATTTTGCCATTCACCTGGAGGTGTTATCCATAGATATCCGCTAATTAGAATTAAATGATTGGCACCGTTATAAGTATATATGGTTTGATAGGATTTTCCCCAATTAGAATTAACCCATTCCTCAAAAAGGGTAGAATAAACGTTTTGGCACAATGCATTTGAACTCATTAATATTATTGAAGAAAGAAATATATACCGAAACAGATTTATTATGGGGATTTGCGAGAAAGTATTAGTTTTCATAGTTGCAATTTTAATTTTCTACTTATAAAGCATAGAAAGGCAGAAGGTTTTGAATGATTTTATAGCGCGCTCTTTAAGAACGTGTAAGCCGTCGTGTACAATTCATTCTTTGTGTAGAAGACAATTGTCAAATGTCCAATAAAACTATTGGAATATGACTACAAAGTTATTAAATAAAGATATAACTACTTGTTTTTCAGATGATTAGACATATGTTTGTGATAGTTTAAAAACAATTCATCCACTAAAAACAACAATTCGGAATTATTTTTTAGTTTTTCCGTTTTTTCTGACGCAAATTTGTCCTGTTAAAATTTTATAGATGAAAACCCTTTTTACTTTTTTGTTTGTTTTATGCAGTATGAGCCTGTTCTCGCAGACCACCATTTCAGGTAAAGTGTTGGATCACAAAGGAAAACCTGTTGCTGGAGCGAATGTTTTTATTGAGGGCGCATATGACGGAGCAACATCGGACCCAAATGGGGAATTTTCTTTTGAGACATCGGAGAAAGGCAATCAGGTATTGGTAATCACTTTTTTGAATTTTGAAACCCAGAAAGTTCCGATTGTAATCGAAAGCTATGTTCCGTTAGCTATTAAACTTAAGGAAAGTGTAAATACTCTCGATACAGTTGTGATTTCAGCAGGAGCTTTTAAAGCTGGTGATAATTCGAAAGCATCTGCCTTAAAACCATTGGATATTGTTACCACCGCGGGAGCAGCCGGGGATATCATCGGGGCATTGCAAACCTTGCCGGGAGCACAGATTGTTGGTGAAAGTGGTCGCTTGTTTGTAAGAGGTGGAGAAGCAGATGAAACACAAACCTATGTAGACGGGATTCGCGTAGCACAGCCTTATAATGCTTCTGCCAACAATATTCCGACCCGCGGGCGATTTTCTCCTTTTTTATTCAGCGGAATGACTTTCTCAACTGGTGGATATTCGGCCGAGTTTGGTGATGCTTTATCAAGTGTGTTGTTGTTGAACACTATCAATGAAGTTGATAATGAAGAATCGAATTTTTCATTTATGACAGTCGGTTTAGGAGCAAGCAATACCCAGAAATGGGAAAAAAGTTCCCTGACGTTCAATTTGAGTTATATCAATTTAGAACCTTATCAGAAAGTGGTAAAACAAAATGTGGATTGGATTAAACCCTATCAGTCGATGTCGGGGGAAACGGTGTTCCGAAAAGGTTTTAACAATGGTTTACTTAAATTATACGCTGCTTTCGATTATACAACATTTAATCTGAATCAGGAGAATGTTAACTTTCCTGAACCGATAGGTGTAGATACCCAAAACAATAATTTTTATCTGAATTCCTCCTATAAAGGGAATTTCGGATCGGGTTGGGGGATTCAGACCGGAATCAGTTTCGGTTATAATCAGAATAAAAATGAAGTGGACCGAAGCAATCTGAAAAACAGGGAAAATGCATCCCACATGAAACTGAAACTTATCAAAAAGTTCACGCAAAGAATTCATTTGTCCTTCGGAAGTGATTACTTCATTACCGATTTTGACGAAAATTACAAGGATGTTACATTGGGAGGATTTGACTACGGTTATCGAAATAATATCGGAGCTGTTTATGCCGAAACGGATATTTTCTTTTCAAAAAAACTGGCCGCTAAATTAGGTCTTCGGGCCCTGAACAGCAGTTATATTGACAAAAGCAGCCTTGAACCCAGAATTTCATTGGCCTATAAAACGAGTAAGAACGGACAGGTTTCTGTAGCATACGGTGATTTTCATCAGAATCCGATTCAGAATTACCTGAAATTCCATTCAGATTTCAATTACGAAAAGACATCACACTACATTCTGAATTATTTGTATTCGGCAAATGGAAAAACACTCCGAGCAGAGGTTTTTTATAAAGACTATTCCGATTTGGTAAAATATGATACATATACGCCACTTTTCGGCAGTAATTTCAATAACAACGGTTATGGATATGCAAAGGGACTGGATGTTTTTTGGAGGGACAACAAATCAATACGTAATCTTGATTATTGGGTTTCCTATTCTTACATCGACAGCAAGCGTGATTACAGAAATTATGAAAGCAATGTAACACCAAGTTTTGTGGCTAATCACACACTTTCTGTTGTGACTAAATATTGGATTGATGATTGGAAGTCACAGTTGAGTATCACGAACAGTTTTGCAACCGGGCGACCTTATGATAATCCAAATGAAGCAGCATTTATGAACGGAAAGGCTAAAGATTACAATAGCTTGAGTATGAGTTGGGCTTATTTGCTTTCGCCCCAGAAAATTTTGTATTTTTCCGTATCCAATGTGTTGGGAAGGGATAATATTTTCGGATATGATTATGCACTTTCACCCGATAGTGAAGGGGTATTTCAACGCCAGGCCATTACGCAGCCGGCAGACCGGTTCTTCTTTATAGGATTCTTCTGGACGATCAGTA
>NZ_DATIDM010000008.1:0-18948 GCF_035456225.1 Flavobacterium sp. | reverse complement strand
GACATCCTCCATTAGAAAACTGAATGATTACAGGAGCATTTAATTTTGCTGCTGTTTCCATAACACCGTTTACAGTACTGGAACCGGTTACGTTAACAGCCGGCAAAGCAAAGCCTTTTTCCTTGGCATAGTTAAAGATTTCCTGAACCTGATCTCCGGTAGCTACTCCGGGTTTAATGTTGTGAGCCATTGTGTTGTAATTTTATTATAGGTGACAAAAGTAATAATTTCTATAGTTAGAACGGATAATTAATTCCAATATTTACAACCGACTTGTCAAAACGCATGTCTTTAAACCAACGCTCGCTGTCTGGTTTAGCAGGATTATAGGTTTTAAATCCTAAATCCAATCGGCCGATGAAAAAGTTGAAATCGTAACGGATTCCTATTCCGGTGCCCAAAGCAACGTCTTTTAAGGATTCCCAACCGTTGAAGGTGTATCGTTTGTCTTCTACGTTGTCCCAAATATTCCAGATGTTTCCGGCATCGGCAAATAAAGCGGCGTTCCATTTTCCGAAAAGGTTAAAACGGTATTCGGCACTGAAGGCCAATTTCATGTTGGCTTCGTTAAAATCGTTGATTCCTCCACTTGTTCCGGGTCCCAGACCATATGACTCCCAAGCTCTGTTGTCATTCGAGCCTCCTCCGTAATAACTTCGCGAAAACGGTACGTTGTCTGCATTTCCATATGGAATGGCAATTCCAAAGAAGCCTCTCATGGCATAAACCTTTTTCCTTCCTAAATCCCAATGCTTGATAAAGTCGAACTCGGTTTTTATGTATTGTGAATATTCCACATCCAGGAAGGTTTTTTTTCCATTAGGACCTAATTTTTCATTTCCAAGATTGGATAACGCATTAAGAAAAACCCCGGCAGATTCTATTTTTGTTCTGAAAATATTGAACGAATTGTCTAAAAGATCGGTTTTGGTGGATTTTGTATAGGTGAAATTAGTGGCAAATATTAAGTTGTTCTCCGTTAAACGGTTTTGTCTTTCATCGATGCTTCGAATATCCTGATAAGCTTCGTCTTCAGGAGTCAAAGTGGTTTGACCGGTTAAAACATCGTTTATGAAATTATCTGCTCCACCGCCTTCAATGGTCAGATCTCCATTCTCGTCGACGTTATCGGGATTGGTATTGTAAACCTGCGCATAGTCATTTAATGTCTCATAAGACGATTCATATACGTTGAAATAGTTTTGGGGGTTCAGGTTTCGAACGAACTGAATATTGAGCAGATCGAGCCGAGCCGTATTGGTTTTTGTAGGAAGCCAGTTATAGTTGATGATTCCGGAGAAATTTTCTTTGTCCAAACCGATATTTCTTTGTCGTGAAAAACCAACGGTGGCCGTAGTCGTCGGAAACATTGATCCAGGGATTATTCTTTCTGTTTTTATTGGAAATAAAATCCTTGGGATTGTCAGTTTAATATCGGCACCGTATTCGGAGATGTTAAAAAATACGCCTTTGGGATTTGCCATGTCTTTTGAAGAACCGATGCTTCCGCGGGTTGAAATATCTAAAATTTCTGCCCCTCTGAAGACGTTTCGCCATGAAAATGTCATATTTCCCGAAATTCCGAAATCCTGAATATTGGAATGCATAAAGTCTATAGCCGGTGTCCAACTGTATTTTTTTCGAGGCCTTAAGATGATGTTGGTGATCAGTGAATTTCCTGTGGAATCCCTCTCATCTTCCACATATTCAATGGTCGGATAATTGAAAATCCGAAGATTGTTAAGTGATTTCGATGTCAGTGTTCGTTCGGTGTCACTGAATAAACTTCCTTTAGATATGAAAATGGCGTCGGTGATGGCTTTAGGACGATAAGCTAATTTGTCCGAACTGTAAAGATTGATGTCTTTATAAGTGATACTGTCGGCTACTTTTACTTTGTCTTTTTCGGAATTGCTGAATGTGAAAACGTTCACTTCGCTTATTTTGTAAAGTCTGAAAGGGATTTTAATTAATGAATCGCTGTCTTTTTCTTTGATGGTTTGGTTGTCTATAACCAATTCGACATTGGTTTTGTAGCCTGTTTTGATGGTGTCGACTTTATAAGAAATGTTGGTTTCCTGGAATTTGTAGGCGCCATTATCCCTGAAATAAGTTGAGATTCGTTTTCTTTCGTCTATTAAATCTTTGGAGTCGTACTGTTTTCCTGTTTTGATAAAGGATAAATGCTTTATTTTTTGGTATAAAGAATCCAGGATCGGAGTTTCAACAGTGCTTGTGATACTGTCGATTATGAAAGGTTTTCCTGTTTCGATATGGTATTGTATCTGGCCTCGTTTGTTTTTTAAAGTGTCAATTTTATAGTTGACTTTGGTTCTGAAATACCCTTTGTTGAAATAGTAACTAGAAAGGCGGTTTGCCGTTTTCTGTGCTTTTTTATCGTCTATTATTACAGGAGCCTCTCCATTTTTTTTAAGGAAATTGCTCAAGCCGGAAACCAAAAAAGATTGTCCAAGTCGTTCGACCTGTTTTTCCGAGAGTATCGCAGCCAGATTTTTGTGACGGTTAGGTTTTCTTTCCAGCCAGACATGATAGGATGAGTCCGCATTTTTTTTAGCCAGATTGTACATCCGCAGTCGTAACGGAAATCCGAATAAAGAACTGTTTGGTTTTTGGTATTGCTGATCAACAACGGTTTCTTGCTTTGTTTTTTTGTCGTTAACCGAAATTTTGCTGTCCGTTAAAAGGAGTTTGCCTTCCGGAACCCTTTTAACAACAGAGCAGGAGTATATAATTGCACCTAATACAAATAATAGTGCTATTTTTGGAGAATTCTTTTTCAAGTCAATAACAAAAAGTCGGTCAAAAATACGTTTTTTATGCTTAGTAAAAACCAAATTAAAATAATAACAAGTTTACAGCAAAAAAAGTACCGAAAACAACATCAGTTATTTTTTGCTGAGGGGATAAAGGTAATACAGGAATTGCTGAATTCCAATTTTGAGCTTGAGCATATTTTTAGTACTTCGAATGATTTTCCCGGAATACCGGAAGGTAAATTTTCGCTGATAACCCCGGCAGAATTGAAAAAGATATCGGTTTTGACAACTCCTAATACCTGTTTGGCTTTGTTTCGGATACCGGAAGAAAAACCCATTGAGGAAAAAGGATTGATCGTTGCCCTTGATGACCTGCGTGATCCGGGGAATTTGGGAACCATAGTGCGTTTGTGCGACTGGTTTGGCGTGAAACAAATCATCTGTTCCGAAGAAACCGTTGATGTTTATAATCCGAAAGTGGTTCAGGCCACCATGGGTTCCATAACGCGGGTCAATGTTGTTTATACAGGACTTGAAAAATTGTTGACTGAAACCAAACTTCCGGTTTTCGGGACCTATATGGATGGAGATTCTATTTATAAAACAGCACTTCCAAAAGAAGGGATTCTTGTAATGGGTAATGAAGCCAACGGGATTTCGCTGATGGTAGAAAAAATAAATCAAAGAAGGCTTTCTATACCGCGTTTTGGAGATTTACAGCAAACAGAGAGCCTGAATGTGGCTACAGCGACTGCTATCATCTTGAGTGAATTTAAAAGACTTGACTAGTTATAAAAAACTGAAAATTCTTAATGGAAGGCAAAATTGATGAAAATTCCGCGGGTTTTCATAGATTCTACATTTCCGGTCCAGGGACTGTCCGGATTGTTGTCACGGATAAGTTCGTCATTAATACCAAAGACCCCTCTGATTGAAGGTGAAAATTTAAAATATTCAAAATAAAGGTCAACTCCGAATCCAAGCTCATAATTAGAGGTCATTTTTTCCATTCGGAACTTGTCGTTGTAATTGTCGTCTTTGGAATCGGAATTACTTCCCATATTCAATGATTTAGAATACCCTCCAATAAGGTAAGGACGGAAATTTCCAATTCTTTTAGAGGAGAACTTTAACAATAAGGGAAAATTGATATAGGTTGACCTTACTTCACGAAGCCTGTCGAAAGAGTCCTCAATATTTGGGTAAACTAAATTTCGTTGCGTATAGGATAAGCCCGGTTCGAATCGCAAATCAATATATTCCATTAGACGAAGGTTTCCTATAAGGCCTACATTGAAACCGGTCGTGGTCTGCACTTCGATGTCTTTGTCCGGTTCGATATAATCAAACTTGAAATCGTAAGAATTGAATCCTAAATAATACCCCCAATGAACACGTTGTTTGTCGAAATTCTCAAGATTGATGATTGGGTTCTTGCCGAACATACCTATCCCTTGCTGACCAAAACTGTTTGCCGAAACGATAATTATAAGTAAAACAAATAATTTTTTCATATTATTTTTTTGAAGCCGAATAAATGGTTGCTACTCCAAAGGTTTGAGGCATGTCTTTAACATCTATAAACCCAACTTTTCGCAAAATATTGTTCAGGGCTTCACCGTATGGGAAATGTGATGCCGATTCAGACAGGTAGGAATAAGCTACTTTGTCTTTTGAGAACAGTCTGCCGATAAGCGGGAGGATGTTTTTGGTATAGAAATTATACCCTTGTTTGAAAGGGAATTTAGTAGGTACGGATGTTTCAAGGATTACGAATCGGCCATCGGGTTTCAATACGCGAAGTATTTCAGATAGGCCTAATTCTAAATTTTCAAAATTGCGAACGCCGAATGCTACGGTAATGGCGTCGAAATAGTTGTCTTCGAAAGGGATTTTTTCAGAATCACCCAAGACCATTTCTATTTTGTCAGTAAGCTGTTTCTGGGCCACTTTCTGTTTTCCTATTTCCAGCATTCCGGCAGAAATATCCAGTCCGATTATTTTCTCTGCACTGGTGTTGGCCATAAGGATAGCCAAATCTCCGGTTCCGGTTGCAATATCAAGAATGTTCTTCGGTTTTTTTTCGTCGATGAGTTTTAAAACATTCCTTCTCCACTTAACATCAATCCCGAATGAAATGACACGATTTAGATTATCGTAATTGCCCGAAATGGTGTCAAACATTTGTGTAACCTGTTGTTTTTTACCTAGTTGTGATGATTTGTATGGAGTGATGTTGTCGTTCATCGATTAAATTAATTTGTACAAAGATAATACAATCTTTATCATATCCATCTAATGAAATAATTGTAAATTTATTTCACTAACAAGAAGGTGTTCTTATACATTATGTGAGAGAAAACTAAAGCATCACTAAATTTAGTGATGCGTAAAATACACCATTTTGGTGATTGTTTGGTGTTGAAATTCGTTGCAATTTTACACTCATGATACAAACAAACCGCTATGTTGTCTAAGCTTTTGTTGTCGGAGATAAAATGGATATTACTGGCACTGGTAATTTCATTTGTTCTTGAGGAAAGCATCAACGGCAATGTTTTTTTAAACGATGCCGGTTCAGGGGTGCCGCAAACGTTCTTTGGGTTAAATTTGTTTTTGGAAATTTTAGTTTTTTTTGTCTTTAGTACTTTTGTGGTATTTGGTATTAAAGGCTTTTTTGAGATGTATTCTCAGAAATTCGCCAATGTTATATTATTCATAACAGGTTTATTATTGACAGTGGTGATTTTTATTTTATGTTATCAGGTGCTTTCACTTGGATAAATCCGAAACGTTAAAAGTTAGATACATTTAGTTTGTTAGTTTGAACATCCCGGTATTTTATATCGGGATGTTTTTTATTTGCGTATATACGTCTGAAATGAAAAATCGAAAGCGTGTTTCTCATCTTTGGGATGAAACTCTTCGAATGTTAGTTTCCATTCACCTGAATTGATTTCGGGAAAGAACGTGTCTGCTTCCAAAGTGGTGAAAACCCGGGTAAGTTCTATTTTATCGGCAATTTTCATGGATTGGCTGTAGATTTCTCCTCCTCCTATGATAAAAATATCCTCATTTGTTGGGCAAACGCTTACGGCTTCTTCCAGAGATCCGGCAAGAATGCAGCCTTCAGGAACTTTGTAGTTTTCCTGTCTTGTTATGATTACATGGGTCCGATTGGGTAATGGTTTCGGGAAACTTTCAAATGTTTTCCTTCCCATGACGATGTAATGGCCGGTGGTTATTTGTTTGAATCGTTTAAAATCATCGGGAAGATGCCAAAGTAAATCATTGTCTTTTCCCAAAGCGTTATTTTCTGCAGCTGCTGCAATTAATACAATCATTATTGTGAAGGGTTGTTTTTCTGATTAAAGTCTTTTTCGATTTGTTCAAGTTTGCGCTCCTGTTTCATTATCAGTTTGTCGATCTGCGCCCGTTCCCATTTTTTGTTCATGAAACTGTCTGTAATGAAAACGCGTATGAAATGGAGTACGAAAATAAATCCCCAAATGGTTATGCCCCACTGATACCAGTTGGTTTCTGGTTTGACATCGAGTAATTTATTGGCTATAATCATAAAAATACTGCCAATAAAAAATAAGACAAAATGAAAATACAGACGTTTTTTTTGTTTTAAACGCTGTCTTGCATATTCATACAATTCATGTTGGTCGATTTCCATAAATAGATTTTTACGGAATTAAAGTTAAGATTTTTGTTTTAATCGCCAATTGGATTGGTTTAATTAATCTTTATCGTGATTGGGAGGCTAAATTGTGATCGCAATGTTTTACCTCTGTGGACGGCTGGAATCCAATTTTCCATTTTGGAAAGCACTTTTTTTGCAGTTTGATCAAAGTCGGCATTGTCACTTCGAATTGTTTTTATTTCGCTTATACTGCCATCTTTTTCAATAACAAAACCAAGTAGGACTCTTATCTCTTTTACATGGCTTTTCACTTCGGGTGCATTAAAATTAGATATAAATTTTCTGTAGAAATCCTGCATACTTTTCTTGGGCATTGCCTGAACTTCAACGTTTTTATATGTGTAAGTATTATTTAAAGAGTCAGTTGAAGTCCCTTCTGTTAATTCGCCTTTTTTGTAGTGTTCTTTAAAAGATAGTCTGCCAATTTTTGAATAACCTTCCCAAAGACCGTTTTTAAATCCATTTAGGACTTCTCCTTTTCCAGTTTCTAAATCGGCAATTTCAGTGTAGGCGCCGTTTCCATTGAAAACTTTTTGAGTGTTGTTTTCGTCCCAGTAATTTTTTACAAATAATTTAGATGTTTTTTTTCCTTCTCCATCTTCAAAAATCAAATATTCTCCCTCGGTGCTTTTATTTCCGTTTTCATGCCAGAACGTAAAATCACCATAAGGTAATCCATTGTCATACATAGTGCGTGATTGCAAATTTCCGTTTTCATAATAGCGGTTATATATCCCTTCTTTGATTCTGGACCATTTGTTGTTGCAAACTCCTTCCGATTTTAATTTGCCCGATTTGTAATATTCGTAAATATTATATTGTTTTATTTCTTTGTGAAAATCTTTAATAACCAGGTATGTCATATGATTGTCATATTCGGTTTCTTTTCCGATAGAGTCCAAATAAATGGTTTTGTCTTTCTGGGCATAAAAAACGGTTGAAAAAAGGCATAGAAAAACCGCCAATAAAAATTGTTTCATTGTAATGAAGTGTTGAATGTGTGTTGATTAATTAAATAGCGACCTGTCCTTTAATGTGCGGGTGCGCGTCGTAATCCACTAAAGTGAAATCTTCAAATTTGAAATCGAAGATGTTTTTTACATCGGGATTCAAAAGCATTTTCGGAAGCGGTTTCGGTTCGCGGGTAAGTTGCAATTCCAGCTGTTCGATGTGGTTGTTGTAAATGTGGGCATCACCAAAAGTATGAATGAATTCTCCCGGCTGCAAATCACAAGCCTGAGCAACCATCATCGTGAATAGCGCATAAGAGGCAATGTTGAACGGAACCCCTAAGAAAATATCCGCACTTCTTTGGTATAACTGACATGACAATTTTCCATCGGCTACATAAAACTGAAAAAAGGCATGACAGGGAGGCAGGGCCGCTTTTCCGTTGGCCACATTTTCTGAAAACGATTTTTTATCATCCGGTAAAACGGAAGGGTTCCATGCTGAAACCAGCATGCGTCGGCTGTTCGGGTTTCTTTTCAAGGTGTCGATAAGTTCCTGGATCTGATCGATTTCCTCACTGTTCCAGTTGCGCCACTGATGACCGTAAACAGGGCCTAAATCGCCGTTTTCGTCTGCCCATTCATCCCAGATTCGAACACCGTTTTCTTTTAGATAGCCAATATTGGTATCGCCTTTCAAAAACCAAAGCAATTCATAAATGATAGATTTTAGGTGAAGTTTTTTAGTGGTCACCATCGGGAAGCCTTCGTTTAGGTCAAAACGCATCTGATAGCCGAAAACACTTTTTGTGCCGGTTCCTGTTCTGTCTCCTTTCTGATTTCCGTTTTCTAAAACGTGCTTTACTAAATCTAAATATTGTTTCATTGCTTGTGTATTCGTCGATACGTTTATTTGGTTATTCGGATTGTTGCGACTGCTTTCTGCTCCCGATAGTTGTTGGGACTGAATACTGCAATTGCCGTCTGGCTATGATTCCCTTTTCGAAATTTCGTCTCTGATTTTGGCCGCTTTTTCGTAGTCTTCATTCTGAACTGCTCCTTCAAGAAGTTCGTAAAGTTCTGCCAAAGAATATTGAGAATAGGATTCGCCTGTTACTTTTTCTTCGCCTACCAGTCCGAATGTTTCCGGGTTTTCCAACGGATCATTACTTTCCTCCGGTGATTTACCTTCTTCGGTTGGGTTTATTTTCAGATAAATTCCGGCTTTGTCCAAAATGTTTTTATAGGTAAAAATCGGCGCGTTGAAGCGTAAAGCCAAAGCGATAGCGTCCGAAGTTCTGGCGTCTATTATTTCTTCAATGCGGTCTCTTTCGCAGATAATGCTGGAAAAGAAAACGCCGTCAACTAACTTGTGAATGATGACCTGTTTTACCACAATGTCAAAACGATCGGCAAAATTTTTAAACAAATCGTGCGTTAAAGGTCTGGGCGGACGAATTTCTTTTTCCAATGCTATTGCAATGGACTGTGCTTCGAATGCTCCGATAACAATAGGTAGTTTTCTTTCCCCATCCACCTCATTTAAAATCAGTGCATAAGCGCCATTTTGAGTCTGGCTGTACGAAATTCCCTTTATAGTCAGTTTTACTAAACTCATATTTTTAGCCACTATGGCACTGAGGCACAAAGTTCTTAGTTTGTTAATAGCTATGGATGACACTAAATTACGTCAATTATACCAATAAATTGAAAAAATACGATATAATTATGTTCTTCTGTTGATTGACACTGCTGCATCTGTACCGAAAGTAAGAAATAAGGGTCAGAAAAGAAAAACTCTTTGCAAAGTAACGAAAAACTTTTGCTTCATAAAATAAAAAAGCCACCTGTTTTTTCAGATGGCTTTTTGTAATTATATGAGCGCGGAATTTTAGTGTTGCGCCGCTTTGAAAGCTTTTAATTTTTCGATTAATTGCGGAACTACCTGGAAAGCATCCCCAACCACTCCGTAATCAGCCACTTTGAAGAAAGGAGCTTCCGGATCTGTGTTGATGGCAACTTTTACTTTGGAAGAGTTGATTCCTGCAATGTGCTGGATTGCTCCTGAAATACCTATAGCGATGTACAAGTTAGCCGCTACAGGTTTTCCTGTTTGTCCCACGTGCTCGCTGTGAGATCTCCAGCCTAAATCAGATACTGGTTTTGAACAAGCTGTCGCTGCTCCAAGAACAGAAGCTAATTCTTCGATCATTCCCCAGTTTTCTGGACCTTTTAATCCACGACCTGCAGAAACTACAATTTCAGCATCGGCAATAGTTACTTTTCCGGTTACTTTTTCTACTGATTCGATTTTTACCGAGAAGTCAGCATCGTTTAATGAAGGAGCGAAATCTTCTTCCGTCAATGATGAAGCTGATTCTTTGATTCCGTATGAATTTTTAGCAATTCCCAATACTTTAACATCCGTAGTGATTTCAGTGATGTTGAAAGCCTTGTTTGAGAATGCGTTTCTTTTTACTGCAAATGGTGAAGTACTTTCCGGTAATGCCACTACGTTAGAAGCGTAACCTGCATTTAAGCCTACTGCAACAAGTGGAGCCAAGTATAAAGAGTCTGTTGTAGAAGATAAAACAACAACTTTCGTTCCTTCTTTTTGAGCAGCCTGTTTGATAACATCAGCATAAGCTTTTGCGTTGAAAGCCGCTAATTTATCGTTAGATACTTTTAATACTTTGTCTACTCCGTATTTTGATAAATCGGAAACATCACCTGCGTTTACTGTAACAGCTGTTACGGTTGTTCCCATCATTTCAGCAACTTTCTTAGCATATGAAGCCAACTCGAAAGCTACTTTTTTAAATTTTCCCTCTGCTGATTCAGCGTATATTAAAATTGACATGATTTTCAGTATTTAAAAATTGAAAGATTTAATGATTCAAAAATTTCGTAATTCGTAATTTTTAATTTCGGATTAAATTACTTTCGCTTCGTTATGTAATAAGTTGATTAATTCGTCTAAGTTATCCGGGCTAACCAATTTTACTGCAGATTTTGCAGCTGGTTTTTCGAATTTAACGGCTTTGGTAGTGTTATCTGCTCCAACCGGTTCTAAAATGGTCAGTGCTTTTGTTCTCGCGGTCATAATGCCTCTCATGTTCGGGATGCGTAGATCTTTTTCTTCCACTAAACCTTTTTGCCCGCCGATTACCAATGGTAAGTTAGCAGAAATGGTTTCTTTACCGCCGTCGATTTCTCTAACCGCTTTAGCAGTTGTTCCGTTGATGTCTAATCCGATACAAGAGTTTACGAAATCGTTTCCTGTCAATGCAGCAAGCATTCCCGGAACCATTCCTCCGTTATAATCCAATGATTCTTTACCGGCAATTACTAAATCATAACCTCCGTTTTTTACCACTTCAGCAAGCTGTTTGGCAACGAAGAAACCGTCTGTAGGATTAGCGTTTACGCGGATTGCTTCATCAGCACCAATGGCTAATGCTTTTCTTAAAGTAGCTTCTGCGTCAGCACCTCCAACGTTCACCACGGTTACGTTAGCGCCTTGTTGCTCTTTGAACCAGATGGCTCTTGTTAAACCGAATTCGTCATTAGGGTTGATTACAAACTGAACACCGTTGGTATCAAATTCTGAATCTCCGTTAATGAAGTTAATTTTTGAAGTAGTATCAGGTACGTGGCTGATGCAAACTAATATTTTCATTTTTATAAAAGTATAAAGTTGATATTTCAATTTCAAGGGACGAATTTAAGCAAATATTTCAAATAAAATAGTATGCACGCATATTAATTGTGAATTTGTCAGTAATTTGAAAAAATATTCCGATAAAATGTAAAAAGAACGGGGGTAGTGTGGTTTTGGTTGCGAAATTTTTATCCAGAAATGGTTTTGTCAGTATGGGTTTTATGACAGGTTCATCGAAAAGGCTGTAAAAAGAAAAGACCGCCGGTTTATGGAAGCGGTCTTTTGTTGGTTGTGTTGCAGGTGTGTTTATTTTAAGATGATTTTAGCATTTAATTTACCTTCTTCTGATTCAATTGATGCTAAATAAACGCCTTGTCCGATTCCAGTCAAATCCAGTTCGGTTTGTTCAGATATGCCTGTTGGTTTGACCTGTCTGATGATTCTTCCATTTAGGTCGAAAACCGTTATTTGATTTATGTTGATTAAATCCGGCGTATTGATAAAAACTTTTCCGTTGGAAGGGTTAGGGTATATTGTGAAGGCTTGCATCAAATTAGAGTTTGTGTTGAGAAGACAATTTGCCGAATAAGTTGCGGTCGGGTGAAATGCGGTTCCCCAATTTGTGGCTGAATAAGCGGGGTCGTCTACGCTAATACAACTTAAACCTGGGTTGTTTGCAGCTCCATAGTCTGGGAGTAATACAAAATTCATGTTGTTGCCATTTCTTAAGTCAAGTGTGGTAAGTTGGTTGAATTGACATTTGATTTTGGTTAACAAAGGGCAGGTTGCAATTGACAGAGAGGTCAACAGGTTGTCGCTTATCCGTAATTCCTGCAATGCTGCATTTTGTGATAAGTCAATGGAGGTTAGGTTGTTTCCTGTCAATCCTAAAAATTCGAGTCCTGTGAGCATGCTTACATTGATGGAACTTAAATTGGTTTGGTATACATCTAAAATTTTCAGGTTTACATTTTGCCCGAGGTTTAATGTTCCTAATGGGTTTCCTCCACAATGTAACTCTATTATGTCTGTATTTAATGAGATATCCAAGGTGGTTAAGTTGTTGTCATCCAGTCCTATATATGTTAGGTCAGGGTTTTGGGAGAGATTAATGGCGGTGAGTTGGTTGCTATAAGCTTCAAGGTAATGCAGGCTTGTATTTGCTGTTACATTCAAAGCTGTTAATGCATTCCCGTCGCACTCCAATTCCTGAAGGAGTGTTAAGCTGCTTACATTGAGATTTGTTAAGCTATTACTGGAACAATTCAAATACGTTAACGATGTGAAGGCTTCGATACCTGTTAGGTTTGTGATTTGTGATAATGAAAGATCTAAATCGGTAATGTCATCTATGTTGGCTGTAGGTACAGAACCGTTAACGGGAGGGGCATCGTAACCTAAAGCAATCAATTTTTCCTCAAACTTAGGATCCGGAATTAATGTTGTTTGAGCAATAAGGAACTGTGGGGCAGTGATCAGAATGAGTAATACTTTTTTCATAAAAAAATAAGTTTGAATTAACGCCTTTTATGATGTGGTATTTTCTGGATTAACAAAGTTAGAAAATTAACATGAAAAGAGATGCTTGAAAACGAGGAATTTTCCAATTAAATTTTTTATAAAATATTGTTAATCAGTATTTTGTTTCTTTTTTTTGTGCTTTTCGGTTTTTGAGAAAAACTTTCTTTTTTTTGTGCACCCTTTTTCAACGGATAAATATGATAATTATCGGTTTTGTCGAAGATTTTGCATTAGGTTCTGTTGTCTTAAGGGGGGCTTTTTTTTAAAGCAAAAAAGTAAAAAGTAATTTTTAAAGTGTTGAAAACTAATGGTAATAATGCTGAATTTGACGAGGTTGTAATTCAAAGAATGTTCTATCTTTGTGAAAATTCTTAATAATTAAAGTATGAAAAAACATCTACTTAAAAGTCTATTCTTAATTATTGCTGCTTTGGCTGTTATAGTAGCTTGTTCAAAAGACGAGGCTGATACATCACAACCAATTGACCAAAATGGTGGGGAAATTTTTCGTTCGCAAGTGGTAACGGTTTCTTTAGGTGGGGCAACATTATCCGAAAACGAATATCAAGGAACACTTGGAGGCACTCCAATTACTTTGATGAAATCAGAAGATGGCAAACTATCGTTTTTAGTGCCTTATTCATCAATAGTAGGATTACAGGATTTAGTTATTCCAACGCTTGGCGCAACGGTACATTATGATGTGAAAAACACTCAACTTACCGAAACCCCTGAAGCTACATTAGCACCATTCTTTACTAATCTTGACACTTTTGAATCTACATTAGATGCTTCAGCAGAGTCGGTTGCAATTCAAAATTCTTTAAATAGTTTTAACGACTATTATACAAATGCAAGTGAAGACGAAAAAATGGAGATGGCTGTTTTGTATAAAGCAAATAAAGTCCAATTCGACAAAATTTTGCTGTATGATTATAGTGATGTAACCGGAAAAAGTATTACAGCGTCGGATATTACGCTTTTGGCAAAACACAGTTTGGCGTGTATAGCTGTTGTAGGAGGAAGTTTTGCCGTTTTGTTTGGCGAACCCGCAACAAAAGCTTTGGGTGCTGTAGTGGCTTATGTTGCATTTGAAAAAGCTAAACAATTTCATGAAGAACTGGAGGAAAGAAAACTAAACACAGTTAATCTTGTTGTTAACTCTATTATGGGTACAACTGACAGGAATGGCAATAATTCTTCTAGAACAGAAGTTCTATTTCAAAGCGATGTTATGACAACATTGGATTTGGAAACTTCGGAAAGAAGCCTGATTGCAAGTGATTCTAATAAAACACAATCTGGAGTTGTATCGTTTTTTAACGATCAAAACAGGTATAACTATTATGCTAATAAAGTTAATGTCCAACTTCAATGGCTTAACGATAATAATCCTTTTTTTGATTTCGATTTAGTACCTTTAGAGCAGCTTCCTGCTTCAAGCCCTGCTGAAAATGAAGTTGTTACTCAGGAAATCTTCAACAGCCTTCAATTAAGTGTTAACGATCCAAATCTTGAATTGGTTTCCTCGTCTTTACAAAGCGATGGACAACTAAACTTAAAAATAAAAATTATCGGAACTCCGTCGTCATTGCCCGTAGAATCGTTCTTGAACTACAGTTACAGTGATGAGTTTAGTTCGTTTTCTGGGAAGTTTCCGATAACAGTTGCAGGGACAAATGATGTTTCGCTTGTAGGGAATTGGTCAATTGTTGGATATGGTGCTCCCGGGACATATAATTCAGCAACAGGTATTTATAGTTCGTATATTAGTTCAGAAACTTTTGAAAATACTTGTACAGGGCCATTTAATGTATATACTGGAAATCATACAACCACATTAACTTTTCCAAGTAGCGTCATTTTTACAGCAAATGGTTTTAGTATGGGTTATTCAAAACAAACTTCAGGACAATTTTGTGATGCTTCATGGGGCGAAACCCAGTGCTCATACTCGAATATCTATACTTATGCTGCAACTTTAACCTCGATACCTACTATTCAGCTTAATGGTTCGAAATTTGTATCTTATAATTACACTAATCAAGTTAGTGAAACGTGTACACCATTTTTCAATAATGATGGACAGCAAACTTGTACAACACCGGGCGATCCTTATTGTCAAGGCTACAATTTAAATGAAACAAATCCAGGCAGTTCTTCCCTAAATATTATCATTAAAGATGATGAGGATACAATTTATATTAATGATCGTGGATATCAATTTAAGTTGATTAGACAATAATTGCATTGTAACAATACACCATAATAACATAAAAAGCCCAAGGTGAAGCTTGGGCTTTTTATGTTTAAAAAAAACAAACTCTCTTAACTTCAGTTCATTTTTGCCTTTATTGCATTTTAAAAAAACATATAAAAGTTCTTCAAATATGGTGAATGCATATAAGGGATTAATTTTAAACTCCAATTTTTAAAATATTTCTATCATTATAATTAGTATATTGTCAATAACTGATTTAAAATTTTTATTTTTGCCTTTCAATAATTTTTGGATAAAGAAAAATACATGAGAACGATACAGTTTAGAGAAGCGGTTTGTGAGGCGATGAGCGAAGAAATGCGTCGCGACGAATCGGTATATTTAATGGGTGAAGAAGTTGCAGAATATAATGGTGCCTACAAAGCATCAAAGGGAATGTTGGATGAATTCGGACCGAAAAGGGTTATCGATACACCGATTGCCGAGTTAGGTTTTGCCGGAATCGCAGTTGGTTCTGCTATGAATGGATGCCGTCCGATAGTGGAATTCATGACGTTCAACTTCTCATTGGTAGGTATCGACCAGATTATTAATAACGCTGCAAAAATGCGTCAGATGTCGGCCGGACAATTCCCAATGCCGATGGTGTTCCGTGGGCCTACAGCTTCTGCAGGTCAGTTAGGAGCAACGCACTCCCAGGCTTTTGAAAACTGGTTTGCGAACACTCCGGGATTAAAAGTGGTTGTTCCTTCAAATGTATATGATGCGAAAGGTTTGTTGAAATCGGCTATTCGTGACAACGATCCGGTAATCTTCATGGAATCAGAGCAAATGTACGGTGATAAAGGAGAAGTGCCTGAAGGTGATTATACGATTCCATTAGGGGTTGCCGATGTTAAGCGTGAAGGTACCGATGTGACTATCGTTTCTTTCGGTAAAATCATCAAAGAGGCTTTCGCTGCCGCAGAAGAATTGGCAAAAGAAGGTATCTCTTGTGAGATTGTCGATTTGAGAACGGTTCGCCCGATGGATTATGATACTATCATCAATTCCGTTAAGAAAACAAATCGTTTGGTTGTATTGGAAGAAGCGTGGCCATTTGCTTCAGTTGCTTCTGAAATTACATATATGGTTCAGGAAAGAGCATTTGATTACCTTGATGCGCCTGTTCAAAGAATCACCACTGCCGATACGCCGGCTCCGTACTCGCCAACTTTATTGAAAGAGTGGTTGCCTAATTCGGAAGATGTGATCAAGGCGGTTAAAAAAGTAATGTATAAATAGATTGTAAGATTTTTTAGAATATTAGATATTTTGATTTGTTGAACGATAAATCATCTAAAAATCTAAATAGTCCAAAAATCTAAAAATCTATTTAGTATATTTGAAACTTCATCAGTAAATTACTGATGAAGTTTTTTTTTGAGGTGTATGAAGAAATTTTTACTGGTTTTAAGTTTTTGTATTTTTTATATCAGCATGTCAGCACAAACAAAGGTGGGCGGAGTGGTTTATGATGAAAACAACCAGCCTATGGGTTATGCCAATGTGTATTTCAAAGGTTCTACGGAAGGAATCGTTTCTGATGAAAATGGACGGTTTTATCTTCAGTCCGATAAAACGTATAAAATACTTGTCGCTTCTTTCGTAGGCTATAAGGCTGTGGAAATTACCCTGACAAAATCGGTTGATTTGGATATGAAAATCACCATCAAGCCAGACAACCAATTGCAGGAGGTTAAAATTTATACCGGGAAAACATCCAAAAAGAATAATCCGGCTATTGACATTCTTCGGAAAATTTGGGAGCGCAGGCGCAAGAATGGTTTGCATATGTTCGATCAGTATCAGTATGATAAATACGAAAAAGTGGAATTCGACCTGAACTCCATCGACAGCGCATTCAAAGCCAATAAGATTTTTGAGGGGATGGAATTTATTTGGGACCGAATCGATACTTCAAGAGTGACAGGAAAAGCGTTCCTGCCCATATTCATAAATGAAACCCTCAGCGAGGTTTATGCTGATAATGTTAAAGGCAAAAAGAAAGAAATCGTAAAGGCTAATAAGAATTCCGGTTTAGGATCCGGGGACGGCGTAAGCACTTTTATTAAAGACCTGTATGCTGATTATGATATCTATAATAACTACCTTAAGTTTTTTGACAAGGATTTCGTAAGCCCGCTTTCACGCACCGGGATCAATGTGTATAATTATGTGTTGTCCGACAGTGCTTTTATAGATAATAAATGGTGCTACAACATCATCTTTTATCCGAGAAGAAAGAATGAGCTGACTTTTAAAGGGGATTTTTGGGTTAACGATACCACGTTTGCTATCAAGAGAATAAACATGGAGGCCAGCAAAAGTGCCAACATCAACTGGGTAAAGGAGATTTACATCGAACAGGAATTCGAAGTGCTTAATGATTCGGTTTTTTTGTTAACAAGGGATCATATGATGTCGGATTTTAGCTTCTCCAAAAAAGAAAAATCTAAAGGGGTATATGGCAAACGTACCACATTGGTCAGAAATCACAAATTCAACATTCCGAAAGACGATAAATTCTATAAAGTGGAAATAGATGCTTTCGATGGTGAGGTTTATAATAAATCGGATGAATTCTGGGAAGAAAACCGTTTTGAGAACCTCAATAAGAATGAGAAAGGGATTTATGGGCTTCTGGATACGTTAAACACGATTCCGAAATTCAAGCGGATTTATAACCTAGCAACGATTCTGGCCAGCGGATACATAAATATACCGAAGTACAAATTTGACTACGGGCCTATTTTTTCTTCTTTCGGATATAACGATGTGGAGGGTTTGCGCTTACGTGCCGGCGGAAGAACTTATTTTGGGCCGAATGACCCATGGCGCGTTGAAGGATTCGTTGCTTATGGTTTAAAAGACGACCAATTCAAATATGGTATCTCCGGGAAGTGGCTGGTAAATAAAAAAAACAGATTGATACTATCAGCAGGGCATCGAAGAGATGTCGAGCAGATTGGGGTAAGTTTAACTACAACCAATGACGTTTTAGGACGAAGTTTTGCATCGAGTTCCTTGTTTTCGACAGGGACAAATAATAAGTTGACGTCCATTAATTTGTCGATGTTATCGGCGGAAATGGAAGTGGCCAAGAACTTGACGGTTGAAGCAGGACTAACCTACAGAACTTTAAAATCGGCTTCGGATCAGTTCAGTCTGGATTATTACGATGCCAATGGAAATATTCAGAGTGAAGTAAAACAGTCTGAAGTCGAATTCAGGGTTGATTATACGCCAGGGAGAAAAACGATTGGGCACGGCGTGGAAAGACTGGTGGTGGATTATAATTTCCCCAGGGTTTTTGCGAACTACAGTCACGGTTTTGAAGGCGTTCTCGACAGCGATTTCAATTACAGGAAACTTCAGTTTTATTACAGACAGCCCGTTCTTATTGGAGGATTTGGCCGTTTGTTCACTACTATGGAGCTCGGAAAAATATATGGTGGAGTTCCTTTAGGATTGATGGGCGTTGTTCCCGGTAACCAATCCTGGTTCCAGATAGAAAATACGTTCAGTAACCTGCAGTACTATGAGTTTCTGGTAGATCAGTACGCTTCGTTTCATTTGGAACATCATTTTAACGGAAGGATTTTTTCAAGAGTGCCTTTACTCCGTAAGTTGAACTGGCGCGAGATAGTTGGAGTTAAAGGGATCGTCGGTAAGATTTCGGATGAAAATATCGCAATTAACGCTTCCGGATTGGAATACCGCGCTCCTGAAGATGGATATTGGGAATATCACGCCGGGATTGGGAATATTTTCAAATGTTTCCGTCTGGATTTTTGCTGGAGAGGAAATTACCTGAATGTTCCCGATGCTAACAAATTTGCAGTTAAAGGCTCCTTCGGATTCTATTTCTAATGAAAAATGCCATTGCGCATCTTCTTAAAAATGAAGATAAGTTTCAAAAGATAGTGACATTATATGGTGAGCCGACTTTTGTGCAGCGACCGCCCGGATTCGAGACGTTATGTCTGCTGATTTTAGAGCAACAGGTTTCCATTGACTCGGCCAAAGCGACATTCAATAAAATTAAAAAGACACTCCCTGATTTTTTA
>NZ_DATIDM010000007.1:0-9457 GCF_035456225.1 Flavobacterium sp. | reverse complement strand
GCTTTTATGTAAATCAAAACATGATTGAAAAAATCCGGCTGTTAATATAAAAATCAATATTGTTTTTTTATTCATCGCGTTTTCATTTCGTCGAGTTCAATGTCGCACAACGGTCGCCGGCTTTATGAAGTGGCGGCGTTTTATTACTGATGTTTACAAATATACCGAAAAGACTGAAAGAAAAAAGCCTCTTTCGGAGAAAGAAAAATATTCACTGACCATTACAAATACACACCGAAGCCAGCCATTTCATAAAACCGCTGTTACCAGCAGTTTTTTTATTTTACCATCTATCGTTTTCAAATTTGTAAGTAGCTCCTGGGGTAGATAAACACATAAAAGCTTCACCGTAACGTATATACGCTTTATCGTATTTTTTGTTAAATATGGGCTTTAAGAAATATTGAATACCATTTGGACATTTTTTTAAAATATTATTGTCTTTTGATATTTCTTTTATAGTATTTCGTTTGAATACAACTACACTATTTTGTTCTAGAAAGCTAGAATCTAAATCGAAATTTTTAGAAATATTTTCTAGGCTATCTAACTCTTTTTGATTTTTTAAACCGAGATCAATAATTATTTTTTCTCCAATATTACTTAAAGGATTTTCTGCTGCATTTATTTTTGATATCGATTCTTTAGGAATTTCCAAAATGCACCCACAAGATTCATCTAATATTATTTGTTGAATCAATTCATTCGCTTTTTGATTATAATCTAATTTAGTTTCTGCTATTTCCTTTTTGCAACTTAAAAGAAGCAATGAAAAACATAAAACCGAGAATATTGATTTTTCTTTAATCATAAAGTTGGTGTAAAATTGCTGGTAATGTCCCGCCGGCTTTATGAAGTGGCGGAACTTTTATTACTGATGTTCACAAATATACCGAAAAGTGGAAAGAAAAAACTTCTTTTTTAAAGAAGAAAATAAGCACTGACCAATCCAAAAAATCCCAAGCCCCGCTATAGCATAAAACCGCTGTTATCTCTACTTTTTAACAGCAAGTTCTAAAATGCGCCAAAAGTACCGTATTTATTGACTTTTTAAAAAATGAAAGAACAAATTAGTGCAACAAAAAGCATCAAAATACTTGTTTTGTTGTACCTAATGTTGTACTTTAGTATCACGTTGCACCCGTTTGAATAGTCAGTATTTACAATGCTTTCACTCGTTTGCATTCCTTTACAAATATAGTACAACATTTCAATTTTTTGTATTTTATGGCATCTATCAAATTAGTATTACGCACCAATCAGAAAGACCAAACCGGCCACAGTCCTTTGTATATCCGACTTATAAAAGACAGAAAAGCGAAATTTATCACTACGGGAGTGAAGTTAAAAGAGAGCGAGTGGGATGAAGTAAAGCAGCGAGTAAAAAAGAATCATTCCCACAGCGCAAGGATGAACGCTAACCTTACACAAAAGATAGCCGATGCCGAAGCACAGGTAGCCGATATGGAACGCAAAGTAAAAACCGTTTCAAGCAAAAAGCTTAAAGAAGCTATTAAGGGAAAAGAAGTACCTAACTTTTTTGAGTATGCTTACAAGCATTGTGAGAAAATCAGAGGCAACGTATCGGTGGGAACCTATCGAAACTATTTAGTGTACCTGGAGAAGTTCGAAAAATGGGTAGGAAGTAAGGATGTATTTTTTGATGATATCACAGTTTCTTTGCTTTTAAATTACATCGGTTACATGAGTAATACTTTAAAGAACGGACAAACCACACAACGTTATTCTGTAATGATTTTGGCGATTATGTTTAAGGAAGCAATTAAAGAAGATTTAATCCCGGAATACATGTATCCGTTCAGTAAATTGACTTTGAAGAAAGACACCGCCAAGCGAATGTTTTTAAAGAAAGACCAAATCGAAAAACTAATCAATTCCGAAGTCAAAAAAGACTCTGCTGCCGAATTAGCAAAGGATATGTTTCTATTTTCCATTTACGCCGGAGGTTTGCGTTTTGGCGATGTAGTCGAACTGCAATGGCATCATTTCAACGAGGAAGAAAGTCGTATTAAAAAACTAATCCGCAAAACCGATAGAGTACACCAGTTTAAAATTGGAAAGGTAGCACTGGATATTATTCAGAAGTATAAAACCAAAAATGCACAACCTAACGATTTCATTTTCCCAATAACAAAGAACGAAGCTTTATACTTCAAAAACGAAGAGTACTGCCACGAACTGATTGAAAAAGCAAACAAAGCCTGTAATTTCCAATTAAACCGCATCGGCAAGAAAATGGAATTACCTTTTGCCTTGACATTCCATTTAAGCCGCCACACCTTTGCAACCAATGCGTTAAACAACGGAATGCGTATCGAACACGTTTCTAAGCTAATGGATCATCAAGATATCAGCACTACACAGATATACGCCAAAATCATCAGCGAAGAATTAGACAAAGCGGTTGATGAATTTATCTACTAAAATCTTAAAAAGTTGCAGTACTAAAAATCCTACTGGCACGTTAATTGCAATGATGAAAATGAGTAGTTAAAATCTTACTGAAAAATTAATAAAACATTATGAAATCCTTCGCAGAAGGATTTTTTTTAATTTTTATTTTCGCCGACAACTTGTAAGTAAAGTACTGAAAGAGGAAAGCGAAATTAAGTCGATTGCTACTTGAAAACAGGTAATAAAATGTAAGCCACAATCATCAATCAAAAAACGTATCAGAATTTTATGGAATACAACTATCAAACCGCTTCCTTTTCAGAAATGATTTCGGAAACATCCATTACGACCATTGCCCCAAATTTTGATATTATTATTGACCAAAACAAAACTTTACAAACCTATTGCGATGCTTTAATGCGGAAAGTATTTGAGCTTCCGCACACCGATTATCCGGCTTTTATCAGCTATCAAGCCAATTTAGTCAAAGAACCTACGCTTTGGCTGAATCACTTTGAAGAACTGATTTCAAATAATGAAGACCAATTTACCGGAAAGAAAAGTCTATGTCGTTATCATAAATTATTAAATCAAATTGAATTTAGACGTA
Source organism: Flavobacterium sp. (assembly GCF_035456225.1). Classification (GTDB taxonomy): domain Bacteria; phylum Bacteroidota; class Bacteroidia; order Flavobacteriales; family Flavobacteriaceae; genus Flavobacterium. Next base: position 6,432 of record NZ_DATIDM010000007.1, on the reverse strand, counting down.
AAGAATTGCAATCTACGAGCGTAAAAGAATCCAAAGGGAATATTCCGAAAAAGTACATCAATGCTGAAAACGAAGACCGTCATTTCTCTTTTTACGAACTCAAAAAGCAACTTAATGATACACCTTGTGAGAAGGAAAGAATCATACTATTAACCAAAGAACAATACGAATACCAACAAACCAATATCGATTTCATAAATCAAAAACTTCCCTTGTACGACCAGCAATGTGTCAAAGAAATAGAACAGATTTATGCTATCCGAAAATTGAAAGCTGAATTAGGTACGGCAATTCTGGAAACTAACCCCAATCAGTTACCGTATAACAAACTCAAAGTCAACTGTAATGTAAATCAGTTTGTGGACATATTTTACCAATTACACAGAGAATTATTTGCTAATGGCAATCCAATAATAGACGGAAACGTCAATGATATGGTTTCAATGATAGTAAATTCTTTTACCGACAAAGAAGGAAACGAAATAAGTCCCCAAACTGTTGAAACCATACTCAAACCATCAAGAACAGACAAACGACCGAAACCTCACAAACGAATAGACATCGACAAAATGCTATAAAACAAAAGAGTCCTACAAGACCATTTCAGGACTTTAGGACTTTTTTCTACTTCACACATTTGCACCATAAACCTTTAAAAAATAAACAAATGGATGCAATTATCTTAACAAAAGACCAGTACAACGAAATCCTAGCACGTTTAGATGCTATTTCGCGCCAAATCAACACCAAGGCAGACCCGAAGAAAGAAACCTTCCTGGACAATCAGGAGTTTCTTTTATTGCTTAAAATTTCCAAACGCACCGCACAAACCTGGAGAGACGAAGGACGTATTTCCTTCAGTCAAGTCGGAAACAAAATCTACTACAAACTATCCGACGTAGAGAAGTTAATGGTTGAACACTATAATAAAGCCTTCAAAAAGTAAGGATATGAAACAGTGTAACGGAACCTGTGAAACTTGTGATTGCAAGTTAAAAGAAATCATAAACTCTAATTCAAAAAGATGATAACTATATTCAAAAACTTTAACGAGGTAGTGGAACACAAATCCATTCCCGACATCCTTCAGGAAATAAAAACCGGAAAGTACAAACCCGGCATCGTGTACCTGCGAAAATCCCTTACCGAAAACAAAATGGAAGCCTACGAGAAAGCCAAGAAATCCCTTCCGGCTTTTACACCTTCCGGAAAGTTTGAAGGCGGGCGTAAAATGGAATTTCTAAAAGAATACTCCAATATCATCATTCTGGACATCGACAAATTGACTCCAGAAACATTAAGCAAAGCCAAACATACCGCCAACCAAAGCGAATACACTTTGGCAAGCTTCATTAGTCCGTCCGGAAACGGTCTAAAAATTTTAGTCAAAACCGACAATGACAAAGCCAACCACAAAGAAACCTTTCTGTTGGTACAATTTCATTATGAAAACCTATTGAGTTTAGAAATAGATAAATCCGGCAAAGACATCACCCGATTATGCTTCTATTCCTGTGATGAAAACCTATATCATAATCCCGATGCGATTGTCTTTGCGAGCGAAGCGAAGCAATCTGATTATGCTGAGTCTGTCGAAGCATCTCCACTGCAAACCGTGACTGCGACTGCGACTAACTACGAAGCCATCTACAATCATTGCATAAAATTCACCGAAAAAAAAGTGCAATTCGTGAATGGTAGTCGAAACGTATTCGTACACCAACTCGCATGCAACCTAAACCGAAAAGGCGTGCCTTTACAGGAAGCGTTAAGTTTTATCCAAACCGATTTCGGCTACGACGAAAAAGAAGTAGCCCAAACCGTAAACAGTGCCTACGGCAATTTGCATGAATTTGGGAAATCTGAAAAAAGTAAAGCAAAAGAAGAAGCTTTGTCATCTCGAGCGGAGTCGAGAGGTGATTCATTCGAGGAAGATGACGATGACAAACCAAGACCAACCCAAATCGACAAACTGGAAACCTTTCTATCCTGTAAATACGTCTTCCGGCACAACATCGTTTCCGGAAAATTAGAGTTCCAATATTTCGGGAAAAAGAAATGGAATGTTATGAACGACTTCATTGAAAACTCAATGCTTCGTGAATGCTTAAAAGGAAGAATCAAAACAAACCTATCTTCGCTACGAAACTTGTTGTATTCCGATTTCTGTCCGTTATACAATCCCTTCGAGGATTACTTCAACAATTTGCCAGAATACGATGAAACAGAGGACTATATCAGCCAATTAGCCGAAACAATAAGTACAACAAAACAGGAACTATGGCAGCAATGCTTTAAAAAATGGTTAGTAGCTATGGTAGGCTGTGTGTTGGATGAAAAGGTAATCAATCACACGGTAATCGTATTCAGCGGGAAACAAGGGCTTGGAAAAACCACTTGGGTAGAAAAACTAATACCAAAACCATTGAAAGAACATCTGTTTTCCGGAACCATAAACCCGAACAACAAAGATACGTTGGTACAACTATCCGAATGTATGCTAATCAATCTGGACGAATTGGAAAACCTAAACCGTTCCGAAATCGGTTCGCTAAAAGAAATCATCACAAAAACCCAAATCCGAATGAGAAGAGCCTACGGACACAACAACGAAACCATGCCAAGAAGGGCATCTTTCGCTGGTAGTGTAAATACTGCTCAGTTCCTAAACGACAGTACAGGAAGCAGACGTTTCCTTTGTTTTGAAGTCGAACACATCCAATACCAACACGAAGTAGATATTAATTTAGTCTATGCTCAGGCTTTGAAATTATTCAAAGAAGGATTCCGTTTTTGGTTCGATCAGGAAGAAATCAAATCCATTACCGCAAATAACGAACAATACCAACTCCGAAGCCCGGAAGAAGAATTGCTTTTAACGTGGTTCGAACCATGCGAAAAAGAAGCTGCCAACAATTACTTAAACGCTTCCCAAATTGCTGCAAAACTAGCCGATAGGGCAAAGCTAAATATCAATGACGGAACAATAAACAAATTGGGGAAAGCATTAAAAAAACACAACTTCCTTCGCTTGAAAAAGAACGGCATATTTGTCTACGCTTTAAGAGAAAACTCATACGAAGAAGTGGACATTAGAAATAAAATGGCAGAGGAATAACCGATAATAAAATAATCTGTACTAATCATAATAATCTATGGCTATAGAATTTTTCAGCCATATTTTTTTAATTTTTAAGCAGTACTATTCAAAATAAAATCAGTGTTAATCGGTATAATCCGTAAAATCAGCGTTTCATTTTTGAACGCTGATTTCCGTAATTAGTAATTCATACCCGAGACTTTTAAAGTCGAACTGGCGAAGCAATTTGTAATTACTATTTTGCTTCAAATTACATTATTTTCACAGGGTAAGGAGGGTAAGCAAAAAACGTTGAAACTTTTTCGTTTTTTTTCTGAAACTAAAAATCAGGAAACATAAGACTATTGCAATGCAAATCAGAACACTGCTTGTTTCAGTTTGCATTGTTTTTAGCGGTTAAATCCGTTTTCGTTATTCTGTATTTATTTCAGAATCTTTTCTTTAAAATTTGCTTACCCTCCTTACCCTAAATGCTTAAATTCCCTGTTGTTTTGATGGGCAACATACAAAACATGAATTTAAAATCACATAAACTTTTGAGATTTATGGTAGTGATTCAAAAAGTAGTTATGATTAGTTTACTTTGAATAATAGAAGTACAAAGTTATCTTCAAACCAGACGTTGTTCTCGATTTAAATTTTGTATCGAGCGGTCTTCATTCTAAGATCTCGCTAAATATTTAGCCTATTACATTTTAAAAATTGGCAAAAAATATAGTTGATACCAAAGCTATTAAACCGACTCTGGGTAATAAATAAAAACTCACAAATTACATTTTATATGTTATATAAAATGTAGGTTTTGCGTTATAATAATTGATATTATAAAAATATATTTACAAAATATAGCTATATAATCAAAATTATTAACAACAAATCTATTATTTATGAAAAAAACTATTATTGCTGATTATTATCTGTTGCACCTCGTTACTGCGGGGACAAGAGAAAATTCCAAGGGATATTGAAAAAATTGAAAAGGAAATTGAGTCTTATATTTTTAAGGAGATTAAAACGTATCAACTAAAACCCGAAACGGTTAAAGGCATACGTGAAGCAATGTTATCGGAGAGTAAAGAACACTCGTCTACATATAATGAAGAAAATTTTAAACAATCGGTTAACAGCGCTAAGTATTATGAGTTAAGAGAGGAATTTTTTAAAAAGCACCCTCAAAAAAAACTACCATATCAAACATCGGTTGCAAAAAGACAGCTAATTTGTAATAATGGTGACTTTGAAACAGCGGATCCTAATATCGATTTCGATTTCAGGCATTTTAAATCGGTTTCTCTTTTCCCAGGTGGTTATAATCCTACCACAATGGTTACAACAGGCTTTGGTGGTATAGGTGCATCAAACACGCAAAATTTTAATTCTTTTGCCACAATTGTCACTAATTCAGGGTCAAACCTTGATCCTGCCGTAAACACACCACGAGTACAATTTGGTAACCGAGCAATTAAACTGAATGGATCAAGTAATACTGGTCCCTCTAATACTGGTCCCCCACCGGGATTTATGTTTTCAGGGCTTGATATAACAACAATGACAACTAGTTTTACTGTTGATGAAAATTTTTTAAATTACAATTATTCATTAATATTACAAAATCCTTCCCAACATACACCTAATGAACAACCTTTTTTTGCTGTAAGAATATATGACTTAAATTATAATATTATTCGACAAAACATAGTTGTTTCAAATCCAAATGATTGTGTGTTTGCTTCTACGCAAGTAGTTACTGATGAGGTGTCAGATCTAACATTGTTTACAGGATGGAGATGCGACAGAATTGATACACATGATTTAATAGGTCAGGAGGTAATTCTTGAATTTATAATTGCCGACTGTTCAAGAACAGGACATTTTGGGACTGTATATATTGATAATATTTGCGGAACAAACTGCGCAAACCCTATATCAGGAAGTATTAATTTAAACTCAATTCCAACAATTGTTTGTCCCACAACAACACAAACCATTTGCGGAACATATGAGTTACCATTAAATGGTCAATATGGTGATATATCCTTAAATATTATCCAAAATGGTGTAGTTATTGCGTCAATTCCTTCGCCAACATCATTAAATCAAACCAATCAAACGTTTTGTTTTACGGTACCAGTCTCTCTTTTTGGGGCTAATCCAAACGGGAATTATGAATTTCAAGTGCAGGGTAATTTCACTAGAATCTGCCCCAATACGGTCTTCAATTTAAATCCTATTTTCGACAATTCGGCAAACGATACAGGCCCAGATGTCTCTTTCAACAATTGTATAAACGCAGTTGATGATATGGTCCGCTTCTCTACTTGTACAATGAGTAAGATCCCGATTTTAGGTAATGATAGTGTTTTTGGCAATCCGGCATCAACAGGAAATGTGATAATTACACAAACTTCTCCTGTTATACCACAGTTAACATTAAATACATCATTAGGATTTGTATCGGTTACGCCGGGAACTGCACCTGGGGTTTATACTTTAACTTACAGTATTTGTAATCTGAATAATCCTTTACACTGCGATGTTGCAACAGTCCGGGTTACTTTAACACCCCCGGTATTAAATGCAGCTAACGATGATTTCTCTGCAAGTCCTATAAACGGTTGCGAAGGCGGTACTACAACAACTGTCTTTACTAACGATTCCTTCTGCGGATCCGTTTTAAACCCGAGTTTGTTTACCGTAACCCTTATTGATAACGGAGGACTTACCGGTGCTACCATAAGCAATTCTGGAAACATTACAGTTCCAGCTTCCGTTGCTCCGGGCAATTATATGCTAACGTATCAATTGTGCCAAATTGGGAATCTTTCCAACTGTGGTACGGCTACAGTACTCATTAAAGTAAATCCGGGAGCAACACCAATCTTTACTTTCCCAACCGCAATTTGCGGAGGAACTGTGCCACCGGTACTGCCAACCATTTCTGTTAATGGGATACAAGGCACTTGGAATCCTGCTGTAATTAATAATACGGCACCAGGTAATTATACTTTTACACCGATTGGACAATGTGCGGTTCCAGTTACGGTTCCGGTTACATTAATTCCGGGCTGTGGTATTTTCATTTCGTGGGGGTCAGATGTAAGTTGCCAGCTTACGGAAGAGGACCCACGTATAAAATTCGATGAGAATATTGCAGATGGGCCATGCATTAGAGTCTGTGAAAACAGTACCATAACTTATAGCCTTACAGGAGATACAGGAACTATTGATCACACTGTGTGGAATATTACTGGTGGTAACATAGTTAGTTGGAATAATACAAGTGTTACAATTACTTGGACATCAGCAGCGTTTTGCGCTTTACAGGGAACAAT
>NZ_DATIDM010000006.1:0-6394 GCF_035456225.1 Flavobacterium sp. | reverse complement strand
CACTTTTTTAACTCTTAACAACAGACATAAGACCTCCAGATGATCTTTTTACCGCAATTTCCAATAGCCCAGATCGAAACGGCATCCTTTTTATCCGGCTTTTTCAGCCGGATAAAAAGATATAGTGTAGAGCTGGATTAGCTTCAAATAAAAATATTAATTTTACCGCTATGGAAGCACCTTTAGCCGAACGCATTCGTCCGCAAAACTTATCGGAATACATCAGTCAGTCCCATTTGGTGGGAGAACAGGGTTCCCTGACCCATCAGATTGCCCGTGGTATAATCCCATCCCTTATTTTATGGGGGCCGCCCGGTACCGGAAAGACCACACTGGCACAAATTATGGCACAGGAAAGCAAACGCCCGTTTTATACCTTAAATGCCATCAACTCGGGCGTTAAAGATATTCGCGATGTGATTGACAAGGCCAAACAAAGCGGCGGATTGTTCACGGCTAAAAACCCGATTCTATTCATCGACGAGATTCACCGTTTCAGTAAATCACAACAGGATTCGTTATTGGCTGCGGTGGAAAAAGGCTGGGTAACATTAATCGGTGCCACTACTGAAAACCCAAGTTTCGAAGTCATCCCCGCTTTATTGTCAAGATGTCAGGTTTATATTCTGAATGCGTTTTCGAAAGAAGATTTGGAAGCGTTGCTGCGCAGGGCAATTGAAACTGATGAAATTCTGAAAACAAAAAACATCCAACTTAAAGAAACCGAAGCACTATTGCGACTTTCCGGTGGGGACGGACGAAAACTGCTCAATATTTTCGAACTGATTGTCAATGCTTCCGATTCGGATTCGATTGAAATCACCAATGAGAAAGTGATGCAATTGGTACAGAAAAACACGGTACTGTATGACAAAACCGGTGAACAGCACTATGATATTGTATCGGCGTTTATAAAATCCATTCGCGGCAGCGATCCAAACGGAGCGGTTTACTGGCTGGCCCGAATGATTGAAGGTGGCGAAGACGTGAAGTTCATCGCCCGAAGAATGTTGATACTGGCATCTGAAGACATCGGGAACGCCAACCCAACGGCCTTAATTATGGCCAACAACACTTTTCAGGCCGTGACTACTATCGGTTATCCGGAAAGCAGGATAATTTTGAGTCAGTGTGCGGTTTATTTGGCAACGTCTGCCAAAAGCAACGCCAGTTACATGGCCATCGGAAAAGCACAGCAAATCGTAAAACAAACGGGCGATTTACCGGTTCCGTTACATTTGCGCAATGCACCAACCAAATTAATGAAGGAATTAGGCTATGGTGATGAATACAAATACGCACACGATTTTACCAACAATTTTGCCGAACAGGAATTTTTACCGGAAGCACTTTCCAACACTACCCTTTACGAACCGGGAAACAACGCACGTGAACGTGAATTGCGTCAGTTTCTGAAAAACCGCTGGAACGACAAATACGGGTATTAATGAAAAAGTTATGAGTTGTAAAATTTAAAACTTGATTTCTAGTTTTTCGGAAACCAGTTTCTCATTCTGGTAATACTCAAAAAACCATTCATTGTTTACAGGAAAGACAACTCCCTGCTGACTTTCTTTTTGTCCGATGTAAAAATTAGCCTTCGACGTTTTGAAAAGTTTCATTATTACTTTCGGAGAAGAATCCACTAACTGAAATCCATTCATGATAGGCTGGGCAAAAAGCTGTTTTCCGTTTGCAATAGGCTGAACCAGCTCTTCTTTACTTGGACCTGGCATTGAATCTGTTGTTACAAAGCCTCCTTTTGGGTTGCTTTTTAAATTTTCCAACGATTTCCCGACCATTCTAAAAGCCTGGACATAGGCTTTCGCGTATTCTTTCTCACGGCTCTCCCCTTCTGCAGACACATACACTACCTGATTTTTACAATCTTTAAGTTCAATCTTAATCTTTGTCATAAAAATGGTGTTGTTTTCGACCATATCGGCAAAAAGGGCCCTGCATCGGTTTTCAGCCAATTCCTGTGGAAAGACATCCATATCGTAATAAACCTCATATCCTAGATTTTCAAAGACGGATTTCGTCAATGAATTCATGTTGTACAAGTTTTCTTTATTCAGAAAACTGAACTTTTTCGGAACAATAATGTATTTATAATCACTTACATTTTGCGAAAAGACAAAAGTCGAAAACAACAAAACTGCAAACAAGAGAACTTTTTTCATTTTATAGTATGTTTTTTAATTCGGAAAGATGAAAAATCTGCGGAAAATCATGGGGTTGCTCAATTTTGGATTCGTTAAAAAACAAAGCATCAAGACCAACATTTCTGGCACCTTCCATATCGGCTTCCAAACTATCGCCCACCATCAGGCTCGTAACTTTATCGGCTTTAGCCAACTCCAAGGCATATTCGAAAATTTTAGGGTTCGGTTTTTTTACCCCGGCCATTTCCGAATTGGTCACCGTATCAAAATAATGCTCGATGTTCGCATTTTTCAGCTTCCCATTTTGCACTTCCTGAAAACCGTTGGTTATAATATGCAGACTATATTTTGGTTTCAGATAGTCCAAAACCTCGATGGCACCTTCAAATAAATGATTAAATGTCGGCAGGTACTTTATATACTCTTCAGAAACCAGGTTAATAGTCTCATCATTCATCTCAAAAGGGATCAGATCAAAAACCTCTTTCAATCGTCTGTAACGAAGCGTTATGTGATCGATTTTATCTTCACGGTACAATGCCCAATATTTCATGTTTACCGGAACATAATATTTCAGAAACGCTTCCACATCTACAGCGATATTGTGTTCCACAAAAATCTTTTTAAAAGTCAGTGCCGAATTACGTTCGAAATCCCAAAGCGTGTGATCCAAATCAAAAAAAATATCCTTTTTATTCGCAAATCTCATAATTTAATTTCAATAGCATTAGTAATCCTCTTCATATCTCATCTGCTCCCGATTGCTATCGGAACTTCTTTCTGAATATTCCTTATTTTCCCTTCACAATCACAGCGTCCTCGATGTGATAAATCCAGTCATCCACATTCGAATCATTATAGCGGAAAGTCCCTTCTATAGTTACATATTGATCGGTTCTTAATTTAGGATTTCCTCCTCTGAATTTGATTCCCATTATCGTTTCCGGTCCTGATTTTCCGCAGAAAAAACAAGAAGCGAAGACATTTTTACTCAATGCATAACTTTTATTATCGATGGGAACTATAAAACCGCTCATCACTATGCGTTTCTTTTGCGTCTGTTTCAGTTTTGTATTGATTACCGGAAACTGCACTTCACCGTAGACTTTGTCTTGTTTTTTAAGAAATTTGATTTCCCCCAACAACTTCCAGCTTAAAGTATCCGGATTTTTCTGAATCATGGCAGCAAAACCTTTTTCATTTATCTGACCATGATTTGCCACAGCAGTTTTACCGGACGAATTGCTGAAGGATTCCAAAACCAGGATCATTACTACTAAAACTGCAATTATATATAATTTACGCATTTGACAATGTTTTTGAAATATTGAGTCGGTATGCTTTTATTGCAGGAATAAAGGCTGCCAAAAGTCCGACAAATATAGTTACTAAAAATAAAATCCCTTCTTTCTCCCAAACAAACTCCAATGGATTGAACGCTATTTTAAACTCCTCATCGGAAGAATTGGAAATAAAGACCAATGCTATTCTACCAAGAATTGTTCCAAAGACAAATCCAATCACGCACAAAACAAGACTTTCAATAATGATGGCCTGTAAAAGCTGCAAACGCGATGCCCCTTGAATGCGCAACAACGCGAATTCATATTTACGTTCTTTCAGCGTATTGAATAAAGCGATAAAAATACTTATCCCGGAGATTAACATTATACCATAAGCCAGATATTGTAAGGCCTCCAACCCTATTCCGAAAAGTGTAAACAAACGGTTGATTTCTATTGCCGGTGAAGCCGCCTGCATTTTGGTGTTTTGAGCAATCAGTCTTGGCCATAAAACAATACCCATTTTGTTACGGAATTTAATCAGTACCGCTGTGATTTCTTTTCCTTCTTCTGAATTTATTGATGCCTCATGGTTTGCTTCGCCTTCTTCGTGATCATGCACATCATGCATTGACCAAACGCTCTGGATATTGGAAAGAATCAGATTATCCACAACTTTACCGGTCTTTGATGCAATTCCCACTACCTTGTAAGCCCCTTCTTCATGCTTCTCCCCTTCTTTGGCATCGCCATGGGAACCGAAGAATGTGTCACCAACTGTTAGTTGTAATTTACTTGCGATTTCACTTCCGATGACCACTTCAAACGTTTTGGAGAACATTGCACCTTTTTCGATTTTGCCTCCGAATTTAGCCAAGTAATCGGGTGTGGTTCCTATGATTTTAAACCCTAAATAATTGTCACCGTATGCCAACGGAATAGCCGATTTTACAAACGGATTCTGCATCCAGGTTTTAGCTTCAAGATAATCGATGTTTCCCGTTGGAGCATCCATCTGATACACCGATGACAGCACCAGTTGCAAAGGACTTCCCTGCGCACCAAGCACCAAATCGATATCATCGGCATTACTGGAAAACTGTTCTTCGAATTGTTTCTGCAATAATATCAAAACCGTAATAATAGCCACACTGGACATCAGCAAGATGATGCTTAAGATTGTACTTAACGGTTTAAACCAAGTATTTCGCCAGGCTAATTTTCCAATCATGACAGCGAAATTTGGTTAGTGAATCGCTCTTTCAAACGGGAATCGTGGGTTACAATTACCAGAGCAGTTTTGTATTCTAGGGATAATTTTTCCAGCAAATCGGCCACTTTAAAGGCGTTTTCATCATCGAGACTTGATGTCGGCTCATCGGCTAAAACCACTTTCGGCTCGTTTATCAATGCCCGTGCAATGGAAACACGCTGTTGTTGTCCGACACTCAATTGTGAAGGTAATTTATGCAACTGTTCTTTTAAATCTAGGTGCTCCAATAATGATATTGCTTTCTCTTTTGCCTTTTTTCCAGTCGCCAGCCAAGAAGCCAGCGTCACATTTTCTAAAACAGTAAAAGCTTCGATAAAGTGATTTTCCTGTAAAATCAGACCGATATTTTTCCCTCTGAAATGATCTAACTTTCGTTCCGAAAACTGTTCGATATTGGCATTGTTGATAATCACTTCGCCGGATTCTGCGCGTAATAATCCGCCGAGAATATGCAACAAAGTTGTTTTTCCTTTTCCGCTTCCGCCGGTTATTAAACAAGTCTCACCTTCACTGCAGAGCATGTCAGGAAATTGAAATACTGTTTTCGAATTGTATGAAAAAGTTATTTTTTTTGTGCTTACCAATGTAATACTAATTAACGGCCGCAAGATAATAAAATAGGATTTTAAACCTTCGTTTTTATATAGAACCTAACAGCAATTTAACTAAAAAGACATTTACAAAAATTTACATTTAGGATTTTAGCTCTAGGAATAAAAAAACGGATAGCGAAACTACCCGTTTTAAAAATGCCTTATTAATGTATTATATCATAATTATCCAATGAAACGATTCTGTAATCGAAACTGTCATCCTTTTGCAATTCGCTAATAACGCTGTCTATTTTGCTTTTTGACAACCTGCCTAATTTATATGAATATAAAAAAATGACCGTTTGCTTACTTGAATCCAATTTTAGACTCTTTAAAACCCCAACAGTTGAAGCGTCATCTATTACAATTGTATTATCCTTTTTTTTAAAATGATGATATAGTATTGCAATCTGACCCTGGCAACTTTTAACGGTTAACTGATCAGCGCTTACAAAACTGTTCCCATCAGCTATCCCGTAATAGGTCGACAAATGTTTACCTACAATGTCATTAACCAACAAACTTAACTCGGAATCGCTAAGAAGAAATATTTTATCATTCGAATATTTACCGGAATCAGACAGTTCCTGTAAATATATTTCCCGAGAGTTAAACTTCTTTTTACTATTGGTATGATTATACAAAGAGTCAGCTGATTTACATGAAATCAGAAAAAAAGGCAACATTAATAGTAAAAGAAGACATCGATATATCATTTACAACAATGTTACTTTGACAATTATTTCTTCAGTTGTATATGTTGGAACATATTCTCCTGCTTTAATGGTTATTCCATCATACATTTTATAATCCTCATCAAACCCAAAAGTTTCGAAATCTTCTTCCTTAAACGTTGGAGAAGTCATTGTTTCAATAGGAAAATGCAAAGTCATACTCTCCTGATCTTTCGATAAGACACCTGTAACTAAAACTTTACCTGTTAATGAATTGTAACCTGAAAGCTTACTGCTTCCATTTATGCAAGTTACTGTCCAATGCCCATCCGAACAAATCGAAAACCTACTTGCGCAACCAGTCGATGCACGATGAAACTTAAATCCATCAAATTCATAACTTAAT
>NZ_DATIDM010000005.1:0-3987 GCF_035456225.1 Flavobacterium sp. | reverse complement strand
TATTCATTATCGTATATTTTTCCGTTAAAATTAACTTTAACTGTTTTGTTTGTAGTGTTGAGTTCTATCAATTCAAAAGTAAAACTATCATCACTGTAGTAAGCAAATGAGGTCTGAAGCGGCACAGTGCTTTCAGCACTATTTGGGTGAACAAAAGATTGGTAAAGGTTTCCGTGGGTGTTGAATTTAAAAGAAACGCCCAATCCATTTGGTGTGTCTCCGGCAACTTCAATAAAATCTTCCTGTCTGATAGCTTGCCAGCTACTTACTGTTTTTTCTGTCCCATTGTACGTAAGGTTGAAATGTTGACTCTCTTGAGGTGAGTCTGATGAACTGTCTGAAGAACATGAGAACAAAGAAGTCGCTAATACAAATACAGCGAAAAATTTAAAAATTTTCATACTTGGTTTTTTATGGTTTTCGCAAAAATAAGTTTATTTTTTAATTCTGCTTTATTTTTTCAATAATTTACTGATTAGCAGTTATTTGATTTTTACTACAAAAATGATGGTTGTTAAAATAGAATTGAAAAGATATTTTGTTCGGTAAAAGCTCTATTTTTGGTCAAATTTTAACCAAAATATCATGAAAAAATTAAAACATTCGCTTCTTATTTTACCATTTTTGTTTTTATCCTGTTCTTCGGACGACAGTTCTTCCACTCCGGCAGATACACAGCCTGAATTTGCTATGACTGCAACTATTAACAGCGCACAATTCAAAGCAAATAATCCATTTGGAACCAACGCTTATTCTACAACAAATATTTGGGATTATTTTCCGGAAGAAGATTTTGTAATGCTACAAGGCAGACAAGGTGGTGTTTGGGGAAATCCTGAGATAAATATTTGGTTAAAAAGGTCAGATATCGTAGTTGGAACATATCCTATTGGAGGTGAGGCTTTCGAAACTCCACCATCTCACTTTATTGATCTGGTTGATAATATGAACGACGAATCTGAATACACAAAACAAGGATCTATTACAATCACTTCCGTTAATACGACTACAAAAATCGTAAAAGGAACTTTTACATTCACAACCGTTGATGATCCAAACAATCCGGAAGCTCCTGTGAATAATACAGTTACTAATGGAACTTTCAACTATAAATATGCTGAATAAATCCAAAAGATTATAATAAAAATAGCCAACAATTATTTGTTGGCTATTTTTTTATCCGGTTTTCATTCTGCTTCACAAAAGCATCCCAACCCGAATAGCTTTTTCCAATTTCGACTCTACCCGAATTGAAAAAATGACACACTGCTGCTGCCAAACCATCGGTAGAGTCAAGATTTTTAGGTAGTTCTTTTAAGCCGAGTAATTGTTGCAGCATTTTGGCTACCTGTTCCTTACTGGCATTTCCATTTCCGGTAATGGCCATCTTTATTTTTTTCGGCTCGTATTCGGTAATAGGAATATCGCGTGACAAACCCGCTGCCATGGCCACTCCCTGAGCACGTCCCAATTTTAACATCGACTGAACGTTTTTTCCGAAGAATGGTGCTTCAATGGCAATTTCATCCGGATGGTAGGTGTCAATCAATTCGATGGTACGCTCGAAAATTCGTTTCAGACGCATGTAATGATCATCCATTTTATTGAGCTGTAATTCGTTCAGCTGAATGAATTCCATTTTTTTATTCACGACACGAATGAGTCCGAAACCCATAATGGTCGTTCCCGGGTCAATTCCTAATATGATGCGTTCGTTTGCCAATTTTAATTTGTTATTTTGCACGGATGATTTCGATACCCCACAAAGCTAAACAATTCCTCGTTCTTCTGATCAAACTTTTGGTAGTGGGAGGTGCATTTTATTTTATTTATAATCAGTTGGCCAATAACGACAAACTTGATTGGGTTAAATTCACCGCACTTTTGAAGGAAAAAAAATCGTTTGGGAATATTTCGCTGATTCTACTGCTGACTTTCTTAAATCGTTTTCTCGAAATTTTGAAGTGGCAGAATTTGGTGGAAGTGATCAATAAAATAAAAATAAGAGAAGCGTCAAAGCAGGTTTTAGGAGCGCTGACCGCCGGCTTGTTTACACCAAACGGAATCGGGGAATATGCCGGGAAAGCCTTGTTTTTTGATAAATCCCAAACTAAAAAAATAGTTTTTCTGAATTTGATCTGCAATGGAATCCAAATGGTGTTAACGATTGTTTTCGGGATTTTCGGTCTAATGTATTTCAATGCGGAATTTGAAATAATCACTGCAGAAACCGTCGGAATTCTGTTTGGGATCTTGGTTTTGACCATCGGGGTTTTGTTTTTTGTCAAGAAGATAAACATCAGAGGCTATTCGCTTGAAAAACTCATCCATAAAATAAATGGTATTCCGAAACGGATTCACAATAAAAACATTTTGTTGGCTGTTGGCCGTTATTTGGTTTTCTCGCATCAGTATTATTTACTATTTTTAATTTTCGATGTGGAAATTCCGTATTTATTGTTAATGGCGGCCATAACCAGTGTTTATTTTTTGGCGTCATCGTTGCCAACGTTTCAGTTTCTGGATTTCGCGGTAAAAGGAAGCGTAGCGGTCTATTTCTTCGGGTTGCTGGGTGTAAACGAATGGATAGTCGTGTTTATCAGTATGCTGATGTGGTTTTTGAATGTGGTGATTCCGGTAGTAATCGGCAGTTATTTTGTTTTAAATTTTAAGGCACAATGGAAATCATAAACTTGCTTTTTGTATTGATTTTTATCAATTACGTATTCTTTATCGGATTGTTGATTTGGGGTTTTTCGAAAGTAAATTATTTTCAGAAAACGAGTCCCGAAAAAAAAACCGGATTTTCCGTCGTGATTCCGTTCCGGAACGAAGCGCACAATCTTCCTGATTTATTGCAGTCCCTGTCGCAACTTAATTACCCGAAAGATCAATTCGAAGTAATATTTGTTGATGATGAATCAAAGGACGATTCGGTTCGTGTCATCAACCGATGGCGAATGGAAAATCCATGGGTACATCTTACTATTCTGGATAATGTAAGGGTTTCAAAATCGCCAAAAAAAGACGCAATCACTCGTGCAGTAACTATCGCAAAGCATAACTGGATTATTACTACTGATGCCGATTGCATTGTTCAGAAGGATTGGCTTTCTGTTTATGATGCCTGCATTCAGAATAGTGGGGCCGAAATGATAGCCGGGGCAGTCAAATTCCCGACGAAAGGAGGATTGTTGTCCCATTTTCAACAAATGGACTTGTTGAGTCTGCAAGGCGCGAGTATCGGCAGTTTTGGTCTGAATGAAGCATTCATGTGCAACGGAGCCAATTTTGCCTACACGAAAACGTTATTCTCCGATTTGAAAGGATTCCACGGGAATAACCATATTGCTAGCGGTGACGATGTTTTTCTGTTGCAGAAAGCCATTGCCAATTTTCCTGAAAAAGTGCATTATCTGAAAAATAGCGATGTTGTAGTTACTACAAAACCCGAGAAAAGCTGGTTTAAATTATTCAAGCAAAGGGTGCGTTGGGCTTCTAAAGCATCTGCTTATCAAAGTGATTTTGCAAAAGGATTGGCGATTATGGTTTTCGTGGCCAATTTTTTTCTTGTTTTAGCTGTGTTGCTGATGGCTTTCGGAATTATGGATTGGCAATTCCTGTTGGCTTTGTTTTTGGTGAAGTTTGTAGTCGATTTTATTTTAATGTATCAAGCAAACCGATTCCTGAAAATGCGTATGTATTCAGTAGTGGTAAGTGGCTTGATTTATCCTTTTTTCAGTACATTCGTGGCATTATATTCGCTGGTTGGCGGGTTCGAATGGAAGCGCGAAAATATCAAATAAGCTATTCTGTTTTCAGGATTACAGGCAATACAAATTGTGTTTTTACCGGAATACCGCGTTTAATGGCTGGGTTTACTTTTGGTAAATCCACCAGTTTGGCGTGTAAAATGCTGTCAATTTTAATTTTATCGTAAGCTACACTGTCTTTCGGGAACTGCGGCTCGAATTGTAAACGGGAATC
>NZ_DATIDM010000004.1:0-2245 GCF_035456225.1 Flavobacterium sp. | reverse complement strand
TTTCGCGTCTTCAACAGTAGCTATTGTAGAGCAGGATGGACACTTTTGGGCGTTTTGGTTCAATTTCTGATTTCTTTTCGCAGCTGCAAATTCGGCTGTTACGATTCCTGTTGGTACGGCAATAATTCCGTAACCTAAAATCATAATGCAGGAAGCTATAATTTGTCCGGTTATGGTAACTGGCGCAATATCTCCGTAGCCAACGGTTGTCAGGGTAACGATGCACCAATAGATGCTGGTAGGGATACTGGTAAAACCGCTTTCTTTTCCTTCAACAACATACATGACTGTACCCAGTAATATGGAAACAATCAAGACGAAGTAGATAAACACGATGATTTTCGATCGGCTGGCTTTTATGGCTAGTTTTAACTGTGATTCCTGACCTGTGATGTGGACTAGATTCAATATGCCAAATAAACGAAGCAAACGCAAAGCCCTGATTACGGACAATATTCGGGAGCCCGGAATGAAAAAGGACAGATACATGGGTAGAATCGAAATGAAATCGACAATCCCGTAAAAACTGAAAATATAAGTGAGTGGTTTTTTGTTGCAGATAATCCGAAGCACATACTCTAAAGTGAAACAAACAGTAATAATCCATTCGAATACAATTATTGTGGAATGGTATTTTTCATCCAGATGTTCCACCGATTCCAGCATAACCAATAGGACACTCAAAAGAATAACGCCCAATAAAACTATATCGAAAAGACGTCCTGCAACAGTATTTGAACCATAAACTATGATGTAAATTCTCTGCCGAAGAAGTTCGTATTCAGATTTGATTTTTTTCATGGTACGTAAAAAAGATACATTAAAGTTAATTAAAACCTGACAATTTTAATAACTTTCTTTTTACGGACGTAATTCAGAATGATGTTTCTCGAATCACGGTTATTATCCATCGGGATGATGATGTTTTTAAGGATGTCGATATTGTTAATCTGATAATTCAGATCGTAAAAACAATACCCTTTATAGATTCCGTTTTCAATCAGTACGGCACTTCGTTCATTTATATTTCTTCCCTGATCCACAATAACCATACTTTGGCTATGCAGCTGATTGTTTTCAATAAAATGCGTAACCCGTTGGTTGTATTCTGCAGGAGCTTCTTCTCCGATACAAGCACCATAGCATTGTTTCAAATCATACTGGAAACAGCTTTTTTTAGTATCGTACAAGCTGTTTATCTTCTGGCAAAGATGATTCTCCTCTGTAATTTTATGTAAGAGTGATTTTCCTTCCTGCAAGGTTGAAAAAGAGGTGATTTCTTTTTTCCTTCCATCGGTTTTCTGTACATGTAAAGCAATATAACCATCCTTGTTTTTTTCAGCGTACAATGCATACGGGAAAATGGTTTTTCGCTGCGATCTGTTATAAGGAGGACGGTTTACTTTGATTTCCTCACTTTCTTTTAAAAGTGCAATCAATTCACTGCCCGTTTCTTCAAAAGTAACGGCAAAAACTTCATTCTGTAATTTTTTTGCTTTACGATCGGTACTGGTAAAGTGTTGATTAACCCTTTTTTTAATATTCTTGCTTTTTCCTATATAGATGATGGTTCCGTCTTCGCGATGGATGTAATAAATTCCTGTTTTTGAAGGAATTCCGTCAATGATATCCAATAATTTGGGCGATATTCCGGCTTTTATTTCGGTTTTGATATAACTTTTCACAATCTCTTTTTCCAAGTCTTTGGATAAAAGCATCTTGAAAAGTTTTACTGTTGCCATGGCATCTCCGGTAGCGCGATGTCTGTCGGCCATAGGAATTCCCAAGGCTCTGACTAATTTACCCAGACTATAGGAATGATGCCCTGGAAGTAATTTTTTGGAAAGTTCCACAGTGCAAAGTGTAGGTTTACTGAAATCATAACCTAAACGACGAAATTCAGTGCGGAGGATGCGGTAATCAAAAGAAGCGTTATGGGCAACTATGATACATCCTTCCGTTATTTCAATGATACGTTTGGCTACTTCATAAAATTTTGGTGCCGAACGCAGCATAGCATTGTTAATTCCGGTAAGTTTCACCACAAAAGGCTGAATCGGAATCTCCGGATTAACTAAACTGATGAACTGGTCCACAATCTCATGACCATCGAATCGATAGACGGCAATTTCTGTAATGCCCTCTTCGTTGTATTGTCCTCCGGTGGTTTCTATGTCAAGTATTGCGTACAAAATTCAGTGTTCAGTGTTCAGTATTCAGTAATCAGTTCAGGATAAAGTTTTCT
>NZ_DATIDM010000003.1:0-12492 GCF_035456225.1 Flavobacterium sp. | reverse complement strand
CTGTAAAAGATAACATTTTAACAAAAGAGGGAAATCAAAAAAAACAAGACTATAAAAATGTTGCTTTAGGCAAAATAGACCGCATCGATCTGCAAAACCCTTTGCAAATAGTGCTGTTTTACAAAGAAATGAATGCCGTTGTTTTATTAGACAACCAACTTAATGAAACCATCAGAATCAATTTTTCAGAAACTAATCCGGAGCTACAACCGCAATGGGTTAGCATGGCCTCTCAAAATCAACTTTGGCTGTTTGATTTCGCCACCCAGAAACTCGGTCTTTACAATTATCTTAAAAGAACATTCAATCCTATCACGGTAACTTTTGAAGTCCCTATTATAAAAACGCAATCCGATTACAATTATTTTTACTGGATTGATAAAGAACATCAATTGTTCGCCTCTAATATATTCGGTAAAATCAATTTCCTTGGCAAAGTACCAGAATATGATGATATTCAGATTGTATCTTCCAAACAACTATTGTTAAAAAGGGACAATATCTTAAGCTTTTATGATATCGAAAAAGAAACTTCACAAATTCTTCAACTCCCTAAAAAAAGCATTGGAAGTTTCTATTACAGAGAACAAATTTTATCTATTTTTACCGACAACGAAATCAGAAATTATAAATTAACTTTACCATAATGCATATAGCTGTAGCAGGAAACATTGGTGCCGGAAAAACAACTTTAACCCGACTTTTATCCAAACATTTCAAATGGGAACCTCATTTTGAAGATGTGGTTGACAATCCGTATCTGGATGATTTTTACCATTCTATGGATCGCTGGTCGTTTAATTTACAGATCTACTTCCTGAACAGCCGTTTTCGCCAGGTATTGCAAATCCGTGAAAGTGGAAAAAAAATCATTCAGGATCGGACCATTTATGAGGATGCGCACATTTTTGCTCCCAATCTGCACACCATGGGACTGATGAGCAATCGTGATTTTGAGAATTATTCGACTTTATTCGAATTGATGGAAAATCTCGTAGGTGCTCCCGATTTACTGATTTATTTAAGAAGTTCTATCCCTAATCTTGTGGCGCAGATCCACAAAAGAGGACGCGAATATGAAAACACCATTTCCATTGATTATTTGAGCCGCCTGAACGAACGTTATGAAGCCTGGGCGCAGACTTACAACAAAGGAAAATTACTGATTATTGATGTCGACACAACCGATTTTGTCAATAACCCGGAGCATTTAGGAAATGTTATCAACCGAATTGATGCCGAAATAAACGGATTATTTTAAACGGAAAAGCCTCGCAAATAGTGAGGCTTTTTTTGTAACTTTATGTACCTCAACCACAAGACCCATTGATGCACAAACAGATTATTAACTCTAAATCGCTGCGTCATGGAAGTATTGTACAAAAAAATCCAAACCATAAGCCTGCTTCTGACCCTTATTTTTCTTTTCCAAAGTTGTTATGTGTATCAGAAAGCATCAATAAATCCGGATAAAGCTGTCGCTGCCAATGGAAGAATGAAAGTCATCACTACAGACAACAAGAAATACAAATTCTTGAAAATCAAAAAAAAAGACAGCACCTATTATGGCATCACCAAAATGAAAGGTCAAATTGTAAACATCCCTTTAGAAAAAGAAAACATGAAGAGTATTCATCCGGTTAACAAAACGAATTCTACAATCCTAACAGTCGGAACTGTTTTACTTTCAGCAGGCACTGTGATAATTATCATAGGCATACTTACATTCGATTATGAGGCTAATCCCGACACAATCTTGTAATTTTTCCAAAGTAAACAGCCATTAAAAAATGATCCGCAAAAAAAACTACTGATACTCACAGAATACCAATAATAATTCTTAAATCATGAAAACATTCTATAAGAACATGCAAATCATCTGTTTTCTATTATCGGTTGCTTTTCTGCTTCAGAGTTGCCATGTATATTTGAGTACCCCAATAAATTTAGATGAAGCAGTAGTAACTGAAGGAAGGATAAAAATCACCACTGCAGATAATAAAACACACAAATATCTTTGGGTCGAAAAATCAGACAGTATGTATTATGGATATACAAAAAAAAATGGGAAAGTGGAAAAAGTCCCGATTGAGAAAGACAAAATTAAAAACGTTCATCAGGTTGACAAAACAACTTCAACAATTGCAACAATCGGAACTGTCACAGCAGCTACATTTCTGGCTTTAGCAGCAGTTTTTGCCGTAACATGTGACTGTATCGAATAAGATCATTGACAACCAAATTTCTAACACCAAAACTCCGCAAAAACACACAACTTATTTCAAGAGGAATACCTCAATTCAAGAGGCATTTCTAATATTTACAAGGTATCAAACAACGTTTTTACCGTACTGTTTTTAATTGAATTTGTAATCTTGATTACCCTTTTCTCATTTGGTAGCAAATCAAAATAGTTATCACTAAAATGTCCTTTATCGGAAAACAAGAAAACATTTTTAGCCAAAACATCGGTAGTCACTTCTATGGTATCATCTGTTAAGTGAGTAATTGTAATTTTGGGCTTGTACAGTTGTAATTCTTTGGGTTTGTCAAAATAATACAATGCCGAATTCACAACCGCATCAACTGTAGAAAGCTTCACGGAAAATACGATCTGTTTAGGATTGAAATTTTCAAACTCTTTTTTAGCAATTGAATAATAGGCCTTACTCGTATTTGCTTCTATCATAACTTCCAAAGAGGAATACCATAAATTTTTACCTTTAAAATCAACCACTTCCAATTGAAGTTTTCCTTTTTTTGGCTTCAGTTCATCATTAATCACATATACTTTATACTGATTGTCTTCTTCGGCGACCGAAATCAAAACTTGTTCAAAACTTCGCTTGGCCTGATAATGAAAGGCTTTCCAATTGCCAAAGTAATCCACCGAGCTCCATGAAGTCACCGGCCAACAGTCATTAAGCTGCCAGTACAAAGTTCCCATACAATACGGTTTTGCCCGGCGATGTGCCTCAATCGCAGTTTTCATTCCTTCGGCCTGTAACAGTTGTGATACGTAAATATAATCTTCAAATTTTGTCGGAATCTTGTAATCACGCTCCATATAGGTTTGAATGGTCTGATAGCCCGTTGGATGCTTCTGATGATTCTTTACTGCATCTGAAGTAAAATTCAAATCGTTTACATCCGCAAAAGTTTTGAATGTTTCCAAAGCCGGCATTCCTTGAAAACCGTATTCGCTCATGAAACGTCCGACTTTCTTTTTATAAATTTCGAAAGGTTCCATGCCCCACCAAACGCCCCAATAATGCGAATCGCCTTGCAGCAGACTCTCTTTTCTCCCCCAACCAATCGAGGGTGACGACGGCCAATACAGATTCTTTTCTTTTGACAGGAGACTGTCAAGTGTTTTGGGAATCAGTTCGTGAAACAATTTCTTATAGTCATGCCAAATTGAGGCTGAATCTTTTTCAGAATACTTGTATTGCTTCTGCCAGCCCCAATTGTGCCAGCCCTCATCGTTTTCGTTATTCCCGCACCAGATTGCGAGACTTGGGTGATTCTGAAGTCGGTTTACATTATCAACCACTTCCTGCTTTACCGAATTCAGAAAATTTTTATCGCCCGGATACATGGCACAGGCAAACATAAAATCCTGCCAGACCAGAATTCCGTTTTTATCACATTCGTCGTAAAAAGCATCATCCGCATAAACGCCACCTCCCCATACACGCAGCATGTTCATGTTTGCATCCACAGCATTTTTTACGATACTTTTATATACCGAATCCTTGGCTCTCGGCAAAAAACTGTCAGGCGGAATATAATTGGCGCCTTTCATAAATACCGGAACGCCATTAAGTTTAAAGTAAAAACTTTTCCCTATGTTGTCTTTTTCCTGAACCAGTTCAAGGGTTCGCAATCCGATATTTAATCCTCTTGTATCTATAATTTTTGTTGCCTGTGAAATAGAAACCGTAAAAGGATAGAGATGTGCTTCCCCCAAACCATGGCTCCACCAACGTTTCGGATTACTGATTTCATAACTGATTTTCAGTTGATTTCGTCCTTTTTTCAGTGAATATGAAGCTGATTTATTGTTGATTTTCAACAGATAATCTCCTGCTTTCCGGCAATTCAGCTCTGCGATGAACAGCAGTTCTGCTTTGGCATCCGAGAGTGATTTCTGTTCGTATCGCAGGTTTTCAATTTTAGCCGAATTCCAAAAATGCAACTGCACTTTTTTCCAGATTCCCGCCGTTACAAACCTTGGTCCCCAATCCCAACCGTACTGATACTGTGCTTTTCGGGTGAATATTTTTTCGTCCCCCGGTAATGTATAGGGAAGTTTTTTTGCTTCTTCTTTTCCTTTTTTAACCGCGGAATGAAAAACAACCTTCAATTTGTTTTGTCCTACTTTCAGATGTTTTTTAACTGCCGTTTTCCACGTTCGGAACATGTTATCGGCTTTTAAAACCATTGTCCCGTTCAGAAAAACTTCGGCATAGGTATCCAACCCGTCAAATTGCAAATCGATATTCTTATTTCCTAATTCTTTAGCAGAAACAGTGAACGAGGTTTCGTATTCCCAATCTTCGTTTTCAATCCATTGCAATTGTTTTTCATTTGCTCCGAAAAAAGGATTTGGAATCAGTTTGTTGTTCAGCAAATCCGTGTGAACCGTTCCCGGTACAGTTGCCGGTTTCCAGTTCACATCGCCTTTTTTTCTAAAATCCCAGTTTTCTTTTCCCAAATCCCGACGAAGGTTTTGCGCCAACGTAAATAGCGGCAGACAGAAAAGTATCAGGAACACTAAAAAAGTTCTCATCACGAAAGGGCTGCTTTTAATGCTTTAACCTCATCAATATTGGCAACTTCCCCCCCATCGGTTATTGCAGAAGAATGAAAAAAACCCGCGTTGGTATGTTGTTGCAGCATTTTAATATTAGCAGAACGCAATCCGCCACCCGGCATAATGACGATACGGTTATTTGACTTTTCAACCAAATTTTTCAAAACCGAAATCCCTTCCGTCACATTAGGCATGGTTCCCGATGTGAGCACTGTTGAAAATCCGCATTGAATGACATCCTCAAGCGACTGGAAAACATCCGTTACCTCATCAAAAGCGCGATGAAAGGTGCAGGGAAGAGGTTTCGCCAGTTCAACCAATTCGGAGTTGGATTCAATGTTTACGGTTCGGTCATCATTTAAAATACCGAAAACAAATCCGTTTACTCCCAATGTTTTGAATTTCAGAATTTCATTTTTCATCTGCTGAAATTCTTCTTCGATATATACAAAATTCCCACCTCTAGGACGGATCATCACATACAAATCGATAGTTACTTCTTTTCGGGTTTGTCTGGTAACCTCAAAATCGGGTGTGATTCCCCCTGCTTTTATATTATCACAAAGTTCTACTCTGTCAGCTCCGCCTTGCTGTGCGATTAACGCCGATTCAGGATTGAAACAGGCTATTTCAAGTTTTTTCATTATTTCAAAAAGTAATCAGCATCTATTAATTTATTTCCGTCTTCATCGTATTTCGCATAATTGAATCCTCCCTGAACGCAGTACGCTCCGTGTTCCCCTTTTTTATTCAATGCTATAAATCCGACTTGAATGGCTGAAAGGTTTTTGTTTCGAATTTTGGTCAGTTTTACAATTCGCGCCACCGCTTCTTCACATGCCTTTTGCGGCGATTTCCCCTGACGCATCAGTTCCACCACCAAATGACAGCCAGCGATTCGGATAACTTCCTCTCCGTGCCCCGTTGCCGTTGCTGCTCCGATTTCATTATCCACATACAATCCGGCTCCGATAATGGGCGAATCCCCAACGCGTCCGTGCATCTTGTAGGCCATACCGCTGGTGGTACAGGCTCCTGACAGATTTCCGTGTGCATCCAAGGCAATCATCCCGATCGTATCGTGATTTTCGATATTGGCTTTTGGCTCATATTTACTGGTTTTCAACCATTCCTTCCATTCTTTTTCGGAGGCTTCCACCAAAAGGTTTTCTTTTTTATGGCCTTGTGACAATGCAAATTGCAAAGCACCTTCCCCTACCAACATTACGTGAGGTGTTTTTTCCATCACGGCACGCGCCACCATAATCGGGTGTTTGATATGCTCTAAACAAGCCACCGAACCTATATTGGAAAATTCATCCATGATACAGGCATCCAAAGTGACCCTTCCGTCACGATCCGGCCTTCCGCCATATCCAACACTGCGTTCGTTCGGATCACCTTCGGGAATTTTCACACCGGCTTCCACCGCATCAAGGGCTCTACCGTTATTTTTAAGAACTTCCCATGCGGCTGCATTGGCTGGTATTCCGAAATTCCAGGTCGAAAGCACAATAGGTTTCTTTACTTTCCCTGGAGGAACAACCAATTCATTCTCTTCCGATTTTCCACGGAAGCCGTTCAATGCTACCGCTACTGAAGCGATGGCAGTTGTTTTTAAAAAATTTCTGCGGTTTGCCATATCCTTTTGATTTGCATTAATTACCTTATTTTTTATTCCTGAAATTACTCCACCATGATTTCATCCACAAACAACCAGCAATCAGAACCGGCACCCGGTTTTCCATCAGGAATTTTTCCTGCGTTGAGGGCAATAACCTTAATGTATTTTGCTTTTTGTTTACCAAATTCGGCTGTCACAATTCCTTTCATCTTTTTAATTTCTTCAACCGAAACCTTTTTCACCGATTGAAATACGTTTCCATCTGTTGAAACCAAAACTTCGATATAGTTCGGGTAATAAATCCAGCTTCCGTCGTTGGCTAGAACATCGACCGTTACTTTTGAAATCCCTTGTTCTTTTCCGAAATCGATAGTGGCTTCCAGATCTTTACCCCAGAAACCAATCCAATCCCGGCCGTATTTCCCAATATTTCCACGCATTCCGTCCACCAACGTAAACGAACCTCCGATTCCGTAATTTTCATGTGGTTGGTTCAGTAAACTTATTTCCTTTCCGGTAGATTTTGAAATAAAGAAAGGCTGTTCGATTATGGCACTTTTTTGCTTTCC
Source organism: Flavobacterium sp. (assembly GCF_035456225.1). Taxonomy (GTDB): domain Bacteria; phylum Bacteroidota; class Bacteroidia; order Flavobacteriales; family Flavobacteriaceae; genus Flavobacterium. The sequence continues at coordinate 5,483 of NZ_DATIDM010000003.1, read as the reverse complement.
GTTTTCAAAATAGGCTGCTTTTACGGTTTGGCTTTCTGTTACTGAAATAGGTTCTGCATATTTTTTTGAATCAGCGGTTGGCTTGGTCCCATCTGTCGTAAAATGAATGCCGTTTTTTGCCGATTTCAAACTAAAAAGAACACCATTTCCTTTTTCTGACGGGCCAACACTGGAAGTCACTTCAAAAAGAGCGCGGCTATAATTGATCCCTTTTGCATCATATACCGAAAAATGCTGAATCAACCGGTTTTGAAAATTTTCGAATTTTGTCGCATCTGAAGTTCCCCAAACCACTTCCGCCAAAGCGGCCATTCGCGGCATAATCATGTATTCCACATGTTCGGGTGATTTTATGTATTCTGTCCATAAATTACCTTGCGCTCCCAAGATATACTTTGCCTGATCGGTAGTTAGTTCTTTCGGAGTCGGTTCGAACGAATATACTTTTTCCACGGTTATGTATCCCCCAATGGCCAGTGGCTCATTTTTGGGTTCACCCTGATAATAGTCGAAATAACAATGGGAACCCGGTGTCATTACCACATTGTGTTTTTGTTTCGCCGCTGCAATTCCGCCTTCGGTACCTCGCCAACTCATCACGGCCGCATTGGGTGCCAATCCTCCTTCAAGAATTTCATCCCAGCCGATGATTTGTCTTCCGTTGGCATTCAGGAATTTCTCTATACGCTTTATAAAATAACTCTGCAATTCATGTTCGTCTTTGAGCCCTTCCTTTTTAAGGAGCGCCTGACAATGCGCACAGTTTTTCCAGCGGGTTTTCGGACTTTCATCACCGCCAATATGAATGTATTGTGATGGGAACAGTGTAATTACTTCAGCCAGCACATTCTGCAAAAATTCAAATGTTTTTTCCTTTGGACAAAAAACATCGTCTAAAACACCCCATTGCATTGCTACTTCGAACGGACCTCCGGTACAAGATAATTCAGGATATGCTGCCAGAGCTGCCTGCGCGTGTCCGGGCATTTCAATTTCAGGAACTATGGTGATGTGACGTTCATTGGCGTAGGCCACAACCTCCCTGATCTCTTCCTGCGTATAAAAACCACCATACTTTTTATCATCAAACTTCTGATCGTTATAATGTCCCACCATCGAGCCTTTTCTCCAGGCGCCAACTTCTGTTAATTTGGGATATTTTTTAATTTCAATTCGCCATCCCTGATCATCGGTTAAATGCCAATGGAAGGTATTCATCTTGTACATCGCCAAATAATCTATATACTTTTTGATGAATTCTTTTGGAAAAAAGTGCCTCACTACATCTAAATGCATTCCGCGCCATTGGTATTTTGGCTCGTCTTTTATCTGAAGACATGGGATTTTCAATTCTGCTGTTTTCCCTGTTGGAAATAATTGTTCCAATGTCTGAAACGCATAAAAAAGTCCGATGTTCCCTTTGGATGAAATCTGAATTTGTGAATTACTTACCTTCAGTTGGTATGCTCCTGATTGATTGTCTTTCGGATTTTCAACCTGAATCTGAATCGTATTTAAGGGACTCTTGGAATTGGTCGTTGTTATCAGTTCGAAACCATAAGCGGATTTCAGATACTGGTTGAACAATTTGATCTCGTTATCGCTTTGAGAATTTGCTGTCAGAATAATTGTCCCGCGGTTCAAAATAAAACTTCCCTGTTTTTGGATCAGCTCTTTAGGTTGTGGAATTAAGGGCAAGCTGCTTTGGGCAAAACCAATGTTAGACAGTAAAACCAGAAAAAACGTAATTATTTTAGACATTGTGATTTTGTTGTTGTTTCGCTAAAATTAATAAAATAAAAAAGCCCCACAAATTGTGAGACTTTTATTTATTTTCAGAACACTTATTTCTTTCTGGAAGCTTCTATTTTAGCATTAACCTCGGCTTCGGTTCCTTCAAAAGTTTCTACTTTTTCCGTTTCCTTTCCGTTTTCGACAGTAACGGTTTTTATCGTTGCTTTGGCTTTTCCGTTGTTTATTTCTTTTTCAACGGAAACATGTTTCATCACTTCATTTTTCATCATTCCGTTTTCGCCGATGAACTTTCCGTTTTCGTCGTAATGCGACATGCACATAGCCTTTTCTTCTTCGGAACAACCCATTTCCTCACACATTTTAGCACACTCTTCTTTGCTCATCGATGCCATTTTAGACATATCACATTTCATTTTGTGTCCGACATGCATTTCTGTTCCGTCACAACATGCTTCTTTTTTATTTGCTGCCATATGTCCGTCACCTAAAATTGGCGCCATCACCAGTCCAATCAAACAGGTTAACTTGATTAGAATGTTCATCGAAGGTCCAGAAGTATCTTTGAACGGATCCCCAATGGTATCACCGGTAACAGCTGCTTTGTGCGCATCGGAACCTTTGTATGTCATTTCGCCGTTAATCATCACGCCGGCTTCAAACGACTTTTTGGCATTATCCCAGGCTCCTCCGGCATTATTTTGGAAGATAGCCCAAAGCACACCGGAAACCGTTACTCCCGCCATATAACCTCCTAACATTTCGGCAATCAATTGATTGTTATCCGAATACACTAATTTACCCAACAACACAATTGCGATAGGAAAACCGATAGTTAAGACACCCGGTAACATCATTTCACGCAAAGCCGCTTTTGTGGAGATTTCCACACATTTTCCGTATTCCGGCTTTCCGGTTCCTTCCATAATTCCCGGAATTTCCCTGAACTGTCGACGTACTTCGTACACCATATCCATCGCAGCTTTTCCAACAGAATTCATTGCCAAAGCTGAGAATACCACAGGGATCATTCCACCCACGAATAACATCGCTAAAACCGGTGCTTTGAAAATATTGATTCCGTCAATCCCGGTAAACGTAACATAGGCTGCAAATAATGCCAATGAGGTTAATGCTGCTGAAGCAATAGCAAACCCTTTTCCGGTTGCAGCCGTTGTATTTCCTACCGAATCCAGAATATCAGTTCGTGTGCGCACTTCTTTTGGTAATTCGCTCATTTCGGCGATTCCTCCCGCATTATCCGAAATAGGTCCGAAGGCATCAATTGCCAGCTGCATAGCCGTAGTGGCCATCATTGCTGAAGCTGCCAAAGCCACTCCGTAGAATCCTGCCAAAGCGTACGATGTCCAAATAGCCGCAGCAAATAACAATACAGTCGGGAATGTGGAGATCATTCCGGTTGCCAAACCTGCAATTACATTGGTTCCGGCACCTGTAGCCGATTTTTGTACGATTGCCAAAACCGGTTTGGTTCCTAATCCGGTATAATATTCCGTTACCGAAGAAATTACTCCTCCTACGGTCAACCCGACAATGGTAGCATAAAACACTCGCATGGATGAAATTTCCTTTAAGCCTTCCCCATAGAATTCCATTTTCATGGTTGCCGGTAACATATATTGCACCAAGAAGAAGCAAGCTACCAAAGTCAAACCGATTGCAACCCAGTTTCCGACGTTTAATGCACCTTGTACTTGTTTTTCTTTAGCATCATTGCTGGAAATCTTAACCAGCATGGTTCCGATAATCGAGAACAGGATTCCGAAACCTGCGATGGCCATCGGCAATAGAATAGGCCCGATTCCGCCGAACGCATCCTGAATACTTCCACCCATATCTTTTATAACATAATTTCCGAGTACCATGGCCGCTAAAACAGTTGCCACGTACGACCCGAACAAGTCGGCACCCATACCGGCAACATCGCCCACGTTATCACCCACGTTATCTGCGATAGTTGCAGGATTACGTGGATCATCTTCAGGTATGCCCGCTTCTACTTTCCCGACAAGATCGGCACCCACATCGGCTGCTTTAGTGTAAATTCCGCCGCCTACACGTGCGAATAACGCGATGGACTCTGCTCCAAGAGAAAACCCAGCCAGTGTTTCCAACACAACGGTCATATCTTGAGTGGAAGTCCACGTCCCATTCATAAAATAATTAAAAAAGAAAATAAAGAAGGACGTTAATCCCAAAACAGCTAAACCTGCGACACCTAGTCCCATTACGGTTCCGCCTCCAAAAGAAACCTTTAACGCCTGAGGAAGACTGCTGCGTGCTGCCTGAGTGGTACGGACATTTGTTTTTGTTGCGATTTTCATCCCCATATTTCCGGCCAAAGCAGAAAAAAAGGCGCCAAAAACAAAGGCAACAACAATTAATATATGTGTAGTTGGCACAACAAAAGTAACACCTGCCAAAGCTATCGCGGCACCAATAACAAAAAGTGCCAATAATCTGTATTCTGCTTTTAGAAAAGCTAATGCCCCTTCGTAGATGTGATCTGAAATCTCTTTCATTTTTCCATCACCGGCATCCTGTTTTAAAACCCAACTTCTTTTAACCCACATAAAGGCAAGCCCCAGCAACGCCATTATAACCGGGACGTAAATCACCATTGATTCCATAAATTTGTTTTTGGTATTTGGTTAGTTAATATATTCGTAAATATATAGAAACAAAAACAAATAAAAAAGCAATACTCTTTTCAGAATATTGCTTTTTATGTAAAATTTTAAGGAATCTTATTATTTGATACTGAATAATCCTTCCGGCTTGTTCTCTAATGCATTGAAACGATCCACACACTCTTTCAAGATACGTTTAGCATCATTTACATCTCCCCAGCCTTCAACATCAACCTGTTTGTGCTCTAAATCTTTATAAACCTGGAAGAAGTGTTCGATTTCTTTAACCAAGTGAGGGTTCATATCGGACAAATCGTCTAATTTGTTCCAGATTGGATCAGAAACAGGTACACAGATAATTTTCTCATCCGGTCCTTTATCATCTGCCATGTGGAAAACTCCGATTGGCTTCACTTCCATTACACATCCAGGGAAGGTTGGCTCATTAACCAAAACCAATACATCCAACGGATCTCCGTCTAATGCTAAAGTTTCAGGAATAAAACCGTAATCGGCAGGATACATCATAGACGAGAATAACATTCTGTCGAAACGCATTCTTTTCAATTCGAAATCATATTCGTATTTGTTTCTGCTCCCTCTTGGGATTTCGATCAGCACATCGAAAGTTTTAATTTTATCAGCTGTCATTATATTAACTTTTACGTATTTTGAGGGTGCAAAAATAGTACAAAAACAACTCTCCAACAAGAAATTCAGACAATTATGAAACAGATTTGACGATATTATAACAAAGCCCTAATAAGGCTGTTGTCTTCCGCGTTTCTTAAGATAGTAATGCCACAGAAAAAAAGTAGCTGCAGAACGATACGGCTTCCAGTTTTCGGCGTAAGCTGCCATAGCTTCCTTCTCGTGGATATCAAACAATTCCTTTATCGTATTAACAACTGCGATATCACCAAGCGGAATAATATCAGGTGATTGCAGACAAAACATCAGATACACATCGATTGTCCAATGACCGATGCCTTTGATTTTTATCAGTTCATTCCTAATTTCTTCCGGACCTTTTGAAGACAAACTTTCCACAACCAGTGTTTTGTCGGCAACAGCCTGGGA
>NZ_DATIDM010000002.1:0-19688 GCF_035456225.1 Flavobacterium sp. | reverse complement strand
GAAAAAGCGCCTTTATATATTGACGATACACCATCGCTTTCGATTTTCGACTTACGAGCCAAAGCCCGTCGTTTATCTTCGCAATACGGAATTAAGATGATCGTAATCGACTACCTTCAGTTAATGACTGCCGGAGGTAATGGTAAAGGAGGCGGAAACCGTGAACAGGAGATTTCAACAATCTCCCGAAACCTAAAAGCATTGGCAAAAGAGCTGAATGTTCCGGTAATTGCTCTGTCACAGTTATCGCGTGCTGTAGAAACCCGTGGAGCCAGCAAGCGTCCGTTGTTGTCCGACTTACGTGAATCCGGTGCGATTGAGCAGGATGCGGATATCGTATCGTTCATCTACCGACCGGAATACTATAAAATCGAAGAATGGGACGACGAAGAACGTTCGCCAACGCAAGGTCAGGGTGAGTTTATCGTAGCAAAACACCGTAATGGTGGTTTGGATAACATCCGATTGAAATTTATCGGACATCTGGGTAAATTCGATAATCTTGACGATCACAGTTCGCCTTTTGAAGATTTGCCTTCGAGTATGAACATGGATAACAATCCGTTTATAACCAAAAACCTTCCTTCGGCCAACGAAGCCTTCGGAAGTAATATGAACAGTTTTGATGATGACAGTGAAGTTCCGTTCTAAAATAAAACAGAAGCCTGCTTTTTGCAGGCTTTTTTTATGGGTTTTTATTTTTAAAATCCCTTATATTTGAGGTGAGGTGTCATAGTAACAAATGACCCCGATCAAATAATAACAGGCAAAAAAATGATTAGAAATATTTTAGGGATCATCGCAGGTTATGCCGTTTTCGTTGCTACTTCACTTGCATTATTTAAACTTTCAGGTCAAAACCCGCATGGTCAGGCATCGATTAGTTTTCAAATTTTGGCTGCAATTTACGGTGCATTTTTTTCATTTTTAAGCGGACTTGTCCTAAATCTCTTCGCCAAAAACACAACATTGACATCAAATTTTATTTTAGCGTTTATAATTGCCGGTTTTGCAGCATTTTCTCTTATCAAAGCAGACGGTAGCCATTGGACACAGTTATTGGCTGTTTTTATTTTTGCCCCGGTTTCTATTATTGGCGGACTTTTTTATATCAAACGAAACAAAAATAGAATTTAAGGTAGTAACGCTCTTTGAAGTTAACGGCAAGCTTGAAAGACATCACGAAAAAAATAAGAATAACAAATAATGAAAGGAAAATGAAAATGAATTATTTTGAAGAATTAAAAACGAAAATAGGATTACTGCCTACAGATTTAAAATGGCTGTTTTGGTTTTCCGTATATTTATTTTCCTTTTGTACTTTATTGTTGCTATTTGTGCGCGAACAATTATATGAACAAATTGTTCCTTACACTGGTTGGTCTCCGGGAACCATATATTTTTTCTTCATTATCATGTTAATTGGAATGCCAAAGACTTCATTGGAAATGAATAAGGATAAACATATGAGTTTGCTAAATGTCAGACGAAGTATTGTTTTTCTATTAGGATTTTATTTAATAATAGGAATTTATGATTGGTTTGACTCAACTCCTGAATTCTACAATCATAGTAATCCATATTTAAGATATGACCCACTTCGACCATTTTTTGCAATTTTATTGCCACTATTGTGGATTTTAATAGTTGTTTCACCACTAATGAAAGATTTTTTCAGGAAAAGATTAAAAACTTCGATTAAAAAAATATAAAGAGTATTTCATAAGCCAGCTTATGACAACGGTTTTGTGAAATTGGCATTTAAAGCTAATTTTATATCTTTAACTTCAGTTCTAATGGAGTGATAGGTAATATAAATTGCCAACTTCTTCAAACTGGGTGGCAAATTTCGGCAACAATGCTCAAGTTGTTAAGACAATTTTATATGAACATAGAAGACCAAATCAAAGAATACATTGCCAGCCAGGCGGAATCAAAACGCAGCGATATGCAGACGTTGCACCAAAAGATTCTTCAAATAATGCCAGCATGCAAACTATGGTTTCTGGATGGTAAAAACAGTGAAAATAAAATCGTTTCCAACCCCAATATAGGATACGGGCTTCAGACTATAAAATACGCTGATGGAAAAACCAGAGAGTTTTATCAGATTGGCCTCAGCGCAAACACGACCGGAATCTCTGTCTATATAATAGGCATTGAAGACAAGAAATATTTATCCCGGACCTATGGCAATGATCTCGGCAAGGCAAGCGTGACCGGATATTGCATTAAATTCAAAACGCTGAAAGACATAAACATTGATGTATTGGAAGCCGCAATACGATTTGGGGCTGGACAAGAACAATGATTTTGTTACACTTTAAAACATTAAATATGATTATTCAAATTCAGAAATTCGAAAAAAACGCTATCGCTTTAGAGTTGTTCGAAACATTTACGGAAGCTGATGCCTTGCTGATAGAGCATCTTTTTGAAGAAAAATTGAACCAGGGATATGAACATGTAAACATCCTTATTCAAGTCAAAGACATGTCGGTCCTTAAACATATGGATTTAAAAGGTTTTATCGAGGGTGAATTATGGGGAATCAGACACATTAACAAATTAGGACGTTGTGCCGTGGTGTCCCATTCAGACATTATGGCCTCCATAATCAAAGTGGAAAACAAAGTGCTGCATTTCTTTAACGATGCTTTGGAAGAAAAATATTTTGATCATTCACAATTAGACGAAGCTTTAAAATTCATTACACCTGAAGCATAGATAATAGTATAAAAAAATCTAAACCAAGTTTGGGTTTTTTATTTTGTACTTACACTATCCAGGTTATTTTTTATGACAGGTTAAAAAAGAACATCTTGATAATTGTCATTTAAAGGCTTTATTTGTTTTTTATAAACTTAATTTTAAAGGTTTTCTTTTAATACTTACTTTGGAAAACTTGAAGATATAGCATACAATTTTTATCATGTATTGGTGCTGTTGTATATGTTTTTGAGTTAGGCGTCATTTGTCAAGCCTACAACAATTCAAAAACGGAATAAAAATGAGCGATAACCTTAAATATAAACTTATTAAGCCTGACAAATCGCTTACTGATTTTGTTTATTGCTTCTCTTCGTTGCAGAATCTGTCAAATTTCAGTGAAGGCATAATTCTTCCAAATGGAAAAATTGATTTATTATTCTGCAAAAGAGGGGATAAACTTCAAATCATCCTGATGGGTTTGGAAACAAAGCCCAAGCCAATGCCTAAACTGGATATCAATGCTTTTTTTGCAATTAGTTTCAATCCGCTTGCTTTAGAATATATCCTGCGCCAATCCATTGCTGAATTGGTAGACAGCGGAAAAGAATTGCCTAATGATTTTTGGGATTTCAATATAGACGACTTAAATAATTTTGATGCATTTTGCGAGAAGGCTTCGCGAAAACTTCAGTCGTTGCAGCCTGAAAAAATTGATGAGCACAAGCGCAGATTATTTGAGTTAATTTATCTCGCCGATGGCGAAGTGAGTATCAAGGAACTTTCAGAAAAAGTGCATTGGAGCGAGCGGCAAATCAATCGTTATTTTAATCAGCAATTAGGGATTTCATTAAAAACCTATTGCAGTATTTTACGTTTTCATGCTTCGCTTCCCTATATCATAGAGGGAAAACTTTCTCCGCAGCTCAACTTTACCGACCAATCTCATTTCATCAAAGAAATCAAAAAGCTTTCGGGTGTATCGCCTAAAGAACTATTTAAAAATCAAAATGACCGATTTTTACAATTTTTGATGTACCATACGAAATAATTTTGCTTCATAAATTTTTAAACTTATGCTGCTACAGAATAAAAAAATTGCCATTGTCGGAGGAGGTCCGGGTGGATTGACATTGGCACGTCTTCTTCAGATGAAAGGTGCAAACGTAAAAATCTATGAAAGAGATTTGAGCAAAGACGCTCGTGTGCAAGGTTCACCACTCGACCTGCACGAGGATTCCGGATTGTCAGCGATCAAAAAAGCAGGTTTACTGGAACAATTTAAGAGTAATTATCTTGTCGGTGCCGACCGAATGCTCATAATGAATGAACGTGCAGAAATATTTTTCAGCGATCACGACAACAAACCGGAGGAAGATTTCGGCAACGAACATTTTCGTCCTGAAATAGACCGCGGTGTATTACGGAAAATACTATTGGAGTCCCTTCAACCGGGAACAGTAGTTTGGAATAGCCATTTTATTTCTATGGAAACCCAAAATGAAGGTTGGTTATTGCATTTCAAAAATAGTTCATCTGAATATGCTGATATTGTAATTGCTGCTGACGGCGCTAATTCTAAAATTCGCCCTTACATTACAGAGATTAAACCATTTTATTCAGGCATCACGATGTTGGAAGGCTGTATTTATGATGCTGAAAAAAAAGCACCCCGGATTAATGCTATGCTTCGAGGCGGAAAAATAATGGCCTTCGGGAATGAAAAAAATGTATTGATGGGTCAGAAAGCAAATGGAGAAATCGGTTTTTACGCGAGTTTTAAAGCCGACGAAAAATGGGCTTCAGGAAATGGTCTGGATTATTTTGATAAATCGCAAATATTGGATTGGTTCACGAAGGAGTATCCGGAATGGAGCAGTGTTTGGCACGAACTGTTTGAAAATGCAGTAACACCATTTATTCCTCGTCCGATTTACTGTATGCCTTTAAATCAAACTTGGGAAACCATCCCTAATCTGACAATGCTTGGCGATGCGGCCCATGTAATGCCTCCATTTGCAGGTGAAGGTGTAAACATGGCAATGTTGGATGCTTTGGAATTAAGCGAATTTTTAACATCAGGCCAACACACTTCTTTGCGGGAAGCAATTTCTTCTTACGAAATAAATATGCGAAAAAGAGCTTCAAAAATGGCGCAGGAATCACTCCAAAATGGAGAGCAAATGCATTCTGAAAATGCGTTAAAAAACATGTTGCATTTTTTTGAAGAAAACTAAAAGCTCCTGATAGCGCGGATTTGAACTCTAGCCTAACGACAGCCGAAGCAATCCGTGCCCAAAAAGAGAATAAAAACTATAGCTGCAATGATTTAATAAATTTGTAAATAACAGCACCAAAAATCCCCAACCACGTTGGGGATTTTTTATATAGCATTTCAACCATTAGAGTTATTTTTCAAGATAAGTTTGAACCTTACTTTCAAAAAAAAGAACTAAATAACAACTGTCATTTAACGGCTTTATTTGCTTTTTATAAACTTAATTTTAAAGGTTTTCTTTTAATGTTTACTTTAGAAAACTTGAAGATACAGCATACAATTTTTATCATGTATTGGTGCTATCGTAGGTATCTTTGAGTTAGCGGCAATAAAAAAAAAACATTTAGGTCAATGCTAAATTGAAAAACAAATATATTATGACTGGCAAGTTTTTTCTAATTCTAATCTTATCGATATTCAGTATTAACTGTCTGGCCCAACCATCCTCGTCCAAATTGAAACGCAGTGTTGATTCGTTAATCAATTCAGAAATGCAAAAGCAGCGTATCCCCGGTATTTCTGTTGTTGTGTTAAGAGATGGAAATGTTGAATACTTAAAGGGATATGGTTTTTCTAATATTGAGCACAAAGTGGGTGTAATCCCTGAAACAATATTTCAATCAGGTTCAGTCGGGAAACAGTTTACCTCGTTTGCCATTATGCTGTTGGTTGAAGACGGGAAATTAAGTTTGGATGACAAGCTGACTAAGTTCTTTCCTGATGCTCCGGAATCATGGGGTTCAATAACAATAAAACACTTACTTACACACACTTCCGGTTTTAGTGATTATACAAGTGATTTGAATTTGAAGGCTGACTATACTGAAGACAGTTTGTATCAAATCTTTAGGGAAAAACCGCTACTGTTTAAGGCAGGCGAGAAATCGGTCTACAGTAATATGGGGTATGTAACACTTGGGATAATCATAAGTAAAGTGACTGGCGAATTTTATGGTAATTTCTTAAAACGACGCATTTTTGATCCCTTGGGAATGACTACTGCGAGAATAATTTCAGAAAACGATCTTGTTCCTAATCGGGCAGCGGGATATAGACTTGTAAATGGTGAAATAAAAAACCAATTATGGGTTTCGCCTTCGGTTAATACTACCGCTGACGGCTCAATGTATGTGACTGCATTAGATATGGCAAAGTGGGAGGCAGGTTTAAATGCTGGTAAGCTATTAAAAAAAGAAAGCTATGAAGCCATGTGGACGCCTGTGAGACTTAATAATGGGAGCACTTTTCCTTATGGTTTTGGATGGAAAATTGATAGTTTAAATGGTAAACGCATATTGGCGCATGACGGTACATGGCAGGGTTTTGAGTCGACCATTAAACGATATCCTGAAAAAAAGCTAACTGTAATTGTTTTTGCTAATCTATATAAGGCAAGAACCAACAAAATTGCAACAAGAGTAATGCAACTATTTCAACCAGAGTTGAAAATGACCAAAAAAGTGAGCAATAGCGAGAATGAGCCGCAGATGAGAGCCTTTGTAAACAGTTTCGTGACAAAACTAACAGAAAATACGACGACAGAAAATCTATTTACACCTGTGTTTTGGAAAGAATTTCATCCTTATGCAGAGAAAGTAGCTGTCTATCTAAAACCAATGGGAACTTTTAAGAATTCAGAACTACTCGAACGAAAAGATTTGAATCAGGAGAGCCGACTGTATCATTATCGTCTATTTTTTGAAAAGGAGAATTTAGAATTTCTTATAACACTGGCAAAAGACAATAAAATATCCGATTATGAAATAAGGGAATAGAACCCGATAGCGAGGATTTGCACTCGAGCATAGCGACAGCTGAAAGAATCCGTGCCCACAAGACACCCCCGTTAGCGCGAGCATCTCGCTCGTGCCTACAAGACAACAAAAACTACGTCCGATCAGATGTGGTTTTTTTATATGCCGTATATTTGTGAATTAGCTGCAATGGCGCCGAGCTATCGGGACTCTATCGCTTTGATGGTAAAAGCTTTGTCAGGTTAAGCAGAAAGGCCGCTAGTAGTACAAATAATTTTAGTAGACTGGATAGAATTGGAAAAAAATGACTGAAGGATGGCGCGAACTATTACCATTTCAGAAAAAAATAAAAAAAGATATGAATATTAAAAAATTACTTCTAACCGTATTGTTCATTACTCTGGGCACCTATAGTAACTTATTTGCCCAAGCGAATGACGTAAGAATAAAAAATATTGAAGCCACCTTCCCGGTCATAGAAGCGATGATGAGCGATTATTCAAAAGAATGTCATCTTCCCGGATTAGCATATGGACTGGTTGTAGATGGTAAACTGATTCATACAGGCAATCAAGGTTATTCAAACATCTCTCAAAATATTTTTGCAAACAGTAAATCGGCCTTCCGTATTGCTTCAATGACAAAAAGTTTTACAGCAATGGCTATTTTAAAACTCAGAGATGAAAGCAAACTCAAACTCGATGATCCTGCATATCTGTATATTCCTGAAATGAAAGAAATAAAGTATCTGTCCGCAGATGCTCACCCTATAACAATTAGCAACTTGCTGACACATACTGCTGGCTTTCCTGAAGATAATCCATGGGGAGACCGCCAGCTGGCAACAACAGATGATCAATTAATATCAATGATAAAAAAAGGCATTTCTTTTTCCAGCAATCCTGGGACAACATTTGAGTATAGCAATATGGGCTACGCGATGCTGGGATATATCATCAAAAGAGTGTCTGGCCAGTCCTATCAAAATTATATTACCAAAAACATATTGTTGCCCTTGGGGATGACCCACACGTATTGGGAATATGATGATGTGCCAAAAAAGGATTTAGCAAAAGGATATAGATGGCTAAACAACCAATGGCAGGAACAACCTATGCTGCATGATGGAACTTATGGAGCAATGGGGGGCTTAATCACTACTATAGAAGATTTTGCAAAATACATGTCTTTCTATCTTTCTGCATCACCTCCAAGCAATGATCAGGACAATGGTCCTGTAAAAAGAAGTTCTGTTCGGGAATTACAATATCCGTGGAATTTTATTCAGGTTTACGATAAAAGCAATTCGAAAGATGTTACCTGTCCTTCTGCAGCAGCTTATTGCTATGGCTTGGGTTGGGTTAAAGATTGTAAAAATATTGTTTCCGTAGGTCATAGCGGAGGTCTGCCGGGTTTTGGGAGCAATTGGAGAATATTGCCCGGGTACGGAATAGGAATCGTTTCTTTCAGCAATCTTACATACGCTCCCATGAATAAAATAAACACACAAATACTGGATAAAATTATAGATCTGGCAAAGTTGCAACCAGAAAAACTGCCAACATCAGCCATTTTAAACCAGCGCAAAAATGAATTAATTAATTTGTTACCGGCATGGAAGAATCCGGAAGCGTCACCTGTTTTCGCAGAGAACTTCTTTTTAGATTATAGCATCGACTCGTTAAGAAAAGAAGCGAAAACCATATTTAATAATGCAGGTAAAATCACGAATGTTCAGGAACTTATTCCGGAAAACAATTTACGCGGCTCATTTGTAATGGAAGGGGAAAAAAGTGATATCGAAATCAGTTTTACATTAACACCTGAAAACCCGCCATTAATACAGGAATATCATATCATAGAAAGAGTGAAAAAATAATTATTTCTTCCCCGGTAGCGTGAGCATCTTGCTCTTGCCCACAAACAAAACAAAAAACTACATCCCAACGATGTAGTTTTTATTTATCATAGAATGTACGATTTGCAGCGCCAATATTTATGGTTTTATTTATGATTTTTTCTTTTTAAAATCACTTATCTTTGAGGATAAATTTTTCGGGATGCACCTCAAAAAAATAGTATATATCATTCTGTTTCTGGTTTCAGTATCAGCAAAGGCTTCTTTCGTGCTTTTACCGATGGATCCGGAAACGCAGCAAAACCACTTGAAAGCTTACGGAATAACCTATTGGGCTTTGGAAAAACAATACAAAGTGAGTTGGTTGCTCAACTACCGTGGTGGTTCTTTTTTATTGCCCGATGCTCCCGAAATCCGTAAGGAATGTCAGATTCGAGGCGTGACTTTTGAAGTACTTTCCGATGGTGCAGCAAATGGCATTCTTGAAGAAATCAGTTCGCCTTCCCAAAATATGGAAACGGTAGTTTTGGAAAAAGCACCTAAAATTGCAGTCTATACGCCAAAAGGGAAACAACCTTGGGATGATGCCGTGACATTAGTGCTGACGTATGCCGAAATTCCTTTCACCCCAATTTATGATGAAGAAGTATTAAGTGATGCATTATTATTATATGACTGGCTCCATTTGCACCATGAAGATTTCACAGGGCAATACGGGAAGTTCTTTGGTGCTTATCGCAATGCACCTTGGTATATCGAACAGAAAAAAGAAGCGGAAGCTTTAGCTGCCAAATTAGGATACAGTAAAGTTTCACAGGAGAAATTAGCCGTAGCAAACAAAATCAGAAACTTTGTTATTGGTGGCGGATTCATGTTTGCCATGTGTTCGGCCACAGATAGTTTTGATATAGCACTTTCTGCCGAAGGGGTTGACATTTGCGAACCAATGTTCGACGGCGATGCAAGTGATGCGAATTACCAATCCAAAATCGATTACAATAAGACATTTGCATTTAAGGATTTTACCTTGGAGCGCAATCCGATGGCCTATGAATTTTCAAATATAGATCTAACCAATACCCGAAAAATTTTACCTGATGTTGATTATTTCACGTTGATGGAATATTCCGCCAAATGGGATCCGATTCCTTCAATGCTGTGCCAGAATCATACCCAATTAGTGAAAGGATTTATGGGGCAATCGACCGCTTTCAATAGTGATATGATAAAATCAAATATTTTAGTAATGGGCGAAAACAAGCAAAATGGAGAAGCCCGATATATCCATGGGACAAAAGGCAAAGGAATGTTTACCTTCTATGGTGGGCACGATCCGGAAGACTATCAGCATAGAGTGGGAGATGCGCCGACGGTCTTGGATTTACATCCTAATTCACCGGGATATCGACTGATTTTGAATAATGTTTTATTCCCGGCAGCAAGGAAGAAAAAGCTGAAAACATAATCGATATGGAATTTTTGTTTGTATTTTCTATTAGTCTGATAGGATTGTTTTTTTTGATTTTTAATACTTTTTTGTTTAACACCAAACAAAAAGTACGTCATAATGTATCTAAAGTTTTTTTGCGATATCTGCTGCTGCTTTCATTAATAGAGGTTAGTTGTCATGTAGTTGGTATTTTAAAGCCTAATTCTAATTTTTTTTTCTCGCATTTCCATTTTGGATTTCAGTTGATTTGCTTATCGTTTCTGTTTTACAGATTAATTGCAAATACGTGGATTAAAAAAGCAATAGTACTGATTGGAATTACGCAAGCAATTTGTCTGATAGGATACTATATCACCAATACCGAGGCTTTTTGGATTTTTAATACGTATGAAATTGTTTCGACTTCTTTTATTTTAATACTTTATGTGCTTTGTTTCCTTTTTGAAAATCTATCGCATGAACACAAATATTTTAATTTTTCAATCGGGTTGTTCCTTTATTTGTCCTGCAGTGTAGCTATTTTTTTATCGGGAAATCTGGAATTGGTTTTATGTGAAAAACCATACATAGATATTTGGGTTTTTAATTCGTTGTTCTATATCATTTTTCAGTATTTTGTTTACAGAGAGTATCTTTTTGTAAAGAAAAATGCAAGCATAGTTAAATTGGTTTAAATCGGCCGTTCCAAAGTTGAAATGTATAGTAAATCAAAGATTGTAATTTTTTTTCTTTTATTGTTCTGTAGATCATTTGGTCAAAATATTACTGTTTCGGGTAATAAAGAAGTGAACGAGAGAATGCACCTTTACCTAAAAGAAACAGATTCCTGTATCAATGCATTCGAATATAATTCTGCATTTAAATACATCAACACGGTACTTTCCTATGCTCAAGGAGCAAATGATGTTAACACAGAAATTTTTTGCAATCTTAAATTAGTTGAATTATACAGACATGCCGAATTATATAAAAAAGCCGAAAACTGTTTACAAAAGACATCGAATTTAATTGCGATAAACCAAAAGACAGTCAGTCAAAATAACGTAATGTCTTTTTACAACCAAAAAGCGGCATTATTTTCTGAGTATTATGATATTCCGGATTCTACGATGTATTATTCCCAAAAAGTGTTATCATTATCCAAGGGACAAAAAAAATCGCAGCTCATTTTTAGCAGTTTAATGGAAATTGGTTTGGTTTACGATAATAAAAATAATTTTCAGAGCGCTGTTAATTATTATCAGAAGGCTTATCAACTTGCAAAGGAAACAGGTAAAAAAAAGGAAAGCTGTGAAGCCTTGGTAAGTATTGCCAAGGTGTTTTTAAAAATGAAAGATTATAAAAAAGCACTTGAAAAATGCGACGAAGGTTTTGCAATCTTAAATGAAACTGATTTTTATCAAAAAACATTATTCTACAATATCAAATACGGTGTATATGAAAAAATAGGCAATAAAGATGCGGCTTTCGAAAATTTGAAATTACAGTTAAAATATACCGATTTGTACCAAGCGAAAAGCGCAAGGGATAAATTGTCAGAAGCGAATAAACGTTATGCATTTTTAGAAAGAGATCGGCAAATCTTTAAAAGAGAGCAGAATATTAAAGAGGTAAAGCAAAATCAACTTCTTTTAATGGCTATTATTTTATTATTCGCAAGTGGTTTCCTGTTCTTGATTTACTATAGTAAGAAAATAAAAATTGTCAACAAACAATTGGATGTGTATTCTAAAGAAAACGCATTTTTATTGAATGAAGCCAATCATCGCATCAATAATAATCTGCAACTGATAATTGTTTTGTTAAGCGAAGAACTGGAAAAGGTTTCAAATTCCGATTCAGATAATACCGCTGTCCAAAAGATACTTTCGAAAGTTGAATCCATTTCTACACTACATCGTCATTTATATCAGTCGAAAGATAAAAAGACAGTTGATATTCAGGAATATCTGAATGAAATCGTTGCCAATTTTGCAGATATCTTTCATGAAAAAGAAATCGTTTTAAATCATAACCTGAAAAAAATAAATCTTTCTATAGATCTGGCGATGTATCTGGGACTGTTGACTACGGAATTATTTCTGAATACCATAAAGCATGCTTTTGACCCGAAACAGATAAAATTAATTGCATTGCATGTAGCTGATAATGAAAATCAATTGTATTTTAATTACACCGATAATGGAAAAATGGCTGAAGGCAAGATTATTCATCCGAATTTGGTAATTAAAATATGTAAACAGATAAAAGCAACGTTTAGAATTGAATCTAAATCGGGTTTTGAAATAACTGTTTTAAAAACATTAACCTCAAAAGAAGATGAATAATACCAAAATCTTAATAGTTGAAGATGAAGTTTTGATAGCCGATTTTATTCTGAAAATTTTGAAGAATGAAAATTTCGGCTGTGTGCAGGTTGCCAATGATATTGAAGAAGCTTTAGAACAATTTGAAAAATATCAGCCTGATATTATTTTGCTGGACATAAATGTTGAAGGTAAAAATACGGGATTTGAACTGGCAGCTAAAAAGAATGAGAAAGCAAAAATTATTTACATTACGGCTCAAAATGACCCTGAAACCATAAAAAGAGCTATCGGCACCAATCCGGAAGCGTATTTGACAAAGCCCATCAAAAAATCTGATTTGTTGGCTGCCATTCAGTTGGCAAGTTTTAAGAAAAGAAAAGGATACACCATAATAAAAGACGGTTATAGCGAAGTAAAACTGGAACATGACGATATTGTATATGTCAAAAGCGATAATATTTATATTGACATTGTAACCACCAATAAAAAATATGTCTTGCGTAACACGTTGGATAATTTTTTATCTGAATTAAATAATACTAATTTTTGCAAAACGCATCGGTCCTTCATTGTCAATAAAAATAGGATAACCAAAAAAACGTCGAATTCGGTCTTTTTAAATGAAATTGAAATTCCTGTTTCCAGAAAATTCCAAATAGAATTATAGGAAGTTTGCTGTTCACATACAAAGTTCTGCATTTCACAACATTTTTTTCAGCATTATAATTTTGCAAAATATTTTTGCCTTCATACAAACATTTTTTATTTATGAAACAAAAATATTTTTACTCTTTTCTGTTAATTCTAGTAAGTTATTTTGGGATTAGTCAGACTTTAGATCAATCAAACGCACCTGTAAGTATTGGCGGAGGTTCGTTTACTGTATCTCCTACTCAAGACATTGGTCAGTCCTTCATTGCGGGTTTAACCGGAAATTTATCTAAAATCGATATTCGTGTTGGAAATTGGGGATCAGCTTTTGTCGCTGGTGATTTTCAATTAAGAGTCATACAGGGTAATGGTTATGGAGGAACGGTTTTGAACTCAACAACATTTTCAATAACCACTTCACCAATAGCAGATGACTATCAGGAATTATCAATCGTGCTTTCTTCTCCTGTGGCTGTGACTAGCGGAAATAGTTACACCATTGATATTAAAGGAGTAACAGGAACAGTTAGTACACATGGTGCAAGTGCTAATTATGCCAATGGAGGATTATATTTCTTTAATGGGAATAATGCAATGTACAATAGTTATGATTTATGGTTCAAAACATTTGTCAGTACGCCCTCACCGGCAACTCATTTGCATTTTGATGGGGCAGATGATTATGTGGATATTCCAAAAGCATTCACTTCGGACTTTACGATTGAGTATTGGATGCAAACAACTGCGACCGGTTTAACTGGAGGTCAGTGGTTTGATGGAAGTTCAATTGTAAATAATGAGGTGGGAGGTGTTGCAACAGATTTTGGAACCTCTTTATTAGGAAGTAAATTAGCATTTGGTGTAGGTAGCCCCGATATCACTATTTTATCAACAACAGATGTAAATGATGGAACATGGAAACATATCGCTGTTACATGGAAACAATCTACCGGACAAATGCAATTGTATATAAATGGTAATTTGGAAGCATCCACATTTGGAAGTACAGCAGCCAGAACTGCATCTGATTTTATTAAAATTGGAACAGCAAATACATTTGTCAGTTTTTTTAATGGAAATATAGATGAATTAAGAATTTGGAACAAAGTATTGTGGCCTTCAGATATTCAAAGTACCATGAATTGTGAATTGCAGGCAACAGAGAGCGGACTTGTAGCTTATTATAAATTCAATCAAGGTTTTGAAAATGTAGCCAATGCTTCTGTAACTACTCTGAATGATTTCACAGGTTTATATAATGGTACGTTGTCAAATTTTGCTTTATCAGGTTCTGCTTCGAACTGGAAAGCCGGTTCTACGGTTGTAACAGGTAATACCTGTACTGTTTTAGGTAGTTCAGATTTTGTAACTGAAAACAATCTTAAAATTTACCCTAATCCATCTACTGGCATTTTTACCATTGAAAGTAAAGAAGAGATAACAGTGAAAATTTACGATTTAGTAGGGAAAGTAGTAAAGGCACAACAAATGAATGTTGGGATTAATTTAGTTGATATTTCCAATCATGCTGCAGGAGTTTATTTTGTGAAAACGTTTGGTGTATCCGGAAACACTACTACCTATAAAGTTATTAAAAAGTAAGACATGATTTGTCATTTTTTGTGACATCTCACAACTTTAAAAGGCAGTAAGATTTTCTTCAGTTTTTTAGTTTATAGTTTTTTTATTATGAGCCTTCAAGAAATTGAGGGCTTATTTTTTTATTCTTTCAAGAGTTTTCCAATGAAGAAAAAAAGTAATATAAATTTTTGACTCAAATTAAAAACACCAAACCAAAAAACGACTGATTTTATTTCCCTGTTCCATTTCGACAGTTTTCACATTCTTTGCATTTACTTTCTTCAGGACCATGTACAAAGGTTTCAGGTTTTCTTTTTTGGAAACCAACGATGAAAAAGCTTTGCATTGCGTTTTGAAATGGACACTTTCATAAATCATATTGGTGATAAAAGCAAGTTCACCGCCTTCGCACCATAGTTCGTTATTTTGTCCGCCGAAGTTCAGAATGGGTTTTCCTTCCACTGTTTTACCAAGATTTTTCAGTTTTCGTGTTGTTCCTTTGGTAGCTTCCCCTTTTGAATTATGAAACGGAGGATTGCAGATGGTAAAATCGAAAGTTTCTCCCGGTTGAATAATTCCTTTGAAAATATTTCGTTTGCTTTCCTGAAGTCGGATGGAAATAGCATCTTTTAATTCCGGATTGTTGCTGATGATGGTTTCTGCAGTTTTCTTGGCCGGTTTGTCCACTTCGGTACCGACAAATTCCCAGCCATATTCCTGATGTCCGATAATGGGATAAATGCAATTGGCACCCACACCGATATCCAAAATTCGGACACTCTTTCCGGTCGGAATTTTTCCGCCATTAGTTTCCGCTAAAACATCCGCTATATAATGAATGTAATCGGCGCGCCCCGGAATGGGAGGGCAGAGGTTGGTTTTTGGCAATTCCCAATAACCGATGTTGTAAAAATGTTTCAGCAAGGCTTTGTTTAAAGCGCGCACCGCATCAGGATTGGCAAAATCGATACTTTCATTCCCAAATTTATTTATTGCGACAAACGGTTTCAGTTCAGGCAAAGTTTCCGTTAAGGATTTAAAATCGTAACTGCCGTGGTGTTTGTTTCTCGGGTGCAGACTTTTTTGCGTGGTATCGTTTTTCGTGTTTTTCATGAGAATCGTATTGATGTCAAAGGTAGTTCAAAATAAACATTCCAAAAAGTAAAATGGTTTACGCTTTGTGGAAGTCACCACGACCAAAACGATTTTAAAAAGTGTCGCCGAAGTAAATTTTTGCTTTTGAAGATTTTAAATACGAATGGAATATGTAAATTTGTTAGGATGTGTTTTTGATTATTCTAACTAATTTTCTGATAAAATGATGAAAAGTTTAATTAAAACTTTGATTTTTTTTATGCCGATGGCTTTTTTTTGTCAGGAACCACAGAAAAAGGAAATCGTTCAAGGTACACAATCGTGGTTTTCCATAAACACGGTGACTAAATTTCAGGAACATTGGGGATTAGTCGCAGATGCTCATATTAGAAGTGACAATTTTTTGAAAGAGAATAATTTTTATTTTCTGCGAGGAGGTTTTACCTATCTTCCAAATGTAAAAATGACTTTTACGATGGGTTACGCTCATATGTGGCTGGCTCCGTCCAATCCCGAATGGAGTACATATTCCGACGAAAACAGAATTTACCAGCAGTTTCAATTAAATACATTGTTCGAAAACGTTGGAATTCTTCAAAGAATTAGGATTGAGCAACGTTGGCAGGAAAAAATTGTGGATGATAAGGAATCCGGTAACCAACGGTATACTAATAGGATACGCTATCTGGCCTTTTTTGGAATTCCGGTTTTTAAAAAAAAGAATCTACCGATTTTAGTTGTATCAGACGAAATCCTTGTACATTTTGGAAATGAAGTTGTTTATAATACGTTTGACCAAAATCGTTTTTTTATAGGCATTAAGCAATCTATAAATTCCAAGTTGAGTTTTGACTTTGGATATATGAATGTTTTTCAGCAAAAATATTCCGGCTATCAATACGATATGAATCACACCCTTCGATTGTTTTTTTACTTTAATTCAGTTGTAAAAGATGGGGTTTCACAGATGCCTTATAGATCCGGTGACGAATAATAAACTATTCGTCATATATTATTCTACCGGTGTTCTCATTCTGGAAACAGTTCTTTTATATATTGATAAAGTATTCATTTTTTAGTCAAATGTGAAACAGTCTTGGTTTTAATTTAAAATTAAGCAGAGTAATATTGTTAAAAATGTTAGGATATGTCAAAAAAAATCTTAAATTTACTCTTGTTAATTTTGAATAGCCCCTTTTTTACGCATGTTTTAACTGACTGAAAGTCACTGGTTACCATTTTTTTGCCGTTTTATAAATTTTAAAATGCAACAAATGTTGACTATTACAACTATTTTGCGTGAACATCCGGAATTGGCAGTTTTTTTGATGCTGGCATTTGGTTTTTTACTTGGTCGCATCAGGATTGGTTCGTTTAAGATAGGTGTGGTTTTAGGGACTTTGTTTTCCGGGGTACTAATAGGCCAGTTGGTTATCGAAATACCCGAAATTGTAAAAACAATCTTTTTTGACTTATTTCTTTTTGCTACTGGATATAAAGTAGGTCCTCAATTTTTTCAAGGTCTTAAAAAAAATGCCTTTCCACAGTTAATGCTGACGGTGGTTATTTGTGTGTCCTGTCTGCTAGTGTCATATATAATGTCCAAATTTTTTGGCTATGATGCCGGTACGGCCGCTGGTCTTTTGGCAGGAGCCTTTTCGGAATCAACAGTTATCGGTACAGCTTCGGTATCCATCAGCCAGCTTTCTATTCCTGCTGCAGAAAAAGCACATTTAATTAATAATATCCCGGTTGCTTATGCAGCCACTTATCTTTTAGGAGCAACCTCTTTAGTATTTTTCTTTACCACTATCGCTCCTAAAATATTGGGAGTCAAACTGGTGAAAGAAAGTAAGAAATTGAGTCAGTCGCTAACGGGAGATACAGAACATGAACCCGGTATTGACTCTGCCTACAAAAGATGGATCATCCGTGCTTATAAAATCACAAACGACAAATGGATTGGACAGACTGTCGCCGAGTTTGAAAAAAAGAATTCAGATGTGGGAATCATAATTCAACGGTTACGACATAACGGGGAATTGTTAGATCCCACACCGCAAACCATTATCAGCAAGGATGATGTGTTGGTAATTATGGCGCAACATGGAATTATTCTGAAGCATATCTCGGAAATTGGGCCTGAAGTTCTGGATGAAGAATTACTGAATTTCCCCATTGCCCGCATGGAAATTACCCTGACAAATAAGCAAATTATCGGGAAAACAATTCGTGAGGCTCGGGATACTAAAGTTGGGGAAGGGATAATGCTGGATAAACTCACGAGAGAATTTCATGAAATCCCTTTCAATGGAAACACTGTTTTACAAAGAGGTGATGTTTTACTAGTTTCGGGTAAACTTGCTCATTTAGAGGCTGCCGCAAAAAAAGCTGGTTTTTTAGATCGATTAAGTTCGGAAACAGATATCATATTTGTTAGCCTGGGTATAGTTTTAGGAGGTTTGATTGGACTCCTTTCCGTAAACATCTTTGATATTTCGGTAACCCTGACAACCAGCGGAGGTGCTTTGGTTATGGGGTTGGTTTTTGGATGGCTGCATTCCCGAACACCTGTTTTGGGAAGAATTCCGGAAGCTGCTTTATGGGTTTTCGATAATGTGGGATTGGCAACTTTTATCGGACTTGTGGGTATGACTGCCGGGCCAAGTTTTATTTCCGGACTAAAGGCAATTGGTCCCAGTATAATATTAGCCGGACTTGCAGTAGCGATAATTCCTCATGTTATTGGGTTATTCTTTGGAAGATATGTGTTAAAGATGAATCCAATAATATTATTGGGAGCACAAACAGGAGCAGGAACTTCGACGATTGGACTCAAAGCGGTACAGGATGCTTCGGAAAGTAAGTTCCCTGTTTTGGGATATACGATTCCTTATGCTTTGGGGAATATTCTTCTGACGACGTGGGGGCCGATTATTGTTGGTTTGATGACTTGATTTTGGAATTTATAAGTATAACTATATAAACTTTGTGATATGTTTTGGTTAGAAATAGCAGTTCTTTTGGGAATGATTCTCATCGGATCACAAATGAAAGGCATCGGTTTGGGTGTCATGGGTATGGTTGGCCTTCTGATATTTATTTTTGTTTTTCAGATGAAACCCACCGATCCGCCTATTGATGTAATGCTGATCATCATGTCCATCGTGACGACCGCGGCTGCTTTGCAGGCTTCGGGCGGATTGGATTATCTGGTGAATCTGGCCGAACAAATCATAAGAAAAAATCCTTCGAACATCACATTTATAGCACCTTTTACGGTTTACTTTTTATGCTTATTTGCCGGCACAGCTCATATCGTATATTCTTTATTACCGATTATCGCTGAAGTAGCTGCTAAAAAAAGAATCCGTCCAGAACGTCCTTTAAGTATTTCAGTAATTGCTTCCCATTTGGCTTTAACCGGTAGTCCTATGAGTGCTGCTACTGCGGCTTTTGTGGTAGTGTTGGCTTATCCGGGCGCATTGGTGGATATTATGATGATATGTATTCCGTCCTGTATTATTGGGTTGTTGATAGGTTGTTTTTCGGTGTTCAAAAGCGGAAAGGAACTAAACGATGATCCTATATTTATTGAAAAAATGAAAGATCCTGAGTTTGCAAAAAGCCTTGATACAGAATCAGAATCTTCAGGAACTCCTTTAAAGCCTGGAGCTAAAAAATCAGTTGTCATTTTTGGGATAGCCATTTTGATGATTGTAATTGCTGGCGCTTTCCCTGATTTGTTACCTCGTTTCAATCCCGGAACAGCTACATTGGCTGTAGCCAAAGATGGTTCGTTAACTATGGTGACTATTATTGGCGTGGTTACTTTAACGGCTTCTGCTGCTATGATGTTACTGACAAAAACAAGTACAGCTGAAGTAGCCAAAGCCAGTTTGTTTAATGCTATGGCGTCAGCGGTGGTTTCTGTTTTTGGTGTGGTTTGGATGAGTTTTACATTCATGAACCACAATGAGGAACTTATTTCTGCAGTATTGGG
>NZ_DATIDM010000001.1:0-17356 GCF_035456225.1 Flavobacterium sp. | reverse complement strand
TTTCAGAAAAATGGGGATCACTTTGGAAAGACAAGGTGATGATATTTATATTCCGGCACATAACAACGGTTACGAAGTTAAAACCGATATTGACGGTTCCATCTTAACCATTGCGGATGCTCCTTGGCCTGGGTTTACACCGGACTTATTGAGTATTATTTTGGTGGTGGCAACACAAGCAAAAGGAGACGTGCTGATTCATCAGAAAATGTTCGAAAGCCGTTTGTTCTTTGTTGATAAATTAATCGACATGGGCGCAAAAATCATGTTGTGCGATCCACACAGAGCGGTAGTTATGGGACACGATTTCAAATCGCAACTGAAAGCCACGACAATGAGTTCCCCTGATATCCGTGCAGGAATTTCATTGTTGATTGCAGCACTTTCGGCAAAAGGAACAAGTACTATTCAGAATATTGAACAAATCGACAGAGGTTACGAAAGAATTGATGAGCGTTTGAGAGCTTTAGGCGCAAACATCGTTCGAGCGTAATTATGTCGAATCATTAAACATATAAAGAGCTGAATTCATCTGAATTCGGCTTTTTTCTTTTTATCATGGAAATTCAAATCTTACTATTTCTTTGTATAGCTTCTTTTGCGGCCGGATTTGTGGATGCTATAGTTGGTGGCGGTGGCTTGATTCAGACGCCAGTTGCGTTAATTCTTATGCCTAATGTGCCTGTCGCCAATATCATCGGTTCGTTAAAGATTCCAGCTTTTAGCGGAACCAGTTTTGCGGCTTACCAATATCTTAAAAAAGTGACAATGAACTGGAGACTGCTGATGTTTATGTCTCTGATTGCCTTTGCTTCGGCTTTTGCAGGTTCTACTTTGCTGACCCATGTCAGTAACGATTTCATGAAACCCTTATTGTTGGTGGTACTGACATTGTTGGCGATTTATACGTTTATAAAGAAAAACTTCGGACAACATCAGGAAAAGCTTTTGTCGGTTAAAAACCAGATAATTTACGCGGTAATAATCAGTGTGACTGTTGGTTTTTATGACGGTTTTATTGGTCCCGGAACAGGAAGTTTCTTTGTTGTGGCTTTTGTTTCTGTATTGGGTTTCGATTTTCTTCATGCTTCCGCGAATGCGAAAATGGTAAATCTGGCGACTAACTTTGGTTCAATCTGCCTTTTCATGCTGAAAGGGAAAATTATTTGGATAATCGCTTTGCCGATGGCAGTTTGCAACGCACTTGGCGGTTTTATGGGAGCTAAATTGGCAATCAGCAAAGGAAACGGATTTATCCGCGCGTTCTTTTTAGTGGTTGTAGTCGGAACGTTGATTCGTTTTGCCTATGATGTTTTCTGGAAATAAAAAAGCGCACTGGGTTTCCCGGCGCGCCTTATTGTTTTTATGATAATTCTTTTTAGTTGAGCATGTTCAAAATCTTCAACCCGAAGACAACTCCGTCCGTTTGGAAACCATCCTGGTAAGAACGTACATAGTCAAATCGGAACAATCGGAATTTGCCAAAGCCCATATTATCAAATCCAACTGTGTATTCCTGATAAGGCTTGAAATTCGGAATGTTCAACATGTGGAATCCTGCAACTAAATTCCATTGCAGTTTGTTGATGAGCGGGATTTTATTCATGATAAAACCCTTATCGTTGTGTTCCATGTGCATTTCAAAATAAGCATCGTTTGTACTGTTGGAATAATACGGGAGCATATTGAATACGTTCAGGTATTTGTCGGCTGTACCAACATGGGTCTGGTTCCCGTTGAAGTGCTTGTAATCCACAAATGAAATGTTTTCGGCATTAAAAAACTGTCCGGCTTTCAGACGAATGGCAAAATCACCTTTGTTGCCGAATGTCTTGTCATAATCCACCAAAGCGGATAAGAAATCGTAATTATAAATGTCCTCGCTTCCGGCAAATCCTTTTTCGTAACCTATAGAAAGTGTGGGGTAATCATTGTTTGGGATGTTTATTTTACCGTCAGGACGCGTTATGTATTTATTGTCGAAACGGATTCTTGCTCCGATATTGGCTTTGACCAAATTGTGTTTTACAATCGCCGGAGTGGTATTGTCATAAGGCAAAAGCGGGTTGTTGGAGGTGTAATCCTTGTCGTTTTTGATCAGTACATAATCGGTATTGTTGAAAAGCGGTTTTCTGGCCGAATATTCAATACTTCCGTTTGCTGTAACGCCGTTCAAAATGTTTTGACTGTAACCTAATTTGATAAACTCCTTGTTGTAATATTTCGCGTAGTTGTCCTTAAAGAATAAGGTACTGATGGAATTTATGAGATTGGAAATCGGATTAGCAGGATTGAACTGATTGATGCTGCTTCCACCTGATGCTGATGCTGTGGCGTAATTTGTAGTGTTGAAACGGTGATAAATACTTCCGTTAACCCGCAAACGATCTTCGGCAAATCCGTAATTGAAAGTCGAATTGATAAAGGTATACGTTCCTTTGTCTTCATTGCGTTTGGTGAATGAAAACCCGGAATCGAGATTCCATCCCTGAACGGTATTGAAGCCAAGCGATGTTACGTCCAAAACGCCTTTGTAGGATGCAGACCAATTGTGGTAGCTGTCCTTGTATGTATATCCGGTGAAGATCTTCAGGAATTTGAATTTATTGCCTTTCCGGTCCAATGAATCCATATAGACTTGCGATTTACGGATGGTCTGTATGCTGTCTTTTTTGTGATAATCGCCGATCTCTTCGTCTGTCAACGGAACCGGTCGGTTTTCATTCCAGTAGATCGTGTCTTTTTTGTTGGCGTCTTTTACGATTTTGGCAATCTCGTTGGTAAAGGTTTTTTTCTCAAACTGATCCTTGAACACATAATTGCTGAATACGTGAGTGAACTTTCCGGTAAAACCCATTCCGAAAATGGAAGCTTTAAAATCGATGGTCTGCTGGTTTTTAGCCCAGATTCTGGTGTTGGGATTGTAATTAAAGTTCTGCGTAAAAGCGATATATTCTAAAATAGGTTGCTGCATTCGGTAGCCTTTACTGTTCAAATCGATGGCGTAAATAGCCCAAGTGTCTTCTACAATATATATGTATCCTTCGAAAACAGGTTCTTTATCGCGTTTTGCTATGACCTTAATTTTGTTGATGAGTTGATTGTGATTGTCGGTAAAAATACTTTCCAGTTTGTATTTATAGTACGACATGGCATTATCAGCTATAGGGGAAACCATGTTGATGCCCATGTCTACATAGTTCGCATAGAAATCATAATTAGTACCTTGTGCGGTATTGAAACTAAAACCGTTATCGTTACCACTCACTTTGGAAGCAATGATTTCTTCTTTTATTTTATTAGGTTTTTCAAATGCAATTTTTGAGACCGTTTCCGATAGATAGAGAATCCCGGTTCCGGTCGAGTCCAATGCGCCATCGAAATCCCCAATTTCCATTCCCAGGAATTTCTTCGGTACATTTTTGGCTCTGAATATGCCTCGGGAGTAAAAATCGGCTTCGAATCTGTCGGTTTTGCCGGAATTGATTTTTCGGTTTTTTATGGCATTGCGAATGATCTCATAAGCAGGATCTTCCTTGTTTGGCTTGATGATCATTTCTGATAAGGTATAATTTTCATCTTCCAGAACCACATTCATGGTATGAGGAAACGCTTGGATGTCGGCGGTCATTTTTTTTGTTTTATAACCCAAAGACTGAAAAATAACGGTGTATTTTCCTTTTTCTTTTACAATTAGTTCGAACAAACCATTTTCATTAGCAGAAGTGCCATTATAGGTGTTTTCAATAATTACAGTGGTATAAGGAACAGGTTGTCCTGCTTTGTCAGTAACTTTTCCTTTTATTTGTGCAAATACAGTGGCGGATAGTAATAATAAGGCAATCAGATAAAATTGTCGGGTCATGAAGTTATTTTTGTTTTAAAGACGATAAAAGGAATCGCTTGGTTGTATGGGTTATAAAAAAGATTTAAGAGCAAGTTCGTAGCTTTTTAATCCGAAGCCGATAATGACCCCTTTTGCATTTGGTGAGATATAGGAGGCGTGTCGGAACGATTCGCGTGAAAAGGTATTGGAAATGTGAACCTCCACCACAGGTGTGGATATTGCTTTCACAGCATCAGCAATGCCTATGGAAGTGTGGGTGTATGCAGCGGCATTAAGGATTATGCCATCATAACTGAAGCCTACTTCATGGATCTTGTTGATTAGTTCTCCTTCGATGTTGCTCTGGAAATAATGCAACTCAATGGTGGTGTATTTGTTCTTCAGCAGAAAAAAATAATCTTCAAAAGTTTCGTTACCGTAGATTTCCGGTTCGCGTTTACCTAAAAGGTTTAAGTTTGGTCCGTTGATTATGATAATTTTCATACAGATTCTTTTTGTAAATGTAATACAAAGCTACCATTAAGCTTTTCTAAAAACGAAAAATATCATTTAGTTAAGTGATTTTTTTCTGACATATTTTAAAAACAAGCTTAATTGAAACTGTATTGTAAGAAAAATTTTAACTTAAAAATGAGTTAATTGGTTAAGTTATCAAAATTTAACAAAAAAAAATCGACATATATATGCATGATAATCAAATGTATATGTTTTTTTTGGTTAATTATTTTGTGTTTTTTTTAGTTTTTTTGTTGTTGAAATTTTATGAAATTGGTTTTTTTATAGATTTGCCAAGTAAATTTTTAAAATTTTAAACTAATCATGAAAAAAGTTATTTTATCATTAGCAGCTGTATTCGCTTTCGGATTTGCTAATGCACAAGACAGTAAAATGAGATTTGGAGCAAAAGCAGGTTTAAACATTGCTAATTTAACTGGTGATGTTGAAAACACAAGTGCTTTAATTGGAGCTCACGTTGGAGGTTTTATGGAGTATAAATTAAACGAGAAATTCGCTATTCAGCCAGAATTATTGTTCTCTATGCAGGGTGCAAAATCAGAATATAGTTCAGCTGATGCAGATGGTGTTTTTGCAGTAGAATCTACAGCTAAACTTAATTATTTGAACCTTCCAATTATGGCTAAATATTATGTAGCTAAAGGTTTCAGTGTTGAAGCTGGTCCTCAAATTGGATTCTTATTGAGTGCTAAACAAAAAACTGATGTTACAGGAACAGATTTTTTCACTGGAGAGACTTTTTCTGAATCAACTGATACAGATGTTAAAGAGTGGACGAATTCAATTGATTTCGGTTTCAACTTAGGTGCTGGATATGATTTTACTGATAATATCTCTGCTGGAGTAAGATATAATTTTGGTTTATCAAATGTTGATGATTATCCAGATTCTACTGATACAGTTAAAAACGGTGTATTGTCTGTATCTGCTGCTTACAAATTCTAATCTTAATTAGAACATTATATAAAAAGCCCCGCATTGCGGGGCTTTTTTTGTTAATTAAATTGTTAATATCTCATTTTTTTAACTTGTTGTTATTAATTCTTATTCTGGATAAATTTATAGTACTAACTATAAACCAACAAATATGAAAAGAATTATTTTAGCAGCAGTAGCGCTATTGGCCTTCGGATTTGTAAAGGCTCAAGTGAAACAATCAGCAAGTAATACCAGATTTGGAATAAAAGGAGGTATGAACGTCGCGACTTTAACAGGAGATGAAGAAGATACCAAGTCTTTAATTGGTTTGCATATCGGAGGTATCGTGGAGTGTAAAATTAATGACAAATTTGCGATCCAGCCAGAATTATTGTTTTCGATGCAAGGGACAAAATATGAGTATTCTGGATATGATGGGTTTGAAACCTACTATGCTGAAGATAAATTTAAATTGAATTATTTGAATATTCCCATTATGGCAAAATACTACGCGGCTAAAAAATTCTATATTGAAGCTGGTCCGCAAATTGGCTTTTTGTTAAGTGCTAGATATGAGTATTCTGATTCTGTATATGGTTCTGGAGAGGAGGATGCGAAAGATTATGTGAAATCAGTTGATTTTGGGTTGAACATAGGTGCAGGATTTGATTTTACTGACAATGTTTTTGCAGGAGTAAGATATAACTTTGGGTTGTCTAATATTAATGATTTTGAAGATGATGACGATTTTAAATCCCATAATGGTGTATTGTCTATTTCTGCAGGTTATAAATTTTAATCTGCCATATGGTTTGGATGAAAAAAAAGCCTCATTTTATGAGGCTTTTTTGTTAATTAAATTGTTGATATCTCTGGGTTTTAGTTAATGATTTAACATTGTTATTATGAATAAATTTATACTACTAATTATAAAACAAAGTTTATGAAAAAAATTCTTTTATCAGTTGCCGCTATTTTTGCCTTTGGATTTGCCAATGCGCAGGATACGGTAAAAAGCGAATCTGAATACGGTTTTGCAAAAGGTAATATGTATGTTGAAGGTTCATTGTCGGTTAAATCTGATGATGATTCAAACTCCTTTTCTTTCAATCCTAAATTTGGTTATATGATAACTGATCAGATTTCGATTGGAGGTGATTTGGATATTGGGTCTTCTAAACAAGATCGAATTGGAGCTTTAGATCCTGATAAGAAGTCTTCTAACTGGGGAATCGGAGCGTTTGCAAGATATAATTTCCTGGAATTGAACAATAAGCGTTTTGTTGCTTACGGCGAAGTTGGTTTAGGGTTCAGCTCGACTAAAGTTGAAGAAGATTATATTGATCCTATTCCTGATTATGATGATACATCAAATGGAATCAAGGCTAATGTCGATTTAGGTATAAATTATTTCATTACTCCTAGATTTGCAGCTGTCTTTGTTGTGGCGAATGTAATCTCATATAATAATGAAAACCCTGAACACGGTGATTCAACCAATTCATTTTCAATGGACATCAACCTGTTTAACAACCCTTTTGATCAGGCTCAATTTGGATTATTATACAAATTTTAAAGATCTTTTACAGACAAAAAACCCGCTGACATAAGCGGGTTTTTTTTTGTGTATTTTTAGTATATTTGATAAACTACTAAACCAAAAAATATGAGAAAAGCACTTTTTTTAGGATTATTTATCATGTTCTCTATCGCCACAGTTCAGGCGCAGAAATTTAATTGGGGACTTAAGGCTGGTCTTAATGTTTCCTCATTGACCGGAGATATCGAAAATACAAAATCCTTGGCTGGATTTAATGCCGGTCTTTTTTCGGAAATTAAAGTGTTGAAGCTTCTGGCTATTCAACCGGAAGTTGTTTATTCGACACAAGGTACTGCCTTTGACGATTTTGAAGGACATTCTGTTGAGAGCCTAAAATTAGATTATATCAATGTTCCGGTACTGGCTAAATTGTATATATTTAATCTTGTTTATCTGGAAGCAGGACCGCAAATGGGGTTTCTTATGAATGCAAAACAAGGGTCAGCTGATGTTAAGGATACTATTGAAGATACGGATCTTGCGATTGCTGCCGGGCTAGGGGTTAGTTTTGCTGATAAATTCCGTGCTAACGGGCGAGTGAATTTTGGTACAACCGATATAGATAAGTCAGAAGACGCTGACGTGAAAAGCATGACAATTCAGATTGGGGCAGCTTATATTTTTTAATGTAAAATCCAATACCATTTAAAATCCTGAAAACTTTCAGGATTTTTTTTATTTTAGACCTATGAAACAATGGTCGTCTTATTTATCGGAATACCAAACCTACCTAAAGCTGGAGCGGGGTTTGTCTGAAAACACCATAACCAACTATGTTTTAGATGTCGAGAAGCTGATACTTTTTTTAGAGGATAAAAAATTGGTTTTTTCGCCGATTGATATTGCAGAAGAACATATTCAGCATTTTATCTACACCATTTCGGGAAGCCTGAATGCGAGAAGTCAATCCCGAATAATTTCTGGCCTTAAGAGTTTTTTTAATTACCTCATTTTTGAAGGATATCGCAATACAACTCCGCTTGAATTAATCGAAGTGCCCAAAACAGGACGTAAATTGCCGGATACTTTGTCAGTTGAAGAAATTGATATCATGATTGGCGCCATAGATTTGTCAAAAGAAGAAGGGGAGCGTAACAGGGCGATGTTAGAAACATTGTATAGTTGTGGTTTGAGGGTTTCGGAATTGGTAGGTTTAAAAATATCGGATTTGTTTTTCGAGGAAGGTTTTATAAAAATTACAGGTAAAGGAAACAAGCAGCGTTTTGTGCCTATAGGTTCTTCAACGCAAAAATATATTTTGATGTATAAGGATTTGGTCCGTTCTCATCTTTCTGTTCAGAAAGGCCACGAGGATACCCTTTTTCTTAACAGGAGAGGAAGGCAATTGACCCGCGCAATGGTTTTTACCATTATAAAAGATTTGGCCGTTAAAATCAATTTAAAGAAGTCGGTAAGCCCACATACTTTTCGGCATTCCTTTGCAACGCATCTTTTGGAAAATGGAGCTGATTTGCGTTCAATCCAAATGATGTTGGGCCATGAATCTATTACAACTACTGAAGTCTATATGCATCTGGACAGAAGGTTCTTGTCTGAAGTTTTAAATTCGTATCATCCTAGGAAGTAGAGGGTGGGGAGTGTTCAGTGTTCAGTGGTTAGTGATTGGTTTAAATAAAAAAAAGACCTGTTTTTCAACAAGTCTTTTTCTGTATAAGGTTAGTTTTTAGATGTTGTAAGCGCTGCTAACTGACCACTGTTAACTATTTTGCAATATTCACAGCTCTTGTTTCACGGATTACGGTAATTTTTACCTGACCCGGGTAAGTCATCTCTGTTTGGATTTTTTGTGAAATGTCAAACGATAAGTTGCCCGCCATTTCGTCGCTTACTTTTTCGCTTTCTACGATTACACGTAGTTCACGACCAGCCTGGATAGCATAAGCGTTTTTAACACCGTTGAATCCGTAAGCGATATCTTCAAGGTCTTTCAGACGTTGAATGTAAGAATCTAAAACCTGACGTCTTGCACCAGGACGTGCTCCTGAAATAGCATCACAAACCTGAATGATTGGTGAAATCAATGATTTCATTTCGATTTCATCGTGGTGCGCTCCGATAGCGTTGCACACTTCTTCTTTTTCACCGTATTTTTCAGCCCATTGCATACCTAAAATGGCGTGAGGCAATTCGCTTTCCGTATCAGGCACTTTTCCGATATCGTGAAGTAAACCGGCTCTTTTTGCCAATTTCACGTTTAAGCCTAATTCAGCGGCCATGATACCACAAAGTTTGGCTACTTCTCTTGAGTGTTGCAGTAAGTTTTGTCCGTAAGAAGAACGGTATTTCATACGACCAACGATTTTAATCAATTCAGGGTGTAATCCGTGGATTCCTAAATCAATAACCGTACGTTTACCAACTTCAATGATTTCGTCGTCGATCTGTTTAGCTGTTTTAGCAACTACTTCTTCAATGCGTGCCGGGTGAATACGTCCGTCAGTCACCAGTTTGTGTAGAGCCAAACGTGCAATTTCACGACGTACCGGATCAAAACAAGAAAGGATGATCGCTTCCGGAGTATCGTCAACGATGATTTCAACGCCGGTTGCTGCTTCTAAAGCACGGATGTTACGACCTTCACGACCAATGATTCGTCCTTTTACATCATCAGATTCAATGTTGAAAACAGAAACACAGTTTTCTACGGCTTCTTCTGTCCCTACACGTTGAATGGTGTTGATGATGATTTTTTTAGCTTCCTGTTGTGCAGTAAGTTTGGCTTCTTCAATGGTTTCCTGAATATGCGCCATAGCATTTGTTTTTGCTTCGGCTCTTAAACTTTCCACCAATTGGTTTTTAGCGTCTTCTGCAGAAAGACCGGAAATGGTTTCCAGTTGTTCTACCTGACTTTTGTGAAGACGGTCAACTTCCTGTTGTTTTTTCTCGATATGTTCTAAACGGTTGTTGTAATCGTTTATTTTTGAATCGGCTTCGTCGTTTAGCTTTTTGGTTTTAGCTAATTCATTGGAAACCTGCGACTCTTTATCGCGGGTTCTTTTCTCTGCTTCAGCAATTTTTTTGTCTTTGGCTAAAATTTCTTTTTCGTGCTCCGATTTTAATTCAAGGAACTTTTCTTTTGCCTGAAGCAATTTATCTTTTTTGAGGGATTCTGCCTCAACTTTAGCGTCTTTTAGAATGGATGCGGCTTCTTTTTTAGCGTTTTTGATTAAATTGGAAACATTCGTTTTTTCTAAATATTTCGCAATCGCGAAACCGATTCCGATTCCGGCAAGACAGCCAATGATTATAATTAATGTGTTCATAAGTGTGTTAAAGTTATATATAAAAAAAGCCTACATTAGGGGTATTGCATAAACTCGTATGGACAAGTTTTGAGTTAACTCGCTGTTCAAGGACCTGCTCGGGGCAGTCTGCTTTAGAAACGAAGATTCACTCATTTGAATTTGTTAGTGTTGAGTTTATCAAATAGGTACTAATGTAGGCAGTATCTTAGTTTATGTAAAGAACGTATTTATTTTGAAAGAATTGTACTCATTTTTTCATCTATTTCTTTTAAGCGGTCAAAAGCCTTTTCAAGATCGGTTGATTTGTCGATTTGCTTTTGTTCCACCTGCGAGGCAAATTGTAGTGCGCACATGGCCAATACATCCTGCTTGTCCCTTACTGCATAGTTTTCTTCGAATTGCTTAATCATGGTATCAATTTTTTTTGAAGCGGTCCTCAAACCTTCTTCCTGCGAATAATCCACGGTAAGGGGGTACACGCGGTCTGCAATTGATATTTTTATTTTAAGCTTTTCACTCATTCTTTATTAATCAGAAAGTTGTGCTATACAATAATCGATTTCGCGAATTAATGAATTTATTTTGAGTTTTGTTTCTCTTTTATTTTCGTCACTGCCCAGTAATGAATTTGCCATTTTGAGGGTTTCGTATTGGTTTTTCAATACCGTAATTTCCTCGGATTGCTTATTGATAATGTTTGAGGATTTCGATAAATCATTTCGTAATTCCTGATTTGCTTTCTCCAAACTTTCCAGTTTCAGGACCATTTTAGAGAATTTAATTTCGAGAGAATCAATGATTTCATTTAATCCATTCATTATCGATCTGTTTCATTACACGATTTACAAAGTTAGTATTCCATTTGATATATAACAATAAATTTGTTTAATTTTTAAAAAATGTTTTAGCTCCTTTGCTAATAATTTGTTGTGTAGTCAGTTATGTAAATTTTGGTTGCTGTTCTGTGTGAATGGGTGTTTTTTTATATATTAGCTGCTTATTAGCCAAAATTTATAGTTATGAAATTGCCGTATTTTCTATTGTTTTTATCCGCCTTTTGCCTTGGCCAGTCTCCGGAATATCCCAAGGATTATTTTCGTTCGCCTTTAGATATTCCTTTATTTGCTTCCGGTTCTTTTGCGGAACTGCGTGGAAATCATTTTCATTCCGGTCTGGATTTTAAAACCCAACAAAAAGAAGGGTTGCCTGTTTATGCGGCAGCCGACGGTTTTGTGTCCCGTATCAAAATTTCCGAAAAAGGATATGGGAAAGCGATTTACATAACGCATCCCAATGGTTTTACATCGGTATATGGTCATTTAAAAAAGTTTGACGGCCCGATTGCCGATTTTATCAGAAAGCGACAGTATGCCCAAAAATCTTATGAAATCGAAATTTTTCCGTTAGCCGGTGAGTTATCTGTAAAAAAAGGACAAATAATCGCTTTCTCCGGAAATACAGGTAGTTCAGGTGGGGCGCATTTGCATTTTGAAATTCGGGACACAAAAACCGAAGATATCATTAACCCGATGTTTTTTGGTTTCGATATGCTGATGCCTGATACCAAGATGCCAAATATTAATGATTTGGTTGTTTACGCAGTGGGTGACAGTGCCGTGGTAAATAATTCACAAAGACCAATTCCGTTAAATCTGTCGCTTCAACCCAACGGAAGTTATCTTGCAGATAAAGTCCTGGCTAAAGGAGCCATCGGTTTTGGAATCAATGTCTATGATCTATCGGATAAGAATTTCAACTGGAACGGGATTTATAAAGTGGAAACGTTCTTAAACGGAAGCAAATTCTACGATTATGAATTCGACCGCTTTTCGTTTGATGAAACAAGGTACATTAATAATTTTATCGACTTCTATCGTTACAAAACAATAAATCAGACGGTTCAAAAATTATTTTATAAGAAAGTTTATCCTTTCGCACCGGTCAGCCACAATAAGAAAAACGGTCAGATTACCGTACTTCCTGATATGGTTTATAATTACCGGATTGAAATTTCAGATTTTCATAAAAACAAACGCATCATTAACATTCCAATCCAGTATTCCGGTGCCAATGCTGCGATTGCAAGGGAACAAAAGAAAACACCTTATTTTCTGAAATCCGCAAATGATAACAATTATACAAAAGACAATGTTTCGGTTTTTATTCCCGCAGGTTCTTTTTATGAGGATTTTTATATGGATTTCGATGTTAAGGACAATGTGCTTTTTCTCCATAATGAAACAGTTCCGGTGCACAATAACCTGACAGTGACTTTTGATGTTACGGATATACCAAATCTTAACAGGGAAAAAACGTTTATTTCCAGAATGGATGGGAATACTTCGGAATATTTTACAACTTCCAAAAAAGGCAACCTGTTTTCCATCCGTACTAAAGATCTGGGGAAATTTAAGTTAATGACTGATACGATAGCGCCGAAAATTTACCGTCCTTCTTTTACCGAAGGTGCTGATCTGGAGAAAAGGGATTCGATCAGTGTCCGCATAAATGATGATTTGTCCGGAATAAAAGAATATAACGGCTATATAAACGGAAAATGGATTTTAATGGATTATGATTTTAAGACGAAATCGTTAACCCATTATTTCAGTGATGCCATTTATGAAGAAGGCAAAAACGAATTAAAAGTAGTAGTTTCTGATAAAATGGGAAATTCTACTATCTTTGAAACTCATTTTTTTAAAACTAAAACCCAACCACCAGTTGAAAAAACTAATTAATCTACTGATTTTCTTTGTTTTCATTACGGGATTTACGTCCTATGCACAGACCGCACGAGTAAAAGGTGTTTTATTGGACGAATCCAATAAGCCTGTTGAGAATGCTACCATCAAAGCGGGTGACGTTACAACCAACTCTAACGAGAACGGTTTCTTTCAGATAAAAATCCCTGCCAATGTTAAGGTAACGGTTGAAATTACACATGTTTCTTATAAAAAAACATCTGTTATCGTTGAATTGAAAAACAACGAGGATTTTGAGCTGAATGTTGTTTTGAGTCAAAATGCGGAGGGATTGGGAGAACTTGTGATTACCAGCAGCGGAAGAAAGCGCGTTGAAGGTATTACAACGATCGAACCGCAGGTAATCAGAAAGATTCCGGGAGCCAATGCCGGAGTGGAAAACATTCTGAAAACCCTGCCCGGTGTTTATTCAAATAACGAATTGAGTACATCATATGCAGTTCGTGGAGGTAATTATGATGAAAATTTAGTTTATGTAAATGAAATCGAAGTCTACCGTCCGTTCCTGATCCGTTCAGGACAACAGGAAGGTTTGAGTTTTACGAATACCGAAATGGTTTCCAATGTGGATTTTTCTGCCGGAGGTTTTCAGGCCAAATACGGGGATAAATTGTCGTCGGTTTTGGATATCACTTACAGAAGACCTACCAAGTTTCAGGCGGCTTTGGACGCGAGTTTGCTGGGAGGTAGCGCTACGGTTGATTTAGTTTCCAAAAATCAGAAGTGGAGCAATATTACCGGAATCCGATACCGAAACAACAGTTTGCTGGTAAACAGTCAGGAAACCGAAAGCAATTACACTCCGACTTTTGCAGATATTCAAACCCAGATTAATTTTGATGCTTCCACCAAATGGGAGTGGAGTTTTTTAGGGAATATTTCACAGAATAAATACCATTATCAGCCATTAACTCGTCAGACAAATTTTGGTACTATTGATGAGCCGATTGCCTTGCTGGTTTATTATGATGGTCAGGAGAAAGACGAATACACAACCTATTTTGGTGCCGTAAAATCGACTTATCAGGCAAATGAAGATTCGAAATATAA
Source organism: Flavobacterium sp. (assembly GCF_035456225.1). GTDB lineage: Bacteria > Bacteroidota > Bacteroidia > Flavobacteriales > Flavobacteriaceae > Flavobacterium. The sequence continues at coordinate 3,394 of NZ_DATIDM010000001.1, read as the reverse complement.
GTTCATAGGTTCGATTTATCATACGCAGGAACAAGAGTATTTCGACATTTTGGCCGAATACCGTTTAGGGGAAGTAGACTCTAATATAGGTTCGGATACCTTTGGGGATGTCGTGTATTCCCGAGGGGTTGGTTCACAACTTACCCATGCCAGAAATAATCTTGATGCGTTGATTGTGAATACTGAAGTAAAAGGGTTTCATAATATTAAAAAGAAAAGCAGCCAGGTTGAGTGGGGCTTCAAATATACCAGGGAAGATATTCGTGACCGATTAGTTGAGTGGGAAGTTATTGATTCTGCCGGTTTTTCATTGCCTCAACCGGATATAGTGCTGCCTAATGATCAGCCGTATACGCCTTATTATGGGCCGTTGGCTCCTTATCAGAATGTAAGGGCAACTAATTTTGTCCAGATCAATCGTTTTTCAGGTTACGGACAATGGAACTACAGAGGAACTATTGGTTCCAGCCAAATTTGGTTTAACGCAGGTGCGCGTGTTCATGATTGGAAGGTACAGGGGGATAACCTGAATGGGAAGAATCAGATTGTATTTAGTCCGAGAGCCCAGTTTGCCATCAAACCGCAATGGGAAAACGATATGCTTTTCCGTTTGTCCGGAGGCTTGTACCAGCAGCCGCCTTTTTACAGGGAATTAAGAGATTACAATGGAGCAGTTAATCCTAATGTAAAAGCACAAAAATCATATCATATAGTAGTAAGCAATGATTACAGTTTTAAATTGTCTGGCAGGCCGTTTAAGCTGGTTTCGGAAGCGTATTATAAAATCTTGAGTGATGTTAATACGTATACGATTGATAATGTCCGAATCCGTTATCGAGCCAATAATGACGCAACGGCTTATGTTTACGGAGCCGATTTCCGTTTGAATGGCGAGTTTGTTCCCGGAACAGAATCCTGGTTTAGTTTCGGCTATCTGAAAACGGAGGAAAATCAGAATAATCGCGGAAACATAGCGCGTCCGACAGATCAACGCCTGAAGTTCGGTTTGTTGTTCCAGGATTATATGCCGGCGCTTCCTAACATGAAATTATATCTGAATTTAGTTTATAATACAGGACTTCCGGGTGGATCACCTTCCTATGCGGATCCGTATCTTTACCAAACCCGTCTGAAGGATTATCGTCGTGCCGATGTTGGTTTTTCGTATGTGTTTAAAGATGCAACCATTCAGTCAAGCAGGAATTGGCTGAAACGTTTTAGGGAATTCGCTTTAGGATTTGAAATTTACAACATGTTCAACAATCAGAATGCCATCACGAATACCTGGGTGCGCGATGTGTACACCAAGAGCCAGTATGCCATTCCGAATTACATGACCACACGTACATTCAACATAAAATTGAATTTCAGATTATAGTTCCTGATTTAATTGTTTTATATTTGATAGACAAAATTGTTCCGAAATGAAAAACTTCTCAAAATATACTGTACTGGGTTTATTTGCTTTTTTGGCAAGTTGTAAAGGTGAAGCTGAAAAGCCGAAGGTAATTTATGAAGATGAAAAAAGCACACAAAAAAATGTGGTTGCCAAGGATTCTTCGCAAATTAAGATTGCTGATTTGCCGATTTACATGGAAGGAACAAAATACCTGATTCATGCTATTGGAGGCGTTCGTGTGTCTGCTGAAGGTGGCAGTTACGGATCAAGTAAAACCAATTCGATGAGTTACGCCATTTCGAATTACAATCGTTTCGAACTTACCGGATATTTTGAGAATCTGAAATTCCAGCACATCGATTCTACTGCATTGCGACCGTTAACCGATAAACCGGTTCAAATACAAACGGCAACATTCCTTAATACTATTTCGGATAAAACCAAAAAGCAGATTTTGGTGTATTCTTTAGTGGATTCCGATACGAATAAAGATGGAAAACTGGATGCTAACGATATCAAGTCGCTTTACATCAGTACGATGAGCGGGAAAACATTTACCAAATTGTCAAGCGATCTACAGGAATTGCTCGATTGGAATGTAGTGGAAGTTCAAAATCGCCTGTATTTCAGAACCATTGAAGACATAAACAAGAATGGTGCTTTCGATAAGACTGATAAAGTGCATTACCATTTCGTAAACCTGCTTTCAAAGGACTGGGCAGTGGAAACCTATGAGCCGATAAATTAATTGATTTAAATCAAAATATCGCTTTCCAAATCCGATTTTTCTATTTCAAAGCCGAAGCCTAGTTTGGATACAAGTTCAATGACCAACTTTTTGTACCAATTTTCGCTTTTGGGATGGATGTAGATTTTATTAATCATTTTGTTGATGTCCACATCTATTTTCAATCCGTCATTTATCGTTAGTTTTTGTGAAGTCACGTCAGAAATTATTCTGATTTCATTCTCATACTGAAAGCTTTTTCGTTTAAAAAGAAAAGGGAAGAAGGCATCATCAAAAGGGATTAGTTCTTTTTTGTAATCGATGTAGTTTACTTCTCCAATGTGCTGTTCGGTATATCTTTCCTTTTGTAAGGCTTCTTTCAGATTTCCTATGGTAGACTGTATAGCTAAACCTTCATTGTTTTTGGTGAAAATTTGCCACATGGCAAAGCTTTCGTATTCGTTGGTATGCCAACTGCTGATGACTACATTTTTACGATGCGATTTGTAATAGTCTAAAAATTTCGGGTTGTTTTCGGAAATTTTTTTGATCTCTTCAAAAGTAGGTTCACTGAAAGTACCTTCATATTGATCCTCAAATTTATCCGAACGGGACATAAACATTTTACCCGAAATCAGAATGTCTAAAAATTTAGACAAATCCATGTATTTCCAGACTATGGTATCCGGATTTTCAGGGATTTTGATATTCGGGTTGTTTACATACATTTTGCCAAATCTAAATTAAGACAATCTAAAATTCTAATAATCTAACCATCCAGCTGATCTACTCAAAAGACTGCATCATTACCAGTTTGGAGTAGTTTCCGTTTTTGGCCAACAATTCGTCATGAGTGCCTTGTTCAACAATTTTTCCTTTTTGCATAACGACAATCGTGTCTGCTTTTTGGATGGTTGAGAGACGGTGAGCAATCACAATGGAAGTCCTGTTTTGCATCATGTTTTCCAAGGCTTCCTGTACTAATTTTTCACTTTCTGTATCCAACGCTGATGTTGCTTCATCCAAAACCATGATTGGCGGGTTTTTCAAAACAGCCCTGGCAATGGATAAGCGTTGTTTTTGTCCTCCGGATAATTTATTACCCGCATCACCAATATTGGTATCGATACCGTTTGGAAGATCTTTCACAAATTCATAGGCATTGGCAATTTTCAAAGCTTCAATGATTTCTTCATCAGTAGCATTTTCTTTACCTAATCGGATATTGTTTTTAATGGTGTCGTTAAATAAAATGCTGTCCTGTGTTA